>NZ_LFBU01000002.1:0-347717 GCF_001045555.1 Marinobacter subterrani
GCATTCCGGCCCTGGGTGGCGGCAGCTACCTGACACGGGTACAGGTGGAGGCCTGCATGGCGATGCCCGGTGCTGCGCTTTGACGGTACCCGCGAGTTCAACGCCTGCCGGAACCTGCCCGCCGGACGCCATGGGCGACTGGATCCGCGAGCACCTGGAGCCCGTGCTGCGCACCCTGGACCGGCAGCGCCGCCATGCCCTGGGCCAGGACTTTGCCCGCAGCGGTGACCTGTCGGTGATTGCCCCCATGGAGATCGGCTCCACCCTGCACCGCACGGTGCCGTTCCTGGTGGAGATGCACAACGTGCCGTTCAAGCAGCAGGAACAGGTGCTGTTCGCCGTTGGCAACGGCCTGCCCAGGCTGTGCGGCGTGGCCATCGACAGCCGGGGCAACGGCAGTTACCTGGGCGAGGCCGCCCGGGATGAGTGGGGCTCACTGGTGGACCAGGTGATGGCCACCGAAAACTGGTACCGCGAGCGCATGCCCAAGCACAAGGCCCGGTTTGAGGATGGCGGCATTACCATCCCTAAGAGTGACGAGCTGCTGGAAGACTACCGCGCCTTTACCCTGGTGCGCGGTGTGGCCCGACTGCCGGAGGGCAAGACCAACAAGGCCGGCACCCGCCACGGTGACGCCGCCATGGCCATCGTGCTGGCCGACAGCGCCTCCGATATGGACGGCGTGGAAATCGAATTCACCCCGGCACCCCGCCCGGGCAGCCACAACGATGACGACGGGGACAATTTGAATCTATCCGGCTTTGGCATTGGAGGTGGTGCATGGTGAACGGACTGAAACGCCTGGCCGGCCGCCTGTTTGGCGATGACGGCGAAGGCAAGGAAGACCTGGGCAAGGCCCTGGAAGAACAGCAGACCCAGGAGGCCCGCGTGGGCATCCTGCGCGGGAGTTTGCGGAGCACCCCACCAAGGGCTGACCCCGGCCAGGCTGTACGAGATCCTGGAAGCCGCCGAGCACGGCGATCCCAAGGCCCAGCACGAACTGTTCGAGGACATGGAAGAGAAAGACCCCAGATCGGTGCGGATCTGGGCAAGCGCCGGCAGCTGGCCGCCGAACTGGAGTGGCAGATTGTGCCGCCGGATGGTGCGAGCAGCGCCGAGCGTAAGGCCGCCGAGCACGCCGCCGAGGTTTTCAGCTCGCTGGAAGTGGAAGACCTGATCCTGGACATGGGCTCCGCCATCGGCCATGGCTTTTCCAATTTGGAGTTGTCCTGGGGCCGTGATGGCAGCCTGCGCTACATCGAGCAGCCGCAGCTGCGGCCGCAGTCTTGGTTCCGCCTGCACCCGGATGACCAGAACCAGCTCACCCTGCGTGACATGAGCCTGACCGGTGCACCACTATGGCCACTGGGCTGGGTTCAGCACCGGCACAAGGCCAAGCCCGGCTACATCGCCCGCAGCGGCCTGCACCGCATGCTGGTGTGGCCGTACCTGTTCCAGAACTACGCCCTGGGCGACCTGGCCCAGCTGCTGGAGATCTACGGCATGCCGGCGCGGGTGGCAAGTACCCCCGCAACGCCTCCGACAAGGAAAAAGCCACCCTGTTGCGGGCGGTGGTCACCCTGGGCCAGAACGCTGCCGGCATCATCCCCGAAGGCATGGCCATCGACTTCCTGGAAGCGGCCCAGGGCCGGGCCGATGTGTACGTGGCCATGATGAACTGGTGCGAGCGCGCCAAGGCCAAGGCCATCCTGGGCGGCACGCTCACCAGCGGCACGGGCGAAGGCACCAACACCAATGCTCTGGGTAATGTTCATGAGCGCGGCCAGGCCAGCCTGATCCGTTCCGACGTGCGCCAGTACGCCGGCACCATTCGCCGGGATATTCTGTGGCCGATGGCCTGCCTGAACTACGGCATCGAGAAGGTCAACCGGGCCCGCGCTTCTACCTCGACATGGGCGAGACCGAGGACTACAAGACGCTGTCGGAGTCATTGCCGGTGTTTGTCGACATGGGTGCGCGCATCCCCACCTGGTGGCTGCATGAGCGCACCGGCATTCCCGAGCGGCTGACGACGACGAAGTGCTGCAGCCGAAACAGAAGCCGGAGGCCCCTGGCCTGAGTGTGCTGCGCCAGGCACTGACGGCCCAACCGACACCCCGCAACCGATAGCAGCCCTGCGCCAGGACGAGCCCAACCTGGATGGCGAGGAGCAGGCCGCACAGTTGGAGACTCTGGCCAAAGCCGCCGCCGAGGCCGAGACCGCCCAGGTGGAAGCCATTCGCCAGGCGGTGGAACAGGCCGAGAGTCTGGAAGACCTGCGCGACCGCCTGGTGGAGCTGTCGGCGAGCCTGCCGATCGGCAACCTGGCGGAGGTGATGGGCGATGCCCTGGCCGCCGCCCAGCTGGCCGGTCGTGCCGACCTGCTGGATGAGGTGCGCTGATGGCCGTGCGCTATGGCAACCTGCCGTTCCGGGAACAGATCGAGTACCTGCGCGAGAAGGTGGCCGTGCCCACCCGCGCCTGGACCGACATCTACGGCCGCGAGAACGATCACGCCTTCATGGTCGCTGGTGCCAATCGCATGGCCATCGTGGAGGACTTCCAGCGCTCGGTGCTCAAGGCCATCGAGAACGGCACCACCCTGCAGGACTTCCGCAAGGACTTCGACCAGATCGTGGAGCGCCACGGCTGGAGCTACAACGGCTCCCGGGGCTGGCGCACGCGGGTGATCTACGAAACCAACCTGATGCAGAGCTACAACGCCGGACGTGAAGCGCAGATGGCGGACCCGGAGCTGCGCCGCCTGCGGCCGTTCGGGCTCTACCGCCACGGCGGCAGCGAGAACCCCGCCCGGAACACCTGGCCAACGATGGCAAGGTGGTGCCGCTGGACGATCCCTGGTGGGGTGTGTGGAGCCCGAAGAATGGCTGGGGCTGCACCTGCAAGAAGTACATGATCAGCCGGGCCGAGGCCGAGCGCCGGGGCTACACCGTGCTGGACCAGGGCCCGGAGATCGAGTGGGAGGAGAAAGTGGTGGGGGCCAATGGCCCCAGCCCACGCACCGTGCGTGTACCGAAGGGTATCGACCCGGCTTTGAGCACCGCCCGGGTGCCGATCGGGTGCGCAGCGTAACCCCGCCGCAACTGGACGGCCCGTTACGCGGCACACGCGGGCCATTCCCGCCCGGCCAGCGACTGACCCGATGCCCGGCCCCGCCGCTTTGGCGTTGATCTGCCGGACCAGGCGGAGAGCGACACGGCCGCCGTGGACCGATTCCTCGGTGTGTTCGGTGCCCGCCGTGGTGGTGAACCCGTGCGCTTTGATGACGCCGTTGGTGAGCCTCTGCCCATCAGCGAGGCGCTGTTCCAGGCCGCTGACGATGCCTGGCAGTTGCCGGCCGGCACCGACCGCCGATACCTGGGCGTGCTGGCCGAGGCGCTGCGCGATCCGGACGAGATCTGGGTGGCGGCCGAGCTGCCCGGCGATGACCAGCGGGCGGTGTTGCGCCGGCGTTACCTGGCCCGTTTTGCGCTGCCAGGTGATGAGGGCGTGGCCGTGGCCATCTTTGAGTGGGGCCGCGATGGCTGGGCGGGTACCACCGCCACCGGAGAAGACAACGCCGAGCTGCAGCGCCTGCGCCAGGGCGTGCGGCTGTACCGCCGGGGTGAGGACGACTGATGGCCGGGGTGAACCTGCAATGGCGCATCGAGACCGAGCGGCTGGAGCGAGCCCTGCAGGCGCTGGCCGACCGGGGCGGCAACGCCCGCCCCGCGTTCGAGGCCATCGGCGAAGACCTGCTGCTGAGCCACCGCGACCGGTTCGACGCCCAGGAGAGCCCGGAAGGCGAACCGTGGGAGCCCCTGAGCGAGGCCTACCGCAAACGGAAGAAGCGCCGCAAGGATGAGATCCTGGTATTGAACACCTATCTGCGAGACACTCAGCGCTACCGGGCCGATGCGGACCAGCTCGAGTACGGCAGCGATCGGGTGTACGCAGCTACCCACCAGTTCGGTGACGATGAGCGCGGTATTCCGGCCCGCCCCTGGCTGGGCCTGTCACCGGATGATGAGCGTGCTGCCGTGCAGACCCTGCTCGATTTCATGGGCCACCCCCTGGGTTTGAATTAAGCAACGCCCTCAGAGCCGCTACAGCGACTCAGAAAGCCCACCCGGGGCGATGGCACCAGAAAACCCGAAAGGCCCGTTAGACCCGCGTTAGATTTCCTCCAGCGGGCCATCCGATCCGACAGTCTGACCCACGGTTGCGCGAAGCGCCCACCCACACCTCAAAAACTACCAAACCGCTTTATATCCTGACTCCACCCGGGGCCGGCAATCTGGCCCCATGAACCGACACGCAGTGAACACCCAGACCCTTGCAGCCTGCAGCCAGGCCACCACCCGCCAACCCATTGCGGTGTGCGCCCTGGAAGTGCGGCTGGCCGACGACAAGACCCGGCTGATCCCTGCCGGCCGCTTTGATGCGCCCCGGGGCTCCATGGCGGGCCAGGGGCCGTGGGTGCTGGATGAAGCCGGCGCCCAGGCCGTGATCCGCAAGGCGTCCAGCCGCAGCACCGACATCGCCATCGACTACGAGCACCAGATTCTGCTGTCGGAGGTCAACGGCAAGCCGGCCCCGGCGGCCGGTTGGGTGGACCCTCGCTCACTGGAGTGGCGGGAGGACGGCCTGTATGGCCGCATCGACTGGACCGACAAGGCGCGCGCCGCCATTGAGGCCCGGGAGTACCGCTACCTCTCCCCTGTGTTCCCGTACCACGCCAGCACTGGCGCGGTGCTGGATCTGTTGCATCTCGCACTCACCAACACGCCTGCCATCGACGACGGCGCCATCACTGAGCTGGCCGCCGCCCGCATGGCAACCCATGAAGCCGAACACGAGGAGGAAGACTCCGTGAAACGTGAACAGTTGATCAAGGCGCTGGGCCTCAAAGCCGACGCCACCGACGAGCAGATCGACCAGCACCTGGCCGCCCTGAAAGCCAAAGCCAGCCAGGCAGACGAAGTGCGCCAGGCCCTGGAACTGGGCGATGACGAAAAGCCGGCCGAGGCCGTGGCCGCGCTCAAGAGCAAGGCCGGCAAAGCCGCTGAACCAGACCTGACCCAGTACGTGCCCCGCGCGGTTTACAACGAAGTGAATCAGCAGCTGGCCGCCCTGAAGCAAGGCGGTGACCAGCAGGAGCTGAACAACCTGGTGGAGGAAGGCCTCAAGGATGGCCGCATCGCCGGCAAGGCGCACGCCGAATGGCTGAAGAGCCAGGGCCTGGCCGCGCTCAAGGCACACCTGAAGGACGCCCCGGGTATTGCCGCCCTCAAGGGCACCCAGACCAACGGCCGGCAGCCTGAAGGCAACAACGACGGTGAGCTGACCGAAGAGCAGCTGGCCGTGTGCAAGAACATGGGCCTGGACCCCAAGACCTACAAAGAGACGCTGGCCAGCCAGGCCTGAGCGTTGAACCACTGACCGAATAACGGGAGGACACCCTGATGGTAGCGGCCACCAAAAACCGAAACACCCCGACCCGCGCCGGTTACAGCCGGGGCCACGCCGTCAAGGCAGGCGTGATTGCCTACGCCGGCACGATCGCTGTAATGGGCGCGGGCGGCTTTGCCGAGCCGGGCATCACGGCCACCGGGCTGACCGCCCTGGGCCGATTCGACGAGTTTGTGGATAACTCAGGCGGTGCCGACGGCGACAAGGAAGTGACCATTTCCCGTGGTTGCTTTCATTTTGCCAACAGTGCCGGCGCTGACGAGGTTGTGCGCGCCGACATCGGCAAGCTCTGTTACATCGTCGACAACCAGACGGTGGCCAAGACCGACGCCACCGCCACCCGCTCAGTGGCAGGCATCGTCGATGGCGTCGACGACACCGGCGTCTGGGTAAACATCGACCCGACCAACGGCGTGAACGCCTAACCGATAACCTAGGAGCCATCCGATGGATTTGACCAACGCAAGCCTGCAGGCGCTGTTCCAGGCCTACAGAATGAACTTCCAGCAGGGCATGACCTCGCTGGGCGACCAGGGCTCCCTGTACGAGAGCTTCTGTACCGTGGTGCCCAGCACCACCGCCGTGGAGGTGTACCCCTTCCTCAAAACCCTGCCGCGTTTGCGCGAATGGGTAGGTGATCGGGTTATCCACTCCCTCGAGGGCGCGGACTTCTCGATCAAGAACCGCAAGTTCGAGCTGACCGAGGGCGTGCCCCGCGACAGCATCGAGGACGACACCTACGGTCTGTATGGGCCGGTGTTCCAGGAGTTCGGCCGCAGCTCCCGCGAGCATCCGAACGAACTGGCGGTGGAAGTACTCACGGCTAACCCCGAGTGCTACGACGGCCAGCCGCTGTTCGACACCGACCACCCGGTGCTGGATGAGAACGGCGCGGAACAGTCCGTGAGCAACGACATGGGCGGTGTTGGCCCGGCCTGGTACGTGATGGACCTGACCCGCGCGATCAAGCCGCTGGTGTTCCAGCGCCGCCGGGACTATGACTTCCGCTCGATTACCAGCCTGACGGACTCCGAAGTGTTCATGAAGGACAAGTTCCTGTTCGGCGTGGATGCCCGGGTGAACGCAGGCCCCGGCCTGTGGCAGTTGGTGGTGCGGTCCCGCCAGGACTTCACGGCGGCCAACTACGAGGCTGCCCGCAAACGCCTGCAGGAGCTGAAAGGCGACTACGGCCGCCCGCTGGCGTTGCGCCATAGCCACACCATGGTGCCCAACAACCTGGAAGGCCCCGCGCGCAAGGTGCTGCAGAACGCCCTGGCCGCCGGCGGCGAGACCAACGAATGGGCCAACACCTCCACCCTGGTGATGAACTCCTGGCTGCCCAGCAGCTAAGGCAGTAGGCACCCGGTAAAGCGTTAGAAAACCCGCCCTCGCGTGGGGCGGGTTTTTTCAGGAGACCGATCATGGCAGCACGCAAGAGCACCGCAAAAACCAAGGCCGCCGCCAGCACCAAGGCAGCGGAACCGAATACCCAACCTGGCCAGGGCGCCAAGGAAACCGAAGCAACGGAGCCGGCCAAGGACCAGGCCGCCAAGGAAGGCACCACCGATAACGCCCAGGCACCGCAAGCGCCAGAGAGTGCGAGCGCCACGGGCGAGGCTGGGCAGCACGTTGCAGAGCCGGCTGGCGACGCCAAGCCCGAGGACGCCCAGGGTGACAACACCCAGGAAACCGGCAACCAGAATGACCAGGGCGAGCAGACCCAGACCCGGAGGGCGACAACGACAACCCGCCCGAGGGCGAGAAGGCCGCGCTGTGGGTGCGTACCCGCCGCCGTGTGGGCAGTCGCCGGCGTGCCGGCATTCGCTTTGGCCGCGAGCCCATCGGTGTGGACCTGGAGTCCCTCACCGACGAGCAGGTGAAAGCGATCAAGGAAGACCCGGCACTGATTGTCGAGGACGTGACCTACCCGGCCGAGTCCGAGGAGTAAGCCATCATGCCCTACTGCACCCTGGATGACCTGATCGAGCGGTTCGGCGAGAACGAGCTGCTGGATCTGGTGCCTGACAGCACTGGGGCAGTCATCGACCAGTCGGTGGTCGACAAGGCCATTGAGGACGCCAGTGGCGAGATCGACGGCTTTGTGTCTGCCGGTGGCTATCCGGTGCCGATGGACCCGGTGCCGCGCATCGTCACCGCCTACTGCACGGACATCGCCCGGTACCGGCTCTACGACAACCGGGCAACTGATCAGGTGACCAAGCGCTACGACGACGCGGTCAAGTTCCTGCGCTCCGTGGCCAGCGGCCAGGTAAAGCTGGGCACCCGGGTACCGACGGAATCCTCGGTTGGTGACGCGCAGTTCGACACCGGCCGGCGCACCTTTAACGGCGGTGGCTTCTGATGCTGGCCACCATTGAGGACGCCATCATCGAGCGCTGCCAGGCGGTGCTGGGTGCGCACGTGCGCACGGTGGAGGATCTGCCGGGGCGCTGGAGCGAGGCCACCCTGCGCGCAGCGCTGCGAAGAACACCAGGTGTTTACGTGGCCTGGGGTGGCAGCAGCGGCGGTGGCGACAACACCCAGGCCACCACCAATGCCCGATACGTGGTTTACGTGGTGACCTCCCACGCCAGTGGCGAGCGTGAACGCCGCCGGGGCAACAGCCGCCAGGTGGGCGCTTACGAATTGGTGGAGCGCGTGGCGCCTGCCGTGCATGGGCTGAAGGTGGACAATATCGGCAGCCTGAGCCTGGAGAGCATCGACAACCTGTACTCCGACCGGTTCGACAAGGAAGGCGTGGTGATCTACGGCCTGGCCTACCGGCTGCGGTTGACCTTCCCGCCCGCCTTTGATGTGAACACTTTGAACGATTTTGAGCTTTACACCGGCACCCATCAGGTGGGTGATGCGGACGATCCCGAGCTGCAAAGCCGGGCAGATCTGAACCAGCCAGAGTAGGAGGAGTGATCCGTGGCCAAAGAACGCATTTACGTGAAGCCTCGCCAGCGTGACCCGGCCAAACCCGCCGCCGGTGTGCTGCAGGTGCGCCGGGAGAACGGCACGCCGATCCCGGACGAGGGCGCCTGGGTAGAACCCAGCCAGTACATCCGCCGTCGCCTGCGCGATGGCGACCTGGTAACGGCCACCGCCCCGAAAAAGGCGAGTGCCAAAACCGCCGCCAAATCCACTGACACCCAGGAGTAAGCCATGATTACCGCCGGTGTATTCAATGACATCCCCAGCGCGCTGCGCATTCCGGGCGTGTTCATCGAGTTCGATGACCGCCTGGCCAACAGTGGCGTATGGCAGACCCGCCTGCTGGTGCTGGGCCAGCGCAGCGCGGCTGCTGAAAAGCCCGCCCTCTCGGTTGAGCGGGTCACCAGCGCCGAACAGGCCGACCGCTTCTACGGCCGCGGCTCCATGATCGCCGAGATGATCCGCGCGGCACTGGAGATCGACCCCTACATGGAAACCTGGGCCATCCCTCTGGATGACGACGGTACCGGCGTGAAGGCTACCGGGAGCATCACCGTGGCTGGCACGGCCACCGTGCCGGGTACCCTGGCGCTGTACATCGCCGGTTACCGGGTGCGTGTTGCGGTTGACGCCGCCGATGCGGCCGCCGATATCGCCCAGAGTATGGTTGCGGCCATCACCGCTGACGATCGTTTGCCGGTGACCGCGGCCGTGGACGGCGTGGATACCACCAAAGTGAACCTCACCTGTCGCTGGGCTGGCGAGACCGGCAACGACATCGATCTGGATCTCAACCGCCAGGACGAGGTAAGCCCGAATGGCGTCACCCTGACCTTTGGGGCGATGGCCAACGGGGCCGCCAATCCGGATCTGGCCGCTGCGATCGCCGCCATGGGTGACCAGTGGTACCACTACATCGCCTGCCCCTACAACGACACCGCCAACCTGGGAGAGCTCAAGAACGAGCTGGACCGCCGCTGGGGCCCAATGGTGCAGCAGGGTGCCCGGGCGTTCACCGCGTTCCGGGGCACTCACTCTGAGACGGGCACCTTTGGCAGCGGCCACAACAACCCGCACCTGACCGTGATGGGCACCAACCTGGCAGCCAGCCCAACCTGGTTGTGGGCGGTGACCTACGCCATGGTGTCGGCGGGCTCACTGAGCAACGACCCGGCCCGGCCGCTCCAGTACCTGGCGTTGCCAGGGCTGATCGGCCCGCGTACCTCTCTGGCCTGGACCAAGGCCGAGCGCAACCTGCTGCTGTACGACGGCATTGCCACCTTCACCGTGGCCAACGACGGCACCGTGCAGATCAACCGGGAGATCACCACCTTCCAGACCAACAGCGCCGGCGTGGCCAGCGATGCCTACCTGGACATCCAGGTGCCGGAAACCCTGGAGCGGATCCGCTACGAGCAGATCAGCCGCATCCTCTCGAAGTACCCGCGCCACAAGCTGGCCGGCGATGCCGACGCCGGCAACTACGGCGCTGGCCAGCCGATCGTGACGCCCCGGGTGATCAAGGCGGAGCTGCTGGACCTGTACCGCGACTTCATGACCAGCGGCTGGGCCCAGGACTACGCCGGCTACGCCGAGAGCCTGACCGCCAACATCGACCCGGCCGACCCCAAGCGCATGAACGTGATTGACTCGCCCAAGCTGGTTGGCCAGTACCGCATCCACGCCATGCAGACCCAGTTCCGCCAGTAAGGCCTGACGCCCCTGGCATTGAGAGACAGGAGTAAAGAGACATGAGCCAGATTACCGGCAAAGCCACCGTCAAGGTGGATGGCGAGGAGCTGCTCACCGACGTGGACGCCACCCTGAACGTGGGCGGCGTGAGCCGCGAGGCCGTGATGGGGCCCCGTGGTGTGCAGGGCCACCGGGAAACCCCGGAAGCCCCAACGCTCACCACCACGGTGCGCCACACCGAAAACACCGACCTGCTGGCCCTGGGCCGCATTACCGGTGCCACCGTGCTGTTTGAGACCGACACCGGGGATGGCTACATGCTGCGCCGCGCGTTCGTAACCGACACGGTCGAGCTGAGCAGCGGCAACGGCGGCGTGCGGCTGAACTGGAGCGGTTACGGCGTGGAGCGGATCTGATGGCGGGCGCACGAATCACCGTTGCATTGATCCATGGCCTGGCCCTGGGTGAGGAGGTGCACAAGGAAGTGACCCTGCGTGAGCCCACGGCCGGCGACATTCTGGACGCCCAGGAAGCCTCCGAGCGCCTGATGATGGTGCCCACCGGCGACGGTGGCGTGGAGCCCATGCTGGTGAGCAGCCCATCGCGCAGCAGCATGGAAGTGCTGCGCCGGCAGATCGTCAGCGTGGGCGACATCAGCGGCCCGCTGGACATGAAGATGCTGCGCAAGCTGGACCCCGAAGACCTGGACCTGCTGCTGGCCACGACCGGCAACCTTAACGCCGGCAGTATCAACCAGGTGCAGCAGGAGGTGGGCAAGCGGGGGCGAGACGGCGGCGGCCGTCCGGACGCTGACTAAAGCGATCTGGAGGGTTGCCACCCACACCGGCTGGAGTGAGGCCGAGCAGCGCGGCATGACCCCGCGCCAGTTATTGCGATACATCCACCAAACCCTGAAGGACTCAGCATGAGCGAATTGCGCGCCAGCGTGGTGATGAACCTCCGGGGCAACCTGGAGCGAAACGCCAGGCGTTACGAGGGCTCTATGCGCCAGCTGGCCACGAACGGCAGCCGGCAAATGAGCCGCCTGCAGCGGGCAACCAGTGGGCTCGGGCGTACCCTGGAGTCCCTGGGCGGCAAGTATGCTGCCATGTTGGGCGGCGCTGCTGCTGGGTATGCGGGTATAAGGGTGGCGGTAGAATCAGCAAAGCTGGACAAGCAGTTGATCCAAATCCGGCAAACCGCTGGGGCTACCGTCGAACAATCTCGGCTCTTGAGGGAAGAGCTGCATCGAATGAGTGAGGAAACGGGCCAGTCTCTTGGCTCCTTGCTCAATGGGTTTAATAGCCTGATCCAGGCTGGCCAGACCTGGGACCAGGCTCTGGCCACTATCATGGCCATTAACCCGGCCATGGCGGTGACTGGTGCGAATGCCGAAGTGCTTGCCTCGGCGGTTGGTGTTGCCGGTGAAGCATTCAAGTTTGATCTGTCTGATCCAAAGACGGCGGTCATGCTCATCGATAAGATGACCGCAGCTGGCCGGGCAGGCAACGCTGAGCTGGAGGATTTGTCCAGTATCTTTGCCCGGGTTGGTGTGAATGCCAAGGCTGCAGGCCTGGACTTTTCAGACACCCTGGGCCTGATCGAACAACTCTCAATGACAGAAAGAAATCCCGAACGCTTGGCAACGTTCATGGATTCTACACTTCGTGTTTTCACAAACTCGAAGTACATGATGAACGCTCAAAAAGCGACGGGAGTGCGCTTTTATAACGCAGAGGGGGATCGCAGGGCTGCTTTTGATGTATTGGAAGACATCTCATCCAGGTATCAAGAGATGGGGTCCGAGCTGCAAAAAGACAGGTTTGTGGCGAAGGCCTTCGGCGATGCCGACCTAGACACGATCAAAGGCATGCGCACGCTTTTAAGTGAGGGCGCAATTGCATCGGCCAGAGCAAAGACTGATGTGATCACTAGTAGCGCCGGCACCATCAGCAAAGATCTGGATGAGGCGTTATCCAATTCCCTCGATCAGGTTGCTCGCCTCAAAAATGCCCTTTCCAGCGCTGCCGATGAATTCGCGAAGCCGATCAATGAGGCCGTTGAAAACGCCGTCAAATATCTTCTCGACGAACAGAATCTTAGCGGCAAAGAGATCATTGGTGGCGGTTTAGCGGTTGGTGGCGTTGGCGCGCTTTTGGCTCGAAGCGGTGGCAAATTGCTCCAGCGGGCTGGAGGCCTGGGAACCGGTGTTGCAGTCGGTAAAGCTTTGGAAGAGGCATCGGGAGTACAGCCAGTCTATGTGGTCAACATGCCTGGTGGTGGATTTGGTGGTGAGCCCGGCGCCCGCAACCGATCCGGACGAGCTGGACGAAACGGCCGACGCGTAAACCGTGTGAGCAACTGGCGGGTGGCGCGCCGGGCACCATCTCTGCGCATGCTGCCGGCGGCAGGTCTTGGGGCTGTGGGTGCGGCAGGGTTGGCCGTTGGCGCTGCGGGTGCTGCTGGCTATGGTTTGGGCACGTTAATAAACGACAAGTTGATTGATGGCACCGCCTTGGGTGACAAGATCGGCGAAAGTGTTGCCCGGGTGCTGGCTGCCTTCGGGAACGATGAAGCTCAGCGGGCGCTTCGCACGAATGAAAGTACCGTCAGAATTCAGATTGATCAGGACGGTCGTGTGAGAAGCGCAACCCCAGAGAAAGGTACTGGCGGGCCTGATTTGGATGTGGACTCTGGGGCATGGGGGATGTGGCCGTGAACTCAGTGTTTGTACAGTTCAGGTTTTCGGCCCTCGGCCAGTTGAAGGAGAGTGAAATAGCTCCCTTGTTGGGTGAGATGTTCTTCTGCCAACAGGGTTACATCTTCCTTGGTAAGGTAGTAACCCTCAAGGAAGGGACCGTCGCCGGGAGTGGTGCAGGTGCCGTAACGGTCCTTTCCATGAGAACAGTAGATGAGTTCCACGCCTTCATAGCTGGCTTGCCGCTCACATTTCTTAGGCTCGGTCCAGGTGCCGCAGTCACCAATGGCGGGGACGTAGAAGCGGAAACCTTTCAGTGTTTCCTGTTTCCATTCGGTGTAGCTGTACCTTTGCCCGTATTTAAGTCCGAGATCGCTTGCGAGTTTTTTCGATTCGGCTTTTTCGGCCTCGTCAACTTCAACGGGGATCGGCGCGTTGCTTGCGGGTTCCCCCTTGGTGTAAACCAAAGTTTCATGCAGGCCCGGTACTTGACCGCAGAATTCTGCGCCGGCGTCCTTTTGAGTAATCCAAAGGTCGTTCCACATGTAGTACCGAAGATGATGCCCGCTGGCCACCCCTGCGTCAGACTTCACCACCAACTTGACTGCAACCTCAAGGGGCCAGCCGTATGTGTCTTCACGGTATGGCTCGGGTTCTTGCAGCTCGATCTTAGGGCCTTCAGCAATGCGCCCTTCAAATTTCCCAAGGAGGTTTGGGCACGTCTGCAGAAAGCCGTCCAGGTAACCCTTGGCTTTCTGAATATCTTCCTTGGTCGCCTTCTCCGCGCTCACTTTCATGATGTATTCCGGCTGAACCGGACCGCCAAAAATCGCACCGTAAGCGGCAGCAACCACTGCAAGAACCAGGAAACCACCGCCAAAGTAACGAATGAACTTGCTCATCATGACATTTCCTCCATCTATTCGGGGAGCATAGCCCAATGACCTGGCGAGATCGAATCGGAGACGGCACCGCCGAGTTCCGGGGCGTGGTGCTATACCTGGAGCGCGGCTCCATCTCACCCGGTCGACGCGTGGAGGTGCACGAGTACCCGCTGCGTGATGAGCCTTACGCCGAAGACCTGGGCCGCAAGGCACGGGAGTGGCAGATCACCGGCTACCTGGTGGGTGACGATTACGACGCACAGCGCAACCGCCTGGCGGATGCCCTGGAGCTGCCGGGTGCCTTTGAGATGCGCCACAGCTATTACGGCACACACCAGGTGGTGGTGATTGGTGAGCCGCGCATCACCGAAACCACCCGCGAAGGCGGCATGGCCCGGGTAACCCTTACCGTCGTTCGGGCGGATGACAAGCCCCGGTACCCGCGTGCGGTGGCAGACACCCAGAAGGTGGTGGAAGACCGCGCCGAGAGCGCCTTCGATGCCCTGCAGGCGGAGTTTGAGGAGCAGTTCGAGATCGTCGACCTGGCCGCTGATCGGGTGGAAGAGGTGGAAACCGCCATTCTGAATGCCCTTCAAGACGCGGAAGGCATCGCCGGCGATATCGGCGGCACCATTGCCCGCGTAATCCGCACGCCAGGTGAATTGGGCGTGGCCATCATAGACAGCCTGGTGGGCATTGCCGATCGGCTGGCCGAGCCATTGCGGGCACTGCGTTCCTATGAGGCGCTGTTCGGTGCCGGTGAGACCCGGTCCGCATCGCTAACCGCTCCACTGGACACCCGCCTGCAGGCCCAGGCGCAGACCGCTGCCGTTAACCTGGTTCGCCGTGGCTCAGCCGTGGCGGCTGCCCGTGCCTCTGCCAGCTGGACCTACAACACCCGCGACAGTGCCCAGCAAAGCCTGGAGACCATCCACCGTGGCTTGACCGACCCGCTCTCCACCACGGAGCCACCCACACCGGCAACCACTCAACGCCTGGTGTCTCTGCGCGCGGCCGTGGTGGATGACCTGCGCCGGCGCGGTACCGCCCTGCCAGAGCTGACTGTATTCAACACCCGCCGCGCCATGCCGGCGCTGGTGATCGCCCATCGCCTGTATGGCGACGCCACCCGCAGCGAGGAGATCGTGGCCCGCAACCGCGTCCGTCATCCAGGTGCGGTGCCCGGTGGTTCGGAGCTGGAGGTGCTGAGTGAGTGAGCTGATGTTGCGCGTAGATGGAAAGCTCCACGGCGGCTGGAAGAACGTGACCATCCGCCGGAGCCTGAAACAGATGGCGGACACCTTCGAGGTAAGCCTGACCGAGAAATGGGCGGACTCACCTGAGCCCCGGCCGCTGCGCCCGGGCCAGTCGGTGACGGTAGAGATTGACGGCGAGCGCGTGATTACCGGTTACATCGACGACGTGCTGCCTAGTTACGACGCCCGCACGCACAGCCTGGTGGTTAGCGGCCGTTCTAAAACGGCAGACCTGGTGGATGCCTCCGGTACCGCCCAACCGATTGAGACGTCCCAGACCGTGCTGCAGATCGCCCGCAAGCTGGCCCGGCCTTTTGGCATTGAGGTGGTGGCCGAGATCAACGTGGGCGGGCCGATTCGTAGCCTGGAGGTGGAGCCTGGCCAGACCTACGCCGAGGCCCTGGCCCAGATTGCCAGTTACCGCGCACTCATTCTGGTACCGGATGCCGATGGCCGCCTGGTGATCACCCGGCCGCCGCGCGGGCGCTTGAGCACGGAGCTGGCCCTGGGCGAGAACATCCGCACGGCCAGCGGCCGCTTCAGCGATCGGGACCGGTTCAGCGAAGTGATTGTCCAAGGCCAAAGCGTGGCCGACGACGCCATCTGGGGTGAAACAGCCAGCGAGCCGGAGGGCCGGGCCAAGGACACTGGTATTGGTCGGTACCGCCCCACGTTGGTGGTTTGTGACACCGGTGTGGATCGCAGCTCCTGTAAGCAACGGGCGGATTGGGAAGTGCGCCGGCGCTGGGGTGAATCCCGGGGCGTGACTTACACGGTGGCCGGCTGGCAGCACGCCCAGGGCATCTGGCGGCCGGGGGACATCGTGCCAGTGCGCGATCGTTGGCTGGGGCTGGATGGCGTGGAGTGGCTGATCACTGAGGTGCAGCTGCTGCTCGATGAGCGCGGCGAACGCAGCGAGATCCGTGTGGCCCCGCCCAGCAGCTTTGACCTGCAGGCCCAGCCGGAGCCCGAGCAAGAGGAGAGTGTGTGGTGAATGCGCGCGAGGCTTACAAACTGCTGTCGCCGCTGTGGCGCCGCCTGCGCCTGCTGATCAGCCGGGGCGTGGTTGGCCGTACCGAATCCAGCGCAGGGCTGCAGCGCCTGCAGATGAGCCTGCTCAAGGGCGAAACCCGCAACCTGGAGCACATGGAGCCGTACGGGTTTACGGCTCGACCGCTGAAGGGCGCGGAGACCATCGCCGCTGCCGTGGGCGGTGCCCGTGGCCACCTGGTGGCGCTGGTGGCCAGCGACCGCCGGTACCGCCGCAAGGGCTTGGCCGAGGGTGAGGTGGCGCTTTACACCGATGAGGGCGACGAGCTGGTGTTCGCGCGCGGTCGCGTGGTGCGCCTGAACGCCGGTAACGCGGTGGAAGTGACGGCGCCGGAGGTACGGGTGATCGCCAGCACGTCCGTCACCCTGGACACGCCGCTGACCACGGCCACCGGCAACCTGGTGGTTGAGCAGAACATCAACGCCGGCGGCAACATGGTGGCGGCCGGCCAGGTGCAGGACGGCGTAGGCACCATGAGTGACATGCGCGGTACCTACAACAGCCATACCCACAATGAAAACGACAACGGTGGGCCGACTGATTCGCCCAACCAGGGGATGATCTGATGGATGTGCGCCTAAAGGGACTCAATGGGGAGCTGGACGTGTCTCTTGGTACCAACGGCGACCTACTGGCTGACGATGGCATGCGCACGGCCGTGGCGCTGTCACTCCTGAGCGATCGCCGCGCCCGTGCGGACGACGCCTTGCCAGACGGCACCACCGACCGGCGTGGCTGGTGGGCCGACGCCCTGGCCGATCGGCAGGGTGACCAGTTTGGCTCGCGCCTCTGGCTGCTGAGCCGCGAGAAGGATCTGGAGGAAGTTCGCCGGCGTGCCGAGGGCTACGCCCGGGAGGCGCTGCAATGGTTGCTGGATGACCGCGTGGCCACCGATATCGAAGTGGAAGCGCGCACGGTGGGTGGTGACCGGCTGCTGATCGACGTGGCTGTGATCCGTGGTGACGGCACGCGCCTGGCGCAACAATTTGACTATGTGTGGAGGTAATCGATGCCCTGGAACTCGCCGAGCTTAACCGAACTGGCCGAAGGCGTCCGGGCCGATATCCGGGGTCGGGTGTCGTCGGCACGTCCGGAGTTGCGCCGGTCGCTACTGCGGGTGATTGCCGATGTGGATGCCGGTGTGGCTCATGGCCTTTATGGCTATCTGGCGTGGCTGGCCAAGCAACTGATGATCGACACTGCGGATGCGGAGTACCTGGAACGCTGGGCAGGCATCTGGCGGATCGAGCGGGAAGAGGCGGTGTCTGCCACTGGCCCGGTGCTGTTGACCGGCACCTCCGGCGCGCAGGTGTTGCAGGATACAGAGCTTGAGCATGACAGCGGTGCGGTCTACACGGTGGACGACACCGTGACTCTGGATGCTCAGGGCAATGCGGTGGCGCAACTCACGGCTGTAGAGCCTGGTGCCTCCGGCAATCTGGATGCCGGCGCCACGCTGCGTTTTGTGGAACCGGTAAGCGGCGTGAATGCTGAGGCCACAGTAGATACAGAGGGGCTCACTGGCGGCGCCGATCAAGAGGACATTGAGCGGCTCCGGGAGCGACTGCTGGAGCGGATTCGCCGGCAGCCCCATGGGGGCAGCGAGGCGGATTACATTGGCTGGGCCCTCGAGGCGCATCCGGATGTGACCCGGGCCTGGGTTTACCCGCATCAACCGGACGAAGGGGAGGTGTCCCTGCGCCTGGTGTGCGACGAACTGGCCAACATTATTCCCACCGATGCCGTCATACAGGCGGTCGAGACCTACATCGATGGGGAGCGTCCGGTGGCCGCCAGAGGGTTTTATGCTGTTAAACCAGTGGCCAAACCGTTAGATCCGAGCATCCGTCTAACGCCTGACACCCAGCAAGCCCGCGATCGGGTAAGTGCCGCACTCAAGGACTTTCTGACCGATGTGGCCAAGCCTGGTGGCACTCTATATCGAGAGCAGCTATCCGGTGTCATCTACGTAGCCGCCGGAGACAGCCGCCATGAACTGGTGATGCCTGACACGGATGTGGTGCATGCCATTAACGAAATCGCCGTTCTGGGGACACCGACATGGCTTTAAGCCGTGACCAGTATAAAGACCTGATGAATCAGCTGGCTCCGCCCGGGGCAGCTCTGCCGCAAGCGCCCGAGAGCCTTTGGCAGCAACTTCTGGCTGCTCGGGCTGGCGCGTTCGAACGATTGGACGGTCGGGCGGATGTGCTGATCAACGAGGCGGATCCGCGTACCGCCTATGAGCTGCTCAGCGACTGGGAGCGAGTGGCCGGCTTGCCTGATCCTTGTGTCGACCGTGAGCAGACCATCGCAGAGCGTCGAGCGGCCCTGTTGCGAGTGTTCACGAGTACCGGCGGTGCCAGCCGCAAGTACTTTCAGGAACTGGCGGCGGATCTCGGTTACGCCGTTGCGGTGGAAGACTACACCGCGCATACCGTTGGCGACCCGGTTGACAAGCCGATCTATGGCATCGCCTGGCGATGGGCTTTCACCGTGCGCAGCGCCGAGGAAACCGTGATCTATCACTCCGTCATCGGCAACGTCGGCGAGGCCCTTGCCACGTGGGGCAACGACCGCTTGGAGTGTGTTATTGAGCGCCTGAAGCCGGCGCATACCCGTGTTCTATTTGCTTATGGAGAGGACTGATGGTCGATAGAGTTTATGAGCGCAATGCAACGCAGTCGGCGCCGCAGGCTCCACAAACGCCCAGTGCAGGTTATCCGACCGATGGCAACCCCGCGCAGGGTATCCCCGCGACAATTCCGGGTGCTTACTGGTACCACATGATTCTGGAGAGCCTGGTGGCCTTGGTCTCGAAATCAGGCCAGCAACCGGATCACACGGACTTGCAACAGGTGGTCGAAGCTGTAAGTCGGCTTTCTGCCCGTGGTGTTACGACCGTTACCAGTGCGGACTCGCCGAAGTCCCTGACCGTGGCCGAGGCCGGGCTGGTGCTGGTGGATGCTAGTGCAGGCGATGTGACACTGAATTTGCCGGCCTCTGCTGGCAATAAGGGCCTGGGCTACACAATCGCCCGCACCGACAGCAGCGCCAACGCCGTGACGGTGACCCCGGACGGCACGAACCCGGACACCATCGAGGGTGCTGCCAGCCTGTCCCTGACCGTTTCCCGGCGCTTAGTGCTCATTGCGGACGGTGTGACCGACTGGACTGCGCCGGTGTTGGTGGCGACGGATGCCGAGGCTCAGGCCTTCGACGCCGGACGGTTGATCGATGGCGCAGCTTTGTTGGCAGCATTTAAAGGCGGGAACCAGAATCTGGCGGACAGTGGTTATCAGAGGCTTCCAGGTGGTCTGATCATTCAATGGGGTAAAGCAGCTACCGATAGTCAGGGCTTCATAGCAGCTTTCTTTCCGATCGCCTTCCCAAACGCGTTCTTGGGCGCAGTATTAACTGAGGCAAATGCGGATTCAGCTACTGGAGGACTTTGGGACACGGACACCGCGACTGTTTACGGAACCAACGGTAATAGCACTTTGACGGAAATTCGAGGCGCGGGACGCAGGCTCGACCCTACAGGCCCTTCCAAGCAGGCAGGGATGGCTGTTCAATACTTCGCTTTCGGATACTAGGAGTCGTATATGGCACTTTACTTTAGCAAGACTGCCGGTGGATTTTTCGATGACGCCATTCACGACAACCTGCCTGCCGACGTTGTCGAGATTTCATATGAAGATCACGCTACATTGATCAACGGGCAGGCGGACGGAAGCACGATAAAGGTTGATTCAGATGGCAGGCCGTACTTGGAGTCGAAGCCGATACCCGTTTTGGCCGATCGGCGAAAATCAGCCAAGCAAGCCATCGACCGGGCTGCGGGACAAGCCCGCCAACGCTACGTAAGTGATGGCCAACTGGTGGAGCAGGAATATCGCCAGGCGCTGGAGGCCACAAAAGAGTGGCGTGCGGCCGGCAGTCCGGCAAATTCGGTGCCGGCAGATATTCAGGTGTGGGCAGACGCTGCAGGTATTTCTGCAGAGGAATCGGCCCAGAACATCGAAGCTACTGCCGCAGCCTGGACACAAGTTCTCAGTAACATCCGCCAGATCCGCCTATCTGGGAAAGCCGCTGTCGACGCGGCCACCGACCAGTCATCCGCACATGACATGGAGGTGGTCGCCCAGCCTTATATAGACCAGCTAGAAGCCCTGAAACCATGATCACCCTGCAATTCTCCACCACCAAAGGCATCGGCAACCGGGTGATCCGCTGGGCCACCTGGTCGCCGTTCAGCCATGTGGACCTGGTTCTGGACGATGGCCGGCTGCTGGGCGCCACGGCCCGTTTCGGTGTCTCCGTGCGAGATCCCGAGCCGGTTAAGGCGTCTGTTCGCTTCCAGGTGGCTGCGCCTGCTGAGGTTGTTGAGGCCGCCCGCAGCCAGATTGGCCGGCCCTACGACTGGCCCGGCATCTTTGGATGGGGCTTTCGCCGTAACTGGCAGGAGCAAGACTCCTGGTTTTGTTCTGAGCTGATTGCCTGGGCTTTCCAACAGGCCGGGCATCCGTTGCTCCGTTTCGACAAGGTATGGAGGGTCACCCCCCGCGACATCCTATTGTCTCCACTGCTGGAAGCCATCGATTAATTTTGAAGAAAAGAGAAAGCGACCCAATAGCGCTGCCACGCTAGAGGGCCACCAGAACACAGCGAGCTAGGCGCTGTGAACCAGCCAAGGCTTTCTCACCGCGACGTCACGGCGCGAGAAAGCCTACCAGAAACAAGGTAGGTTCACATGCATAACATCCGTTGTGGTAGTTGCAACAGGCTGCTCGCTAAGGGTTTGTTTGAACAACTAGAAATCAAATGCCCGCGCTGCGGGAAAATCAACGAGAGGACCGCGAGTCCCATGGAAAAGGATGTGAAGTACTCCCATTGCAAAACCTCTCGTACCCTGGATCGGCGGCAAACGAAAACTCGCTGATCACATTATCCCGCTGTTCCCAGACCACAGCTGCTACGTAGAACCATTCTGCGGCGCAGCTGCACTGTTTTTCATGAAGGATCCTTCCAAGGTCGAGATCTTGAATGATGTGAATGGCGACTTGGTTAACCTTTACCGCGTGGTCAAGTACCACCTGGAGGAGCTGTACAAACAGTTCAAGTGGCTGCTATCGAGTCGGCAGCACTGGGAGTGGATGAGCCAGACCCCGCCTGAGACCATGACGGACGTCCAGCGGGCTGCGCGCTTCCTATACCTGCAAAAGCAGGCGTTCGGTGGCAAGGTCGATGGTCAGTGCTTTGGAACAAGCGCCACCAGCCGTCCTCGGTGGAACATCTACACACTTGAGCATGACCTGGCCGAGGCCCACTATCGGCTTTCGGGCACAACGATCGAGCACCTCGACTGGAAAAAGATAATCCAGAAGTACGACCGCCCCGGCACTCTGTTTTACCTAGACCCACCATACTGGCAAACCGAAGGATACGGAGTTCCTTTTGGGTTCGAGGAATATGAGTCTATGGCGTCTCTCGCCAAGTCAATCGATGGTGAGATGATCATAAGCATCAACGACCATCCTGATGTCAGATCGGCCTTCAGTGGCCTTCACGTTGTAGAGGTCGATTATCAGTACACTGTGGGTGGTTCAGACAAGCCCTCAAGCTGCGTTGAGCTCATTTACGGAAGCTGGGAAAAGGCTCCGGTCCCGAGGGGGCAGGCTGGTCTATTTGAGCGGTGATTTACCGTGGTTTGCGTGTGCCAAGTCCGGCGCCACTCGGTGCCAAATCCGGCGCGCGTTTACACATATCACTCTGGGCGAGGGCGAGATCATCCAGTTTGGTCTGCAGCTCGGTGTTGATGGTCTGCAGTTCCTCGTTCATCGACAGCATTTCCTCCTTGGAGGTGGTCAGCTCCTCATTGGCCGACTGCAACTCTTCGTTGGTGGACTGCAGCTCCTCGTTGGACGCCTGTAACTCCTCCCGGGACTCTTTTGCCTGCTGGCGCAGGCTGTCAATTTCCTGCTGATACTGCTGGCTCAGCGCGGCCTGGTCCGCCCTGGCGGCTGCCGCCGGGCTTCGGCGCCGGGAGGGAGCAGGGGCTGGCGCATCGCGGAACACCACCATGGTCATGCCTTTGATGGCATCAGGTTCACCCAGCGGCCGAATGATCACATCAACCGCCTGAGTGCCGGCCTCGGTCTGGACCGGCAGCCCCGTGAGCTCCACTGGTTCCTGTTGCCCGGATGCCTTCTTCAGGGCGCTGTACAGAGGTTCGCGCAGCCCTTCCCGGGCCATCGCGTGGATGTTCCAGTTGGCTTTTCCGGCGGCCGGTTCCAGATACTTGCCGGTGCGCCCGCTGATGTACACGATGTCAGCATTGGCATTGAGCACCACAGCAGCCGGCGCATAGCTCTGTAGCAACACATGATCCGCGGCGGACTGCAGAGTGTTTGTGGCCCCCTGTGGCGGCGTCTGGCTGGATGACACGGGCTGCTCCCTGGGTAAGGTGGACATCGGTGGGAAGGATTTTAGCAGGAAGTCCGAGTGGCGGGCGGATTGAAAAGGCTTGCACCGGTACAGCCGCATCTTCGGCTTCAATGGGGCAAACAGATGATTCAGCCGGCCGATGGTTTCCGAACTGCCCAGCATCAGTAATCCGTTGGGGCGAAGGCTGTAGTGGAACAGGGGCAGTATCCGCCGCTGCAATGCCAGGTCAAAATAGATCAGCAGGTTTCGGCAGGCAATCATATCCAGCCTGGTGAACGGCGGGTCGAGAATGACATCGTGCCGGGCGAACAGGACCTTGTCCCGTATGGACGGCCTGATCTGGTAATACCGGTCATGCCTGGTGAAAAACCGTGCCAGCCTGGCCTCGGACACGGCGTTTTCAATGGAAAGTGGGTATTGCCCCCGGCGAGCCACGCTAATGGCTTCCGGGCTGATATCGGAGGCAAAAATCTGCAGGTCCGGTGCCCGGCCGGGCTCGGCCTGTTCCAGCGCCTCGGTAAAGGCAATCGCCAGCGAATAGGCCTCCTCCCCGGTTGAGCAACCGGCCACCCATGCCCGCAGCGTGCCGTCGCGGGGCCGATGCGCGATCAGATCCGGCAGGCCGGTTTCAGTCAGGTAGTCCCAGGTGCCCGGGTCCCGGAAAAACTCGGTGACGCCAATCAGCAGTTCCCGGAATAGCAGCTGCACTTCCTGGGGGTTGTCTGCCAGGAACCGGGTGTAGTCGTCCAGCTCCGAAATGCCATGGATGACCATGCGTCGTTCGATACGGCGGTTCAACGTTGTCGGCTTATAGAGGGAAAAGTCGTGCCGGGTGTGCTTCTGCAGCAGCTTGAGAATCGGCGCCAGCCGGACCAGCGAGTGGGTGGGGCCAGAGGGGCTTTGCCCGGGGCTGTCACCAGGCTCCGGAACCTGCCGGACATAGGCCAGAATCCGCGCCGGCATCTCGCTGGCCGGTGCCACAATATCGGCGCAGCCGGCGGCGATGGCACTTTTGGGCATGGCATCAAACTGGGCCGATTCCGGGCTCTCAACCACCGAGAGCCCGCCGGTGGCCTTGATGGCCTGTAATCCGAGGGTGCCATCCGAGCCCATGCCGGAAAGCACAACGGCAATGGCGCGCTCGTTCCGGGCGCTGGCCAGGGACGAAAACAGCACATTGATGGGCAGGCGCAGCCCGCGAACCTGGGCCGGCTCTTCCAGCTTCAGGGTCTCGTCGACCACTCGCAGTTCCCGGTTCGGCGGGATGACATAAACCGAATCCGCCCGCACCGGCATGTTCTGCTGTGCTTCGAACACCGGCATTTCGGTATACCGCTGCAGCAGCTCCGCCAGCATGGCCTTATGGTTGGGGTCCAGATGCTGCACCACCAGAAACGCCATGCCGGTGTCGCTGGGTGTATTGCGAAAAAAGTCCTCGAGGGAAGCCAGGCCTCCGGCGGAGGCGCCAATACCAACGATATGCATCAGGGCGGCGCGGCGGCTTCGGTCAGTATCACCAGAATGCTGTCACCGGACTCTGCAGGCCGTGCATTCAGCATCAGGTACCGGTGGTCCGGGAGTGCAACCGGGTGCATTGCCGGGCTGTGCGCCTCCGGATGGCGGAGCAGCGTGTTCAGGGTCTTGTCCTGGCCCGGGGCCAGAAACCCGGACAGGGCTTTACCGGCAAGTTCGGCAGCCGGTTGGCCGAACAGCTCGCCCGCAGCCTGGTTGCCTTCAATGATCTCGCCGTCATTGGCCATAGTCAGATAGGCAGCGGGCGCCTGCTCATAGAGCGATTTGTAATGCAGCAGCTCCTCGCTGAGTTCGTGCTCGTTTGCCTGGAGTTGTTCATAGAGAAGGTCGAGCTCTACCTGATAGGTCTGTAGCTCATGAAGTAGTTTGACCGCGTCAGCCGCGGATGCAGGCGAGCTGGCCCGCTCGTACAGCAGCTGCAGCGCGTCCACGCTCAGGTTACCGCCGCGGTGAGGGGGTGGCACGCCGTGGTCGATCAGGTCTCTGGCACTGGCCCGCAGCCGCTCATGGCTGTGGGCATTCGGGTATCCGTCCGTGTGCTTCATTGGGCCTCCAGAATGCGCCGCCCGAACCTCGGGGTTGGGCCAGGTGAATTGAGTCTACTCCAGCTTCGGACACCCGAAAAGCCAGGGTTGGCGGTTTTTGATAAACAGCCGCCTGGTGTGTGCGTTAACGAACAGAAGATATGCAAGGTGGGGCCTAGTGTGTTTGTAACGGAATGTTGCCGGGCCGCCCAGGTTCGCGTAACGCCCCGGCATGAGGAGCACTGCCATGACTATCGACCTGATCCGGTGTGCCATCAGACGCATCGGCCTGTTCACAACCTTGCTACTGGCAACCCTGACGCTGGTTGCCTGCGCCTCCGCACCCTTACCGCCAACCGAGTCCCTGAACGATGCCAGGGATGCCATTGCCAGTGCCGAGCAGGCGGAAGCCCGCCAGTACGCCGGTGCGGAACTGGAGGAGGCCAACCGGCATCTGACGGCGGCCCTGAAAGCCGCCGAGGCAGAACGTATGGCGGAAGCTGACCGCCTGGCCAAGGAGGCCCGGGTTGCCGCCGAGCTGGCCATCGCCAGGACGGAAGCGGCCAAGGCTGCGGAAATCAATCGTGAGATGGGTCGCAGTGCCGAGGCCCTGGATGAAGAAATGCAGCGTCAGGGAGACTCGCAATGAAGACTCTATCGTTCTGGAAACCCATGTCCGGGGTAAAAACCGGTGCCGCAGTGCTGCTTTCCTCGCTGCTCCTGACCGCCTGCGCCATGTCGCCGACCAGCCCCGATGGCTCGGAGGACGTACGAGCCAAATTGACCGCCCTGCAACAGAACCCGGACATGATGGCCCATGCCAGGGTGGAGCTGCGTGATGCCGAAGCGGCTGTACAGCTCGCCGAACAGCCATCGGATGACGAGGCGGTGGTGGCGCACCGGATCTACATGGCAGACCGGATGGTTGAAATTGCCCGGGCCAAGGGCCAGGTCGGCCTGCTGGAGGCGGAGCGGGCGCAGTTGGGCGAGCAACGGGATGCGTCCCGGCTGGCGGCCCGAACCCTGGAGGCAGATCGGGCCCACACCGAGGCCGAACGGGCTCGCAGCGCCCAGGCACAGGCAGCAGCCATGTCTGCCCGGGAAGCCGAGGAGTTGCAGCGGCAGATCGACACCCTGGAAGCCGAGGCGACCGAACGCGGGCTGGTGCTGACCCTGGGTGATGTCCTGTTTGCCACCGGCAGTGCGGAAATCCAGGGTGGCACCAATCAGAATCTGGAAAAGCTGGTGAACTTTCTCAAGCAATACCCTGATCGCCAGGTACTGATTGAAGGCCACACCGATAACGTCGGCAGCGCCAGTTTTAACCTGGCACTGTCACGCCAGCGGGCCGAATCGGTTCGTGAATTTCTGATCAGTCGTGGCATCGAAAGTAGCAGGTTGTCGGTGTCCGGTTATGGTTTTGAACGCCCTATCGCCAGCAACGACACTGCAACCGGCCGGCAGCAGAACCGCCGGGTTGAAGTGGTCATCGAAAACGGGGAATAACAGAATGCTGAGATACCGGGATTATTTTCCTCTGGCAGCGGATACCCAGTCGAATGCCGGCCACGGAAACGGCAGCCCACTGGCGGATGCCCTGCCGCTGGGCATACTGGTAACCGACCGGGAGGGTAAATGCCTGTACAGCAACGCCGCTTACCAGAAGCTCTGCGGCTGGAGTGGCGATGAGCTGGTCGGCTCACACTGGAGTGCCGTTATCCACCCGCAGGATCACGACCGGGTTGTCCAGCATTGGGAGGCGGCCGTGCTGGGCCGTCAATCCTTCCTGTGTGAGGCGCGCCTGAAGACCTCAAACGGCAAGGTCATCTGGATCCGCCGCAACGCGGCCCTGATGACCGATAACCTGCCCGGCCACGGCTACGTGCACACGATAGAAGATATCAGCGTGTACAAGGCCCACGAAAAAGCCCGGAGAAAAGCCGAGGCCCAGTTGTTCGAGGAAAAGGAGCGGGCACGGGTTACCCTGGATTCCATTGGTGACGCGGTGCTGTGCACCGATATCGACGGCCAGGTGTCCTACATGAACCTGGTGGCGGAGACCCTGACCGGCTTCACCCGGCGGGAAGCCATTGGCCGACCCCTTAAAGAGATTTTCAAGGTGGTGGATGCGACCAGCCGAAAACCAACACCCGATCCGGCCCGCCGGGCGATTCTGTCAGACAGCATTGTGGCGCTGGAAGCCAATTCGCTGCTGGTTGCCCGGGACGGCGAGGAACTGGCGATTGAAGACTCCGCCGCACCCATCCATAACCGCTATGGCGTGGTGACCGGTGCGGTGATCGTATTCCACGATGCCCGCTATTCCAGGGAAAACACCGCGCGCATGGCGCACCTTGCCCAGCACGATGCGCTTACCGGCCTGCACAACCGCAATGCCTTCTTTGAGCGGTTCGAGCAGTCCCTGGCCCTGGCCCGGCGCAACGGGAAGCAGATGGGCCTGCTGTTTATCGATCTCGATAACTTCAAGGCCATCAACGATGTCCTGGGCCACGACAGCGGCGACATTATCCTGGCGGCCCTGGCCGGAAAACTGAGAAGCTGCGTCAGAGCGACAGATACCGTGTGCCGGTATGGCGGTGACGAATTCGTGGTGTTGCTCAGTGAGATTGCCCAGCCGGACCATGCCGTTGCCGTTGCCGACAAGATACGGGAGGCGGCGGCCGCGCCCATGCAGCTGGCCGGCCATGAGGTGGCGCTTCAGCTCAGTATCGGCGTGAGCGTGTACCCTGACAACGGGGAAACCGCCGAAGAGCTGCTGAGGAAGGCCGACCGGGCCATGTACCGGATCAAGACGCTGAACCGCCCGCTCCCCGGCGGGAGCTTGATACCAACCGGTCCGTTTCGCGTTTGACCACGGCGTAGCATTCGCAGCAGAGTTCCTCGAGCCGGGCCCGGTTGATCACCGTAATGTGCCCGCGGTGGTATTCGATGACGCCCTGTTTCTGCAGCTTGCCGGCGGCTTCGGTTACCCCCTCGCGCCGCACCCCCAGCATGTTGGCAATCAGTTCCTGGGTCATGGTCAGGTGATTGTCCGGGAGGCGGTCAAGAGATAGCAGCAGCCATCGACACAGTTGCTGGTCTATTGAATGGTGGCGGTTGCAGACGGCTGTCTGGGACATCTGGGTAATCAGTGCCTGGGTGTAGCGCAAGGCCAGGAACCGCATCTCGGGCGTGGCGTCGAACTCAGCCTTGAGTTCCGGGGCCGGTAGCCGGTATGCGAAGCCCTTGCTTTGTACCACCGTGCGGCTGGGAGTGCGGTCTCCGCCCATGAACACAGAAATACCGACCATACCTTCGTTACCCACCACCGAGATTTCGGCGGAAGAGCCGTTGAGCATCACGTAAAGCAGCGAAACGATGCAGTTGGTGGGGAAATAGACAAACTCAATGGTTTGGCCGGATTCATGAATCACGCCGCCGAGGCTCATTTCAACCAGTTTGAGCCGGGGGAAAATCCGCTGTTTGGCACTGTCCGGAAAAGCGGCCAGCAAGTGGTTCTGCTCGGGAGTAATTGAAGCCTTCGACGTAGTCGAAGTAGTTGAAATATCAGGCATAGTCACCTCCATGGCGAAGCTATTGGCGATGGGCGCATTCCTATATCAAAGTGATCGCTGACAGGTTCGAGCAGGCCTGCCAGTCACCACAAGAAGCTAGCACAAAATAAACATTCTGACTGCAAGATTCGTCCTTAAGATTTGTTCCTATTTTGCCTGGCTACAGGTCGTTCTTTGAGTGTGCGATTTATGGTGACGGTCTGTGCCTTTCCCTCCCTGGCAATGGCGCCCCACGCCTGCTCCAGAGTTGCCCGGGCAATGGCCTCGTGGTTCTGGGGCAGAGAGTTTACCGCCAGTGGTAGAAAATCCAGCAGCCGGTCATCCCCGAAGGTGGCCAGGCGCAGGTTTTCGGGCAGCCCGCCTGGTTGGTCCAGCAGCACATCCAGAACCCCTTGCAGCAAAGTGTAGGATGCCGTCACCAGGGCATCCGGCAGACCATGTTCGTACATCAGCCGTTCCATCATCGCGGCACCGGAGGCGCGGTCATAGCGGGGGCCGCTTTCAATGAGGGTATTGACCCCGGCCCGGCCAGCCGCCGCCAGAAAGCCCTTGCGGCGTTCCCGGGTCATGGCGATTTCGGGTACGGCGTCCAGCCAGGCTATGCTGGCGGTATCAGGGCCCAGCACCGAACGGGTCAGGGCGTCTGCCGCAGTGCGGTTGTCGCTGACCACGCAGCGGATCTGCGCCGGTGACTGGGCCCGGTCGACGGCCACCACCGGAAGGCCGTCTTTCTGCAACTGAGGGTAGAAGGGGTCGTCCTGGGCCAGGGCGCTGGCCACAATCAACGCATCGCAGCGCCGGGCCTTGAGTGCCCGGGCCAGGGACTTCTCGGTTTCCGGATCGTCGTCGGAGCCGACAATCAGTAGCTGATAACTCCGGGCTCGGGCACCTTGCTCCAGCAGTTTGGCGAGCCGGGCGTAACTGGTGTTTTCCAGGTCTGGCAGGATAAAGCCCAGGGTGCGGCTGGCGCCGCCCCGCAGGGCGGCTGCCTGGGTATCGACCTGAAAATCATGTTCACGAGCCACCGCAAGTACTTTCTCGACGGTGTCCGGCTTGATGCGCCGGGCAGGCCCCTGGCCATTGATGACATAGCTGGCGGTGGTTCTTGAAACGCCGGCAAGCCGGGCAAGTTCCGCAAGGGTCATGGGCGACAGCTCCCGTTAAAAGATTGCTTGATTTCTGATCATATCTGTTTCATCATCGATTTTAAGCATGCTGACACGATTCAGCAAACAAAAACCGATATGCATCACAACAAAAAGCGAGGCAACCATCATGCTGACGCTGACCGCCGATGACGTTCGACTGGGTGCCCGGGCCACTGACTGGCAAGACGCCCTGCAACAGGCCGCCCGGGACCTTGAAACCGCCGGCCGCACCTCCCCCGATTACCTGGCCGGAATGAAGGCCCGGGAACAGCAGTCCTCCACGGTGCTGGGTAACGGCATTGCCATTCCCCACGGCACACCGGAAAGCCGGGAGGCCGTTCTCAAAACCGGCATCCGCATTCTTCAGTTTCCGGAAGGCATCACCTGGCACGATGGCGCCCGGGTCAATGTGCTGGTGGCCATCGCCGCGCAGTCTGATGAACACCTGGACATTCTCCGCCACCTTACCCGCGTGCTGGACAAGCCCGGTCTGGCTGAAAAGCTGGGCCGGGCTACGGAGGCTGCTGAACTGGTTGCCTTGCTCTCCAAAGCCCCCGCAGTGGCCAAATGCGACAGCGAAACCCTGTGTCTGGGTATCGACGCTTCCACTCCGAACGAACTGGCTCTGATTGCCGCAGCCCGCCTGCAGAGCCTGCGCTGTGTGGACACCGAGTTTCTCGCCAGCATTATTGGCCAGCCGCCGGTGGCGCTCGGCCAGGGCTTCTGGCTGACCCACCACACGGTTGGTGCCAGGCGCCCGACCCTGTCCCTGGCGACACCCAAGCGGGCAACGCCGGAACTGCGCGGGGTGTTCTGCCTGGCCGGTCCCGGTGATGAATGCCATGACCTGCTGGACCGCATTGATAACTTCCTGGCTCGCAATGAACCGATTGACGGCCTGAGTGCCGAGGCCGTACTGGCCAGGCTGTCCGGTGAGGCTGCGGATGCGGTTACCGCCAAAGTGACCCTGCTCAATAGCCACGGGCTGCATGCCCGGCCGGCGAAGCAACTGGTGCAGGAGGCACGCCGCCACAATGCCAGTATCCGGATTCGCCTGCTGGAGGGCGATGGCAGTGCGGTGTCGGCCACCAGCCTGACCCGGGTGATTGGTCTGGGCGCTCGCCGGGGCCAGACCTTGCTGCTGTCGGCAACCGGGGATCAGGCCGAACAGGCCATCACGGCCCTGAGCCGGGCCATCGAAGCGGGCCTGGGTGAGAATGTCGCTCCACTGCGTTCGGCGGAGCAGCAAGCCACGGTGCTGGAGGCTAAACCCCCAGAACCACTGGCCGATGACCAGCCGGTCAAAGCTGTGGCCGCGTCTCCGGGGCTGGCGCTGGCGCCGGCGTTTGTGATGCGCCAGCCGGTGCTGGAGTACCCGGAATCTGCCGCCGACAGCGAGCAGCAGATCCAGCGTCTTAACCAGGCCATGGATGAAGCCGATGGTCAGCTCCGGACCCTGATCCGGCAGGCCGAAGGCGGTGAAGCCGCGCCGATTCTCTCGGTGCATGTGGAGATGCTGCAGGACGAAGACCTGTATCAGGCCACGCTGGAAGCGATCAACGAAGGGGCATCCGCCGAGGCGGGCTGGTGGAAGGCCATTGATACCGCGGCCCGGGCCCAGGAGGCGCTGGCCGATCGGTTGTTGGCAGAACGGGCTGCTGATCTGCGGGATGTCGGCCGCCGGGTGCTGGCCAATCTTTGCGGCGTGGCCATGCTGACGCCGCCGGACACCCCCTACATTCTGGTGGCCGACGATCTCGGGCCGTCGGATGTGGCCCGGCTGGATACCACACGGGTACGCGGTCTGGTTACAGCGCGCGGTGGCGCCACCTCCCACAGTGCCATCCTCGCCCGCGCCCTTGGCCTGCCTGCGGTGGTGGGTGCGGGTGAGCGCATACTTACCATCCCGGACGGCGCGGATCTGGTGGTGGATGGTGAACGGGGCTGCCTGGTGCCCAACCCCGGGGCCGAACGATGCGACAAGATCCGGCGCCGGTTACAACAACTGGAATCCCTGCAGGCCGAAGCCCATGAAAACCGCCACCAGCCTGCCACCACCGAAGATGGCCATACCATCGAAGTCTGCGCCAATCTGGGTAACACCGCCCACACACCGGATGCGGTGGATCGGGGCGCTGACGGTGTCGGCCTGCTTCGTACCGAGTTCATTTTCATGGCCCATCCGGAAGCGCCGGATCTGGCCACCCAGGTCAGTGAATACCAACACGCGTTCGATGCCCTGAACGGCCTACCCCTGGTGGCCCGTACCCTGGACGTCGGTGGCGACAAGCCGCTGGATTACTGGCCGTTGCCCCAGGAAGACAACCCGTTTCTGGGCATGCGTGGTATCCGGTTGTCACTGACTCGCCCGGATATCCTGGAAACCCAGGTGCGGGCGCTGCTAACTGCCGCCGGCGACCGGCCCCTGCGCATCATGTTCCCCATGGTGAAGGATGTCGAAGAGTTCCGGGCGGCCCGGGCGATTGTTTCCAAAGTTCAGGCGGAGGTAACCGCCGGCGATGTTCAGGTGGGTGTGATGATTGAAGTGCCCTCCTGTGCATTGTTGGCGTCGACTCTGGCGCCGGAGGTGGACTTCTTCTCGGTTGGCACCAATGACCTGACCCAGTACACCCTGGCCATCGACCGTGGCCACGGGCAGCTTTCGGCTGAATCAGACGGTCTGCACCCGTCAGTATTGCGGCTGATCCGGATGACCGTGGAAGCGGCTCACGCCCACAATCGCTGGGTCGGGGTGTGCGGAGAACTTGCGTCCGACCCGCAGGCCATTCCGGTACTGGTCGGGCTGGATGTGGACGAGCTGTCCGTGACCAGCCGCCGGGTACCCCTGGTCAAGGCCTGCATTCGTGGCCTGAGTCTCGAAAGCGCTCGCCAGCAGGCGGAGAAGGCGCTGTCTCTGGCAACGGCGGCCGAGGTGCGTGACGCCCTGGAGGCCTGGTGATGGCCAACATTCTCACAGTCACCCTGAACCCGGCCCTGGACCTGAGCGTTGAAACCCCCACGCTGAACCCCGGTGAAGTTAACCGTACCGGCAATACCCGGCTGGAGCCGGCCGGCAAGGGCATCAACGTGGCAAGGGTACTGGCGCGACTGGGCCATTCGGTCACGGTAACCGGCCTGTTGGGCGAGGCCAATGCCGCGCCCTTCGAGCGCCTGTTCGAAGCGGAAGGCCTGCAGGACAGTTTGGTGCGTATTCCGGGCCAGAACCGCATCAATATCAAGATTGCCGAAGCCGGTGGCCGGGTGACTGATCTGAACGGACCGGGTTTCCGGGTGTCGGAAGACGCCCTTCAGCGCCTCGAATTCCGGCTGGCGCAATTGCTGCCGGAATGCGATGCGGTGGTGATCGGTGGCAGTCTGCCCGAGGGCTTTCCGTCCTCCGGGCTGGCGGGCCTTGTGCAGTTGGCCTCCGGTGCCGGCAAACCGGTGTGGCTGGATACCAGTGGCGAGGGCCTCAGAACGGGTATCGAGGCCGGGCCTTTTGCGGTCAAACCCAACACCGATGAGTTGTCCGGCTGGGCGGGCAAGCCTCTGAAGGACATTACGGCCGTGGAAGCTGCAGTCGCCCGTGTCCATGCTGCCGGTGTTTCCCATGTGGTGGTGTCCATGGGCGCGGACGGCGTTTTGTGGTCGTCACCGGCCGGTACCCTGCGATCGTGGGTTCCCCCCGTGACGGTGGTCAGCACCGTGTGCGCCGGCGATACCCTGCTTGCGGGCATGCTCCATGGTGTGCTTCTGGGCCAGCCTGATGAGACGATACTGACGTTCGCCACCGCTTTGTCTGCCGAATGTGTGCGCCACATTGGTGTCGGAAACCCGGATGCACCGGACTTTTCTTCCCTTCTCCAACAAACCCGGGTGCAGCCCTGGCCTGCGGAAAACAACACCGGAGAGATGCCGTTATGAATCTGATTATAGTGACTGCCTGCCCCCAGGGCGTGGCAACCCGTTTTCTGGCCGCCCGGGCCCTGGAGCGCGCGGCGAACCGGCGTGGCTGGTCGGTGACCACAGACAGCCGGGGACCGGATGGCAAGGCGGATAACCTGCCCGACGCTGCAATCATAGAACAGGCGGATCTGGTCATTGCTGCGCTCGGTGTGCCCGTTGACCTTGACGCCTATGCCGGCAAGCGTCTGCTGCAGATTCCGGTGACCGCGGCGCTGCCGGATCCGGAGGCTATTCTGGACCAGGCCCAGGCGCAAGCCATCCCCTGGGATCCTGCAAACGCCAGCCAGCAGTCGTCAGCATCAAGCCCCTCTGCCGGCGGAGCATCGGACGTTAAACGAATTGTCGCCGTTACGGCCTGCCCCACCGGCGTCGCCCATACCTTTATGGCGGCGGAGGCCCTGACCGCTGCGGCGGAATCCGCTGGCCACCAGATCCGGGTGGAAACCCAGGGCTCGGTTGGCGCCCAGGATCCGCTCACTGATGGGGAGATTGCGGCGGCCGATGTGGTTGTTCTCGCCTGCGACATCGAGGTGGACCCCAGCCGGTTTGCCGGCAAACGGGTGTGGCGGACCTCCACCGGTGCCGCCCTGAAAAAACCGGCTGATACTCTCAGTGATGCCCTGGCCGAGGCCGTGGTTCTTGAAACCGGCCAGCAGAAAGCTACCAGCGGTGCAGGAGGTGGCGAAAAACGGGGGCCCTACAAGCACCTGCTCACCGGCGTGTCCTTCATGCTGCCCATGGTAGTGGCGGGCGGTTTGCTGATCGCCCTGTCGTTCGTGTTCGGGATTGAAGCGTTCAAGGAGGAGGGCTCCCTGGCGGCCGCCCTGATGCAGATCGGCGGCGGCACCGCCTTCAAACTGATGATTCCGTTGCTGGCCGGGTACATTGCCTGGTCGATTGCTGACCGTCCCGGCCTGACTCCGGGGATGATCGGCGGCTATCTGGCCGGCGAACTGGGCGCCGGTTTCCTCGGCGGTATTGTTGCCGGCTTCCTGGCCGGCTACGTAGCTCGCTTTATCAGCCAGAAACTGCCGATGCCGGAGAGCATCGAATCCCTCAAGCCGATCCTGATCATTCCGTTGCTGGCCAGCCTGGTGACCGGCCTGGGGATGATCTATGTGATCGGCGAGCCCATGGCGGCCATCATGGACGGTTTGACCGGCTTCCTCGAGAGCATGGGAACCACCAACGCGATTCTGCTCGGCGGTATCCTGGGTGCCATGATGTGTTTCGATCTGGGCGGACCGGTGAATAAGGCTGCCTATACCTTCGGGGTTGGCCTGCTTTCGGAGGGCAGCGGAGGCTCCGCGCCCATGGCGGCCATCATGGCGGCGGGCATGGTGCCGGCCATCGGCATGGGAGTGGCCTCGTTCGTGGCCCGGCGCAAGTTTGCCGAGGCCGAACGCCAGGCCGGCCGGGCGTCGTTTGTGCTGGGGCTGTGTTTTATCTCGGAAGGCGCCATTCCGTTCATGGCCAAAGACCCGCTGCGGGTGATTCCGGTGTGCATGATCGGCGGCGCCATAACCGGTGCCCTGTCCATGCTGTTCGCCGTCAAGCTGATGGCGCCCCATGGCGGGCTGTTTGTGCTGGCCATTCCCAATGCGGTCAGCGCGGTGGTGCCCTACCTGATTGCGATCACCACAGGATCACTGGTAATTGGGCTTGGCTATGCCCTGGTCAAGACCGGCAAGGCGGAGGTGGTGGCTGGCGCGAGCTGAGCCGCTGCCGGCATCAGTCGTCGTTGCCATTGGCCACTATCCGGTTACGGCCGGATCGTTTGGCCGCGTACAGTGCCTGGTCGCAGGCCGAAAGCAGATCCCGGACAGCAAGTGTCTGCTCCTCGGCGGACCAGTTGACCACCCCGGCGCTGAAAGTAACGGTGAAGGTTTCACCCTCATCACTGACAAAGCGCTCGGATTGCAGGGCAAGCCGCAGGGATTCCGCCACCTGTTCGGCTTCGGCCAGGCCGGTTTTTGGCATCAGGATAATGAATTCCTCGCCGCCGGTACGGGCAACGGTGTCGGACTTTCGGGTTCGGGATGCGATGATATCGGCGAATCGTATCAGCACGGCATCGCCGGTCGGGTGGCCGTAGGAATCGTTGATCGCCTTGAAAAAATCGACATCCAGCGAAATCAGCGAGAAGGTTGCGCCGTAGCGTTCGCCCTCCGCGACCGATTCCTGCAGCTTGCGGAGCATGTAGCGCCGGTTGTACAAGCCGGTCAGCTCATCGGTAATCGAGAGTTGCTCAAGCTCAAGCTCGAGATTTTTCTGGATGTCGATATTGATGGTCATGCCGTGCCAGATGATCCGGCCGTCCGGTTCTTTTTCCGGCCGGGAGACACCCTTCAGCCAGTAGCAGGTACCCCTTGCCCGGACACGGTATTCGCAGACCCACTCCTCAAGGGTCTCAGCAGACCTGGCAATACTTTCGTGCACCCGGGGCAGATCCTCCGGATGAATCAGGCTAAAGATATTGTCCGGGTCGTCCAGGCATTCTTCTGCCCTGGCCCCATAAAAATCCCAGGTTTTTTCACTGACGTAGGAAAAGTAATAGCGCCCGTCCGGTTCCAGCACAAAGGTGTAGATAATGCCCGGCAGGGACTTGGACAGTTGCTCCAGCTGATGCTCGCTCATCTTCTCCCGCGTGACATCCAGGTGGGTGCCCATCAGCCAGCGGGTGCCTGAATCATCCTGACTGGTCAGCAGGGTTCCGCGGGTGTGGATCCAGCGCCAGTCGCCATCCCTGTGGAGCATGCGGATCACGCATTCAAACTTCTGGCTGCCGCCGCCCAGATAGCTGGCAAGCGCGTTTCTCGCCTCCTGCAGATCGCTGGGATGGCACAGGCTTTCCCAGGTCTGGAAGCTGACGGGTTCGAGCTCTGCCAGACTGTATCCGAGAAGCTGGGCCCAGCGTTCGTTGTAGATGACCTCCTGGGTGTCGAGGTTCCACTCCCAGGTACCAGCCCCGGTGCCTTCAAGAATCGCTTTCAGTAGGATTTCCGGTGTCAGTTCCATGTGTTCCGTCACGCTGTCTTTTACAGTCAGGCCTCGCTGAGTGCTCTGCTCTCCCAGCTGAAGTTCTTTGCCCATTCCAGAGCCTGGCCGAGTGGCAGGGGCTTGCTATAGAAGAAACCCTGCCCCAGGTCGCAGCCAAGTTCCATGAGTTTTGCTTCCACCGCAGCAGATTCAATGCCCTCGGCAACCAGCCGGCGCCTGAAACTTTTCGTCAGGCTGATGATGGCGCTGACGATCATTGCGCTGTCGGTGTTCTCCAGCATATCCATCACGAACGAACGGTCGATCTTGATCTCCTGGGCGGTCAGGCGGCGGAAAAGATCCAGCGAGGAGTAGCCGGTGCCGAAATCGTCGAGTGAGATATCCACGCCCAGCTCGTCGCAGGCCCGGAGGTTTTGCAGAACCCGGTCGGTATCGTCCAGCGCGGTGGTTTCCAGAATCTCGAGAATCAGTCTGGCGCGAACAGCCCCTGAGCAATCGGCCAAAGCCCGGGCCAGGTCGTTATGGAAACCGGGCCCGAGAAAATGCGACGGGCTGAGGTTTACGCTCAGGGTATAGGGCAGCCCCTTCTGTTCGAAATCCTGCAACAGGCTGACCGCATCCCGGATGACAAAATTACCCACGCTGCGGGCGTATTCGGTGTATTCGATGTGGTCGAGAAAATGCCCGGGGCCCAGCAGTCCTTCCTGCGGGTGGTTCCAGCGCAGCAGTGCCTCGAAGCCGACGACCGTGCGCCGGGAAAAGCAGATCTTGGGCTGGTAGTAGAGCTCGAGCTGGCCGAGTCTGATGGCATCGCCGATCTGTTCAATCACCCGCACTCGTTCCTTGCGGGAAAAATGGGAATCCAGGTCAAACAGGGTGTAGGTGTTTTTGCCCGCTTCCTTGGCGGCGTACATGGCCTGGTCGGCGTGGCGAATCAGCAGGTCGGCATCGGCATCATCATCCGGATAGACCGTCACCCCCATGCTGCCGGATAACTGCAGAACATAGTGCTTGTAGCTGATGGGCTGGCGGATGGCGTCCAGAAGCCGGGCATAGACGCGCTCGTCATCCACATCCCGCAGAATGGCGACAAACTCGTCGCCGCCGAGCCGGGCAACGACGTCGTGGGTGCGTACGCTGGTCAGCAGGCGGCTGGCCACGGATTTGAGCACGGCATCGCCGACGGCGTGGCCATGCTCATCGTTGATTTCCTTGAATCCGTCCAGATCAATGAAGCATACCGAGACCAGGCCATTGCGCTCATTGGCTTCCTGCAGCTCCTGCTCAAACAGCTCCGTTAGCCGCCGACGGTTGGGCAGGCCGGTCAGTGCGTCGTAATTTGCAGCCTGCTCGAGACTTTTCTGATGCTCCCGCTTTTCCTGGTACAGCCACTTGCGCTCAATCAGGTTGCCGACGGTTTGCATCAGCGGTTCCAGTTCTTCGGCGAGCTTGGCCTTGTAACCACCACTCCGGTTGGCCAGGCCAACAAGGCCCACCTGCCGCTCGCCGGAGAACACCGGAATCCCGATATAGCTCCGGATGGGCGGATGACCCTTGGGCAGGCCGCCGCGCCTGGCATCGGAGGCCAGGTTATTGGAGACAATCACCTCGTTGGTCACCATGGGCCGCCCCATGATGTTGTCCAGGCGCTCGAACACCAGCCCACGGCGCTCCACTTCCTGGTACAGAGCCTGGGTTTCCGGACTCCAGGCGATATTGGTGATGGCGCCGATTTTCAGGTACGGGGTCTGGTCCTGGCGGTGGAGCACTTCGCCCACGAAGCCGAACTGGCTGCCGGTCAGCGACAGCAAATCGCTGAGCATCAGCTCGAAGGCGGCCCGTTCGTTATCGCTGGTCAGGAATACATTCTGGGCCCGGTGAATGGCCCGGCCCAGATGGGAGACGGGCACATATTCGTTGTTGTCCGAGTCGATGTAGGAGCGCTCCAGCTCATCCTCGACAATACTGGCCAGGCTGCGCAGGATATCCAGATCGATCTCGCTGAATTGCCGGGGTTTGTCGTCAATGATACAGAGTGAGCCAATCTTGAAGCCGCTGGGTTCCCGCACGGGCATGCCGGCGTAGAAGCGGATGTGGGGTTTGCCGGTCACCAGGGGGTTTTTCTGAAACCGGGGGTCCCGGGTAGCGTCCTCCACCAGCAGGAGCTTGTCCTGCTGGATGGCGTAATCGCAGAACGCGACCGACCGCGGGGTTTCGGTGGTATCCAGGCCCTGGCGGGATTTGAACCACTGGCGATCTTCATCCAGCACGGAGAACAGCGCGGTTTTCACGCCGTAGTATTGTCGAGCGATCCTCGTCAGCCGCTCAAAGCGCTCTTCCGGTGGGGTATCGAGAATACCCAAACGATCGAGCGCGGCCAGCCTGCGCCTTTCGATGCCTGGGTTTATCATAGGCCTGTCTCCGCAAAGGTTCAGGGTTTGGTTGAACCTTGCAACCAGTAAGTGGAGCTCGTTCTCAATCGCTCTCTCTGGCTAACACTATGGGTTTATTCTTCTCGTTTGGCCAGATGGTTTGACACCAAACCAGAAAATTTCCCGCCGGTTTGATGGTGTGGCTCCTCAGGTCTCCGGGAAGACCTGCACTTAAACCATGTGGCTGGTTTAATGAAATTTAATATCCGTTCCTAATGCCGAAGATTTACCAGGAAATTCAACGGCTAAGCGGACAACCAATAAACCTGCGTCGTTGAGGGTCTGCCTTTGATGGTTCATGCTCATGGAGTATGGGCAAATCAGGGTAATACCATGTTGGGATCGCCAAAATCACTCTACTTTCTGTTTGTCGCCATCACGGTGTTGCTGGGTGTTGTTTTCTACCTCTGGAACCCGGTCTGGCTCTTGCCCTGGGGGATTCTTCCGGCACTTGTATTGGTGGGCGCGCGAGATCTTCGCTCCACTCACAACGTTCTGCGCAACTACCCTGTCCTGGGGCATATCCGCTACCTGCTGGAGTTTGTCCGCCCCGAATTGCGCCAATACTTTTTTGAGTCAGGGCAAAGCGGGCGCCCCTTCAATCGCGAACAGCGGGAAATCGTCAACAAGCGGGCCGACGGCCTGGCCGATACCGAACCTTTCGGCACCCGGCGAGACGTAGAAGGGGCGGGGTTCGACTTTTGCCAGCACTCAGTTTCACCGAAGGAGGTTGACGCGAGTTTCTCGCGCATCTGGATCGGCGGGCCGCAATGCCTCAAGCCCTATCACTCGTCACGATTGAATATCTCTGCCATGAGCTTCGGGGCGCTTTCCAGTAATGCCGTGCTGGCCATGAACAAAGGCGCCAGGTTGGGAGACTTTGCCCAGGACACAGGCGAAGGTGCGATAAGCCCCTATCACAAGGTGCACGAAGGCGATCTGATATGGGAAATCGGCAGCGGCTACTTTGGCTGCCGGACCCGCAACGGTGATTTCGATCCTGAGGATTTCAGAAAGAAATCGAGATCGGACCAGGTGAAGATGATTGAAATCAAGATATCCCAGGGCGCCAAGCCCGGCCACGGCGGGCTGCTGCCGGGCTCCAAGGTAAATGCGGAAATCGCCAGAACCCGGGAAATAGAGCAAGGGAAAGACTGCCAGTCGCCGGCCCGGCATCCCGAGTTCGATACCCCGGCCGGCCTGCTTGAATTTGTCGCCCGGTTGCGCGAACTGTGCGGCGGCAAGCCCGTTGGCTTCAAGCTGTGCCTGGGCAAACGCGACGATTTCATGGGTATCTGCAAGGCCATGCTGGAAACCGGCATCCAGCCCGACTTCATCACCATAGACGGCGCCGAAGGCGGTACCGGTGCCGCGCCTGCAGAGTTTGAGGATTTTATCGGCACCTACATCAATGAAGCCCTGCCGTTTGTCGATAATTGCCTGAGGGGCATCGGCAAGCGTGAGGAAATCGTGGTGATCGCCAGTGGCAAGGTGGCGATGGGGTTCGATATGGTCACCAAGCTGGCCCTCGGGGCCGACATGTGCAATGCCGCCCGCCCCTTCATGTTCGCCGTGGGCTGCATCCAGGCCCAGCGCTGCCACACCAACACCTGCCCCACCGGCGTGGCCACCCAGAATCCGGCGCGCGCAAAATCGCTGGATGTGCCCTCCAAGGCGGTGCGGGTCCGCAATTTCCACCATGCAACGATGCAGTCATTCCTTGATATTACGGGGGCACTGGGCCTCGATTCGCCGGAACTGCTTGGCCCGGAGCACATATACCACCGGCCGGAATACGGCCCGGCCTGCACCTACCGGGAGATGCACCCCCGGGTCGAGCCGGGCGACTTTCTGAACGGCAAGGTTCCGGACGCCTACCGGGCGGATTGGCAAAGAGCCGATGCCGGGCATTTTTAACATCGCCAGTCTTGGGAGTGATGCTGCCGAGCAGGCCCTGTTCAACACCTGTATGACCCTTCTGGGGCCCCAACCTGATATGAGGACCGGTTCATTAAGGACGGCGTGGAAGACGATCAGCAACTGGGGGACTGGCTGCTCGAAGTGCTGGGGGTCGCCATGTGTGCAACGGGCCTACCAGAGTGTATTGCCAAGTCTTAAAGGGCTTACTATAGTTTAGGTTATGTGAGCAAAGATCTCAGGATCAAACATTCAGGCAGGCAGCATTCCAATTTGATGGAAATTTGATCATTTTAGGGCGACTGCGTAGAATGCTGCGACCTCAATAAGTTAACAGGGTATGATTATGCTGACGTTATCAGTTGCGCTAGGGATTGTCGCACTGGGAGTATTTGCTTACCTGGCATTGAAATTCGCGGGTGAATGGCAACTCCGTAACAAGATGATTGATAAAGCAAGTCGTCTTGAGCGTCAGGGTGTGAAACCTGCTGGATCTTCCCTTTCCCATGGCATGTGCCTGCATAAAGAATCTTCCAAAATTATTCCTGATCAGATGGAATCGCTTGTCTGGTACAAACGGTTAATGGACTGACCACAACTCAATGGAATATCAGTATCTTGGCTGGATACCCTGTATCAGCGGCCATCTTGATTTCGGCTTGATGAAGCCAGGAATATCTGGCGGCTTCACGAATAAGGATATCAAGGACAATAAAACCAACCACATCAATTTCGGTTATCTGGCGCAAAAGGATCATCATGCACGTCGGGTAATGCTGCAGTCGAAGGTCAACTGGCAGGATCGTCTCAGTGACGACGAGTACGACGGTTCCTTCCGGGTATTTGTGCTCGCCGAGGCGTCAGAAAGTGCCTGCATGGATAATCGGGAACTGCTTGGCAGAGTCTACGTTTACCCGACCAGTGAACAGGAAGGCAGCAAAGCCGAAAACCGCGAAAAGTCATGGTTTCAGACGATTCACGAGGCCCAGAAAGTCTATAACAGTGCCAACGGCAATATTGATGGTTGGGATAAATCGCGAAGTCAGCTCAATCAGTGTTACGACCGGCTCAAGGGCGAGTTGGAAACAATGGGCTTCTGGCGAGTGGACTTCAAGGCCACGTCCGGCGGACTGGTTTATCTTTCCACCCCCACGGAACAGCACCGCTCACTGTCCGATAACGAAAAATACCTGATTACCCGTCAAGCGTACTACTACATCAAGTATTCGCTTCACTCCCATAAACATCATCAGGCTGAGCAGGACTCCCTCACCACGATCGTTCCCTATGACCCATCCAGAGATGGCAAGCTCGAAGCCGCATTAAAGATGTTGTGCCAGTTGAAGCGGGAACTTACCCACATCAAGCGAACACTGACCCAAGAGCAAGGACTGTATTCAGACGATGCCCTGGGAATCCTCAGCTATATGGGTTCGCTGTTAACAACCTTGCACACTCGAAAATTGATCGATGGTGATCTTCACCAGCGAGAGGGGCGTTACATCGATTCGCTCCGCAGTTCTTTTCAGGTCCAGGAGTCGAGAACCAGGAATTTCCGTTCAATCGAAGATTCAATCCGCTCTACGTACAGAGTCTATATCGGCTGGGGTTTGGCGTTACTCTCACTGTTCTTCGGAATAGTCGCACGGCCGTTTTATGCACCAGTGCCGGAAAATCAACTGTTGACGATTCCTTCGCTCGCGGAATTGATATTGTTGGTAGCGTTGACTCTGTTAGTAGCCGGCATGGTTTACAGCAAACTGTCGGCATATATGATCAGCACCAAGCGCGACGAGGCATCGTTACGATATTTCGTACAGACTCGTTATCATCCAGGTAGTTGGAAGCTTGTCAGATCATTCCTCAAAGATAACAAGGCGACCATCTTTGTGTTGATGCTATTGGTGGTGGGGGCTGTTGTTGCCGCGTTGGTCTGACAGATTCCGCGATTTCGGGAAACGAGATTTAATCTTGTCGATCATTTTTGAGTGACTTTGAAAGATTCTTCGAGATATCCATCAATACGGACTCAATATCCGGGTCCATGTGTTTGGTAGCGACATACTGCGGTATAACAAGCCCGGCCTTCTCGATATCAGGTAATTGGCGCAGAATGTCAAGGTAACGCTCAAGCAGCTCGGGTTTGGTAGTAGGCCGCGTTAGTTCCTTCTTGAGACGCTCCTCGAAACGTTTCAGCTCTTCATCATCATCAGTGTCATTCAGTTCCCAGTGCAGCTGTCGGGCAAGCGCCTTGCGTGACCAGCCCACTCTCGCGATCAAAGACTCAATCGCTTTCTGAAGCTCCAGCGTTCGTTCAGTCCCCATTTGTCCCCGACCCCCTCTGTATCTTTTGAACGGTCCCAGCGGGGACATAAACCAAACATTGATGGAGAAATACCATGAGCAAAGCAAAAACACCGATGTCGCCGGCCGCTGCTGCACGTATTCAGAGCGCTACCGCAAAACAGCATGGTGGAAACACACCGAAAGGCTCTTTTGCAGCGAAAGCGCAATCCGTAGCTGCCAAAAATATGGCTTCCGGTGGTCAACGGCCACCTAACGGACCGAGCACCACGGGTAAACCTTCCGGTAAAGGGCGCGGTAATAATCGGCCCTCACGTTAATTAGACGTGGGGATGCGGGGGCATGCTTGCCCCCGTTTTACCAACATTCGTTGGCACTGGAAGACAGAATTGCTCTGAGTTCGGACTTTCGTTCGTCAAACTCATTGTATGGCAGCGCTTCCACGGTCTTTCCCACAGCACAGAGACAGATTTCCTGCTTCGACTCATACAGTTCACGCGGCAGGACGCTCAAATCCCCATTTGCGCATGCGTTCACCATCGCATACTCCAGTTCCATGGGATAACGTTTGGCGTCCAGGAAATTGCGATCCACAAGGCCGTATCCCGTAAACCCAACCGTGAATGCCAGAACCGCCGGTAAAGCACCTCGTGTGCCATACTTCTGCCCCGTGATCGGTTTCTGGCATTTTTCGCATTCGATAGGGCGGCGCTGGTCCAATTCGTTGACGGCAGAACAGGCAGGACAATTGACCGATACAGTGGTCGAGTGTTCGATTTCTTGGGTCATTTTTCAGCCTGTTCGGTATTCCTGATTTTTTTGCGGCGTGCCGCGGGTTTTTGTGCCGCCCGCTCTGCCTGGATCCTCTCCAGCAACGCCTCCGCGCTGTTCTCCCCACTGATCAGTTCCGGGTTGTCCTTGCGCCATTGCTCGGTGAGTTCGCCCCGGAAGGCCTTGGCCAGGATCGACTGGGTGAGGTTATTGACGCGGGCCAGGGCGTTGTTGACCTGCTGTTCGATGCGGTTGGCGCGGGCGAAGAGTTGGTCTACTCGGCGGACGATTTCATTGAGCTCATTTTCTGGAGGCAGGCCCATTGGTAAAGAATTCAAAGCCGCTTGTGTGAGCTTTGCGCGCCCTGTAGTTCCAGAAAGCCAAGGGATGACGTTGTAATGCATCAAGCTATAGCAGAGATAGTCGTTGGCAGACTTGGTAGGAGCTTTCAGGATGTGTGCATGGTTATTGACCCAACATTTGCCGGAGTAACGATAAGCAATGGGCTTTTCTCTACCGTAAAATGTCTCGTCCTCCGTGACGAGGACAAAATCTCCGTCAAAAATATAGTCATCGACTTTATCAACTTCCCCGTTAGCACCGAAGTATGGGTACAGACCTTTAGCTGTAGCCCTATCATCTTTCTTCACTGGAATCCTCATGTGATCTAAGCATTCAGCAAACTGCGAAACACTCACTAGCGTCCAGCTGTCGGGAGTATCTGGTGGTGGCGCTGTATCGATGTCAGGTTTGGATGGCGCTTTAAATTTCCTGATTTTTTTGATTTTTCTACTTTGCAGTAGTTTGCCTTGTGCTTCGTCAAACATCTCATAACGAGTCTTTTCCCAACGAGAAAGTAGCTGATCTGAATTTTCCGTTGGCGAATGGGTGCGCCGCCACTCCTCCGTCAACCGCCCACTCACCGCCCCAGCCAGCACGGACTGGCGGAAGAGTTTGAGGATTTGCGGGATGCGTTCGAGACGGGCTTTGGTGTTTTCCACCTGGGCCAGCAGGATGTCGAGTTTGTCGGCGATGACTTTTTGTTCGGCGAAGGGCGGTAACGCTAACGGAAATGCTTCTACAAATGCTCGCGGAACTCGACGCAGACCCACTGCCCCCGTCATGTTTTCTGCACCCTGCTGCATGAACGACTGAGTTTTGATGATCGCAAAAAGCAGGCTTGATGAAATCTCTTTGCTGGCTGGCCTGAGGACGTAGAATTCCGAACTCCCAGCGCCAATTCCGGCCGGCATATCGCGCACAATGGCTGCTTTACCATTTTCGAAACAGGGAGTCACCTTGGCGAATATGACATCGCCATCAGCGAAGTTGGTATAGGACTTTTTAATCTCGCCCCATAGTTTTTCTTCGTAGTGCAGCGCGCCGTGATAATCGGTAGGAGCCAGTGCCATTGGAACAAAGCCTGCCCTTTGCTCGGCGCTGGCATCATTCTTGGGGTTTAGTACAACAATATCTGCGAGCGAGCACCGTGGCCAATTCTCTGGAGCAGGATCTGTTTCACTCACGCGTCACCCTCCAGAGCTGTCGCCAGTGCTTCAAGCTCACCCAGTGCCGCCCTGAGCTCCCCCATCGCCTCACCCGCCAACACACTCGGCTCCGGCAGATTGGCGGCATCCACACTGTCATTGTCTTTCAGCCAGGAAATATCCAGCGAGTCGCCCTTGTGTTCGGCAATCCATTGGCGGCTGAAGCTACGCCAGCGGCTGTGGGCCAGGCGGGGGTCGATGCCTTCGTTTTCGTCGCTGTGTTCGGGCAGCTTAATGGCGTCGGAATGGAAGCTGTATTCGCCCTCTTTGCGATCACTGTCGCCGTTGGGGCTGTTGCCATACACGGTTTCAAACGGCTTCAGGTGCTGGTCGCCAAAGGGTGTGCGTTTGCCGAAGCTGGGCATGTTGGTGCGCAGGTCGTACACCCAGACGCTCTCGGTGCAGTTTTCTTCCTGGTATTTGTCCGCCGCGCTGCCCTTGGTGAAGAACAGCACGTTGGTTTTCACGCCCTGGGCGTAGAAGATGCCGGTGGGCAGGCGCAGGAGGGTGTGCAGGTTGCACTTGTGCATCAGGTCCCGGCGCACGTCGGTGCCCACGCCGGCTTCGAACAGGACGTTGTCCGGCAGTACCACGGCGGCGCGGCCGCCGGGCTTGAGGTTGCGGTAGATGTGCTGCAGGAAGGCCAGCTGTTTGTTGCTGGTTTTGTAGGTCAGGTCGTCCCGGGTGATGCTGGCATCGCCGCCTTTGCTGGTGCCGAAGGGCGGGTTGGCGAGGATTACGTCGGCCTTTTCCAGCCCGGCGCCGGTCTGGCCCAGGGCGTTGCCCAGGTGCACCACGCCTTCGGCGTCCCCTTCCATGCCATGCAGCAGGCAGTTCATCAGGGCCAGGCGGCGGGTGCCGGGGACCAGTTCGATGCCCACATAGGCCTGGGTGGTCTGGAAGGTTTTGTCTTTGTCGCTCAGCTCGTACAGGTCGTCGGTCTGGCTTTTGATGTATTCGTGGGCGGCAATCAGAAAGCCTGCCGTTCCCGCCGCCGGGTCCTGGATGTGCTCGCCGGGTTGCGGCTTCAGGCAGCGCACCATGGTGTTGATCAGGGCGCGGGGGGTGAAGTACTGGCCGGCGCCGGATTTGGTTTCATTGGCGTTTTTCTCCAGCAGGCCTTCGTACAGGTCGCCCAGGCCGTCCTTCTGGGCGCTGAACCAGTCGATCTGGTCCAGGGTCTTGATCATCTGCTCCAGGTGGCGCGGCTCCCGCAGGCGGGTCTGGGCGTCGGCGTAGATGGCGCTGATCAGCGGGTCGTCATGCACCAGCGTGCCGTCACCGTCCTTGCCGGTGGACAGGCTGAGCAGGATGCGTTTGTAGTCGTTGAGCAGGTTGATGCCGGATTTGCCGTTGATGTCTGTCCAGCGGCAGCCTTCCGGCAGCGGGTGCTTTTTCAGGGTGCCGGCTTCGGTGTTTTCATGGACCATCTTGATAAACAGCAGCAGCACCAGTTCGGTGACGTAGTCCGAGTAGTTGATGCCGTCGTCCCGCAGAACGTCGCAGAGGTTCCAGAGTTTCTGGACGATGTCGTTGTTGGTCATTGTTACTTCCGGATTGGTGAATGCCTGGCAATGGGCGCAGTACACAATGTGGGTGTCGATTATGCCAATTTTTCGATTGTCATGTTTGGACTGCAGAATGCCTTGCGATATAGTCCGGGCGCTTGGCGGCCCAATGCCGTGCTAGTTGCCTGCGACAGGACTGAGCAGGTGCCTTCAGAGTGACAAGGAGTTGTTTGATGTTGAACCCACTGAAACGTGTTCTGCAGAGCAGAGTTGGAGGAATTGTGGCTGCGCTGTCTGTTACATTCCTGACCGCCTGTGGCCCGGAAGACAAGCCTGTTATCCCTGAGTTCGATGCAGATAAGGGATTATGCTATTCGATGACACCTCTTCTTCAGACGTTGCCCCAGACCGCAAATCTGGGCAGTTTTGTGGAGCTGCAGCGAGACTGTTCATTCCATACTGTGTCTGCTCTCTATGTCGATAAAGAGGCTCGTGGCCGCCCGCGTTATGAAATTACCACGAAGGTTATTGATGGCACGTCACCTTTCGTAGATTTTTTTACAAAAGATCGTCCCGATTTGCTTCAGGACCCGGCTGTTAATCAAAGAATGATTAGTCGATATGGTAAACAGTCACTCATGCACTTCAAAGATTGTCATCAGCACGCAGTTGAGCTTGGAACTGCCATACTGGGGAGGCACTTCAGCGTTGTAACGGAGGAAGCAGGCCATAAGGTTTGCGTCAGTACGTTCTCCTCCCCCAAGCGGGGAGAGATGTATGGCGATTTATATATCCAGCCTCGGCCAGATATTCTCATGGAAATCCGCTATGCCCGGAGCTCCAAAGAATACTGGCACAACGTGGACGATGTGGCTCAGCATCTACTCCCGCTTGTTTCGGAGTTGAATGTTCCCACCAGCGAGTGGCCAAAGCCGATTGAGAAAAGCAAAAACGATGGGGTTGGCAGGCAGCCATAGTCTTTTCGGGTTAGCTATTGGCGGTGTCGCTGTTGGTAGTCGGAAAGATGTCTTTTCCTTCACAGATGTTAAGAAGTTCTGGAAAGGCGTAAATTGAAGCCCGGCGACCCTGTCCTTCCTGTAGGATAATCAGCGGCCCATCCTCTTTTACCAGTTGACGTAACAAGCCGTGGAGTGTTTGCCGGTGGATACCTGTCCATTTGGCAAAATCACTGGTACTGAAGATGGGGCGGTCAAAAATGCCATCCAGAAGTAGCGGTGTATGCTGGGAATGTGTAGTTTCCCTGATCCAGGTCTTGGTGTCTTCATAGAGCGCCATGATTTGCCGAACCCGACGAAGGTTAACCTCCGCCTGCTGGACGATGGCGCCAAGGAAGAACTTGATCCATCCTGTCCAGTCCCCCTGTTGAGAAATGGCCGACAGTCGCTGGTAGTACTCTTCTCTGTGGGATTCCAGATAGTCCGATAGGTAGAACATCGGGCTTGAGAGCCGCTTTTTTGAGTACAGGAATAGGGGAATCAGAAGCCTGCCAATCCGGCCATTCCCGTCCTTGAATGGATGCAGTAATTCGAACTGAGCATGGACGATTGCCGTCTGTGCCAGCACGTCAAAATCATCCGCCCGCAGGTAGTGTTCCCAATACTCCAGATAATTTGGTAGCTGCAATGGGTTAGGTGGCACAAATGTCGCCTGCTCAATTGCGCAGCCAGCACGCCCAATCCAGTTTTGCTCTTTTCTGAATTGGCCAGGAGACTTGTGCTGCCCCCGAACACTGTCCAGCAGAATGCTGTGGAGTTGAAGTAACAGGTTCAGCGTTATCGGCCGGCCATCTTTGAGGTGGTCCTGGGACAGACGTAACGCTTTACGATAATTGAGTATTTCGTTGATGTCTTCGTTCTTTTGGTCATCAAATTTCTGGCCGGCTTCTCGCTCCAGAACCTCTTCAATGGTTGCCTGTGTACCCTCTATTTTGGAGGAAAGTACAGCCTCCTGTTGGGTCAGGGGTGAGAGCATGACAGCCGGGTTTACAATGCCTTGCAGGAGGCCACTGTACTCGGCCAGCTTTGAATTGGCTTCCCCGACCAGTGTGATGAGCTGGACGTAGTCCAGGTCTTTGAGCGGTAGTGTGTCAGGGACGTAGGGTTCCACGTTGCAAGTATCCTTTTGTATGAAATTATTCGTTATCTAATACGCAAATATATTTGTGTGTAATCTACCATACAAAAAGCTCTTTGTGTATTAAGAACAGGAAAATGCCATAAGCAAGCTTGTTACTGTATTAGAGGCCGTACACAAAGATACTTGTGTATGCTTTGTACAAGAATACCGGATGCAAATCAGGTCAATGTCGATGCCGTAAACATAGTTTGATCAGGCGCTCCGCTCCGGCCACATCGCCTCATTCAGCTCCTCCAGCACCGTATCCAGTTGCTCCCCCAGCACCTTGTCCATCTGCTTCGCGCCGCCGTCATCGGCAAACCGGTGGTTCACAAATTCCCGGTCGATGATCACTTCGTGTACCAGTTGCTTGGCCAGGCGATTCAGCCAGGTGCGTTGGTTGTGGGTCCAGTTGTGCTGGGTGAGGATACGGTCCATGGCTTCGGCTACCCGTTGTTCGAAGGGAATCAGCGCTTCGCCCAGGGCAGCGCGGCGGATGTAGCCGATGATGCTGGCGGCAATGTCCTTGTTGGTCTGGTTGCGCACGGCGGTTTGCAGGCTGGCTTCGGAGTAGCCGTGGTTGTCCAGCAGCAGTTTTACTTCCCGTAGCTGTTCCCGGGTGAGGTCCCGGGGTTTGTTGACCACCACGGCCAGGGCGGCGGACTGGTTGAGCTGCTGTTTGATGAACTCGTTGAAGCTGTCCAGGTAGTCTTCCGGTTTATCGTGCACGCCATAGCTCTGGATACGCTCGCGGATTTCGTCTTCATGGTCGGATATAACCGGCATGTAGTCGCTGACCACCAGCGACTTCACCTCTGCCAGTTGGTTAAGCAGGCCGCTGTGCTGTTTGATGAACTCGGAAGCCTGCCGTGGGCCGAGCTTATGCAGGTGGGTATGCAGGGATTTGGGCTCCACGCCCCAGCTCTGGTGCAGTTCATCCAGTTTCTGTTTCAGCGCTGGCCGGCTTTCGGCTTTGTTGTCGGCCTTGCGCAGCACCCGCATGAGTTTCTGGCTGAGCTGGCTGAGTAGCACATCGGCCTGGCTTTCATCAGGTTGTTCGCCGGGGCTGTTGATGGCCTTTCCCAGTTGCTCGTCGTCGGTGAGTTCTTCCACCAGTTGTTCCAGGGTGATGTTGGGGTCTTTCACCAGGGGCTTCATGGTGTTCACATCCTGCAGCGCGGCGTAGATGTCCACCGGGTCGTAGATGCGGAACACGGTCTTGCCGATCTCGTCGCAGCGGCGGGTAGCGCGGCCGATCATCTGTTCGTACAGGATGCGTGAGCGTACCCGGCGCATGAATACCAGGTTGCAGATGCGGGGTACGTCGATGCCGGTGGTGAGCAGGTCCACGGTGATGGCGATGTTGGGGTAGCGTTCGTTCTTGTAGCGGCGGATAAGCCGATCCACTTTGTCGCTCTGGCCGGTGATCTTGGCCACAGCGGCTTCGTTGTACTGGCCGTTGTAAAGGTCTTTGAAGGCATCATCCAGCAGGCGTTTGACCATATCCGCGTGCAGGTCGGTGGCGCAGAAGATCATGGTTTTTTCGTCGCCAAACGGGTCCAGCTCCTGCACCAGCTGTTCGCAGATCACCCGGTTGAAGTTCTCGTTGATCACCCGGCGGTTGAAAGTATCCACTTCGAAGTTGAGTTCGTCCTCCAGTTCGGTGGTGTCCACTTCCCCGGTCTGGGTGTTGATGACTTCGACGGGTTTGCCCTTTTCAAAGGTAATGCCATTCTGGGTCAGCAGGGTTTCGTAACGGATGGGCGGTTCGTGGTCGATCAGCCAGTCGTCTGCCACCGCTTCCCGGTAGGAGTAGGTGTAAACGGGTTTGCCGAAGATTTCACTGGTGTGCCTGGCAGGGGTGGCGGTGAGGCCGATTTTCACCGCATCGAAGTAATCCAGTACCCTGCGGTAGCTCGACAGATACTGGCTGGTGTCCCGCAGGGCCAGTTCGCCTTCGGTCATTTCCTGGTCCAGGGTGTAGCCCCGGTGGGCCTCGTCGATAATGATGCAGTCGAACCGGTCGATCGGCGGCGGGTTCTCGCTCATGAAGATGCGTTTGACCATGGCCTGCACGGTGGCGACCTGAATGCGGGTTTCTGCTTCGGCCGCCATGTCACCCAGCTCGGCAACATTATAAATCTTGCTGAGGGTGAGGTTCTGGTCCATAGGCGCTTCGTTGAAGGCATCAATGGCCTGTTGTCCGAGAGCGGTGCGGTCCACCAGGAACAGGATGCGGTGGAAGCGTTCGGTCTTCAGAAACCGGTACATCAAACCGATGATGGTGCGGGTTTTACCGGTGCCGGTGGCCATGGCAAGAAGTGTGGAACGGATACCCTGAGCCAAGGCGTGTTCAGTGGCGATGATGGCTTTTTGCTGGTAGTCCCGAAGTTTCAGGTAGCCGAAGGGCTCGTGTTTTAACAGTTTCTCGGCGTTTCCCTTGTCCCGTTCGAGCAAATCCAGCAGGCCGCCGGGGGTGTGGAATTGCGGCAGTGCCCGGCTCAGGCTACTGGGCTCCCGCACATCCCGAAACCAGGTGCCGGATTGTTCCGCCAGTTGCGGTACGTAGGGCCGGCCGTTGCAGGAATAGACAAAAGGTACGTGGTAATGGCCGTTGTCATCGGCGGGCCAGGCAATGGTGCGGCCTGTTACCTCCCACGCACCCACTAACGGTGCGGCTATCTTGAAGCCTTTGCTGTAGCGCTCGGCCTGGCGGATTTTGCCGGCGACGTTGGTGTTCTCTTTCTTGGCTTCCACGACGGCGATGGGGGTGAGGCCAACAAACAGCACATAATCCGCCCGGCCCTTCTCGCCGTTGTGGTTGGTGGGCCATTCGGCAATGGCGCGGTAGTGGCCTTTCTCCGGGCGTGCGCCTTTCTGGAAGGTGATGTCCTGACTGTCGGCTTCCCAGCCGGCGTCCTGCAGTTGCTGGTCAATCAGGATGCGGGTGAGTTCTTCGTTCAGTACCAGGGTGTCGGTAGCGGCTTTGGTCTGTTTGGCTACCTGTTGGCGCTGTTGGTTAACAGTCTGTTCGCCCTGTTCCGTGAGCTGTTGTTGCAGCGCTTTGATCTTCTGCTCGTAGGCCTGTTGCTGATGGCTCAAGGCCTGTTCGTGCTGGCGGGCCTGTTTGGCCAGGGCTCGGGATTCTTCGTCCATGGCCACGGCCAGGGCTTCGTATTCGGCCTTCTCTTTCTCGATCAGCTGGCTGAGCTGCTGGCTGCTGTCCAGCGCCATATTGGCGTGTTGCAGATCGTGGCGGAGCTTTTCGATGTCACTCTGCAGCTGGCGCAGCTGGGTGCTGGGGTCGGCTGGCGGTACAAAGGGGCCGGGCTTGAAGCTGGCACCGGCTTTCCCGAAGGAGCGGTGAAACCAGGTTGCCAGGGCTCGCGCCACTTTCAGGCCATCCATCGCTTCTTTGTGTTGGGTGCGGAACTGGTGAGTGGCCTTGTTGCCCTCGATGCGCAGGATATGGAACAGCTCTTTGATCTGCGGTTCCAGCCGCAATTCGCGGTTCAGGCGGTATAGAAGCTCGGACTGGCTGGTTTGTTCATCAAACTCGATGCCGGAGCGCGCGGCCAGGTGCTGGGCCAGGGCTTCGCCAAGCTGGCGGAGCTTGATCAGGGTGGTGTTGGGGTCACTGGCGAAGGCACGCTCGGCGGATTCGGCCAGCTCGACGAATAAAGCATCGTGCTCTGACAGAAACGAAAAGTTGCCGGAGATGAATTCCGTTGCCTTGTTCAATGTATCCCTCCGCGACAGTCTTACGGCAGAACATTAGCAGACTTATCAAGGATACAGAAACGCAGTGCCCCTGTGGGCAGCAGGCCATGACACAACGTTTATGTAGTGGTTATGGACTCAGAATCTGTATCTCCCGGTTCCAGCGATTCATAAAAGCGGCCCGCCGCATCGGGTCGACAAAAGCCAGCAGGCCAGCGTTGATGGGAATGGGGTAAAGGCTATCGCCAACCTGGTCACGTAGCCGCTGGGCCGTATAGGGGCCGGTGACGTCCGGCAACACACTGAATAAGGGGGTACTCCCGGCGAGGATCTTCTGGCCCTCGAAACTGAGCAGGAAATTCATGAATACCCTGGCTGCCGCCGGGTGGGGTGCGTCTCTGTGGATGAATGCCATGCGCATCATCACCAGGGCATAGTCCTGGGGTATCTGCACGATAAGGTCTGGATGGTTTCGGGCCCAATGCATGGCGTACGAACCCAGCAGGTTGTACCCCACCCAATAAGTGCCATCTGTGAGGCCATTGAGCATAGCCTGAGTACTGTTTTCGAGGCTGACATCTGCTGCACCCATAGCGGCGACCAGATCCCAGAACCGGGGTGAGTAGCGCGCATCCTGCTGGAACAGCGTATAGCCGATGCCGCTCCCCGAAGGGGAATAGGTGGTCACACGCCCACGCAGTAACTCCCTGTGGCTCCTCAGGATGGCATTCAAGGTGGCGTGGGTGGTGGGTGGCATCATGTGTTTTGCCAGGTTGAGCCGGTACACAGTAACTATCGGCTCGAAGGTAAAACCGAAAACCTCGTCGCGCCATTTCGCCCACTCCGGCCACTTCTGGGCGACGCCACTGTTCAATGGCTGTGCCAGCCCCTCGTTGACCCGTGCCATTTGCCAGGGCATGGCCGAGCTAATAACCACGTCTGGAGCAGGTCTCTCGTCGCGAACAATTCGATCGACCTCCAGAGTGGATTTGTCGTGGTAGGTCAGGTCTATTTCCGGATAGACGCGCTCAAAAGCATCAAGCAGGGGAGCCACCACCTGCCGGTCAAGAGCGGCCTCGACATTCAAAGGCATTCCCGATTGCGCCATCAACGTGGCGGGCGTCACGCACGCCAGGATGAGCATTGCTGCAACCCATATCTTCATTTCAGGCACAGTCTCCCGAGACAGGAAATCGAACGCATACCTCCAGGCCCTCTCCAGGATTGCTTTCAATGCTGAGAGTGGCATGGTGGCGACGCACAATTGAGTCCACGATAGACAGGCCAAGACCCGAGCCTTCTGTGTCCTGTCGTCCTCCGCGCTCAAAAGGCTGGTGCAGGCGGTCCAGCAGATCACCACTTACGCCAGGCCCATTGTCCTTTATTGTCATTGTTGCTGTGTCCTGTGTCAGCTCCAGCCCCAGCGTGATTTCGCTCCCCGGCGGAGTGTAACGCAGGGCGTTGTCGATCAGGTTGCCAATCATCTCCCGCAATGACCAGGCCTCGCCCCGAATGGAAACGGGTCTGTCAGGCATTGGCCCAAGGCCCAGATCGTGATGCCGCGCGTCGCTGCGTTCCGCCCATTCCATCACGGTCTCGCGCATCAGGTTCGACAGATCAATCCGGGTTGGGATGCCGCCTTCATCGTGGCGGAGGCGGGCGAGGCTGAGTAGCTGTGTTGCCAGACGGCTGGTTCTTGAGGTGCTGTCATGCACCGTTTGCAAAGCACGTCGCCAGTCTTCCGGGCGACTGCTCCTCAGCGCCAGTTCGCTGGTACTCTGTAAACCGGCAAGCGGTGTCTTGAGCTGATGGCTGGCGTCGGCGGTAAAGCGCAATAGGGCGTCGCGCCCCTCACGCTGCCGCTCAAAAAGCGAGTTCAAGGTCTCCGCCATGTCGTAGAGTTCCCCGGGCACCTTGGCATTTAACGGGCTGACATCGTCGGCATCGCGTTGGCGAATAAGCTGCCGTAAGCGGCGTACCGGGCCGAGGGCAGTTCGAATCGCAAAAAACATCAAAAGCCCCGTCAGCATAACCATGGCAAGGAAACGGGTCACCGCTCGAATGAACAGGTCCCTTGCCAGGGCATCACGACCCGAGAGGGTATGACCGACCCAGATCTGCACCGGCTCCACGGATTCCCAACCAGCAGACTTCAGTTCACGCCCGTAAAGCCTGATGGGTGCGCCAAGGTACTGAACGAACTTCCACACGGGGTGGCCTTCGGCTTCCTCGCGAAACGAATCGGTCACGAAACCGTCGAGATTGCCCGTCACTTCACCGCCCCCTGCGTCGAGGATGCTATAGAACACTCGCTCCTGCTGATCGGTGGCGAGAATCTGCAAGGCCGCGGGCGGTATCTCGACGATAGGGCGCCCGTCCTGCCACTGAATTGACTCGGTGATGGTAAGGCTCGCAGCTTCAAGCTGACTGTCAAAAGCACGATTGGCTGCACGCTGGGCGCTGGTGTAGGCCTCGACAAGCAGAAACGTACCAAGCACGCCAACGGCAGCCAAGAGCCAACCCCCCAGGCGTTTTTTCAGCGTTCCGTCGACGACGATCACGCGACATCATCCTCCAGCCGGTAGCCCAGGCCTCGCAGCGTGCGGATGCGAACCCCCGTTCCCGACAGACGCTTGCGCAGGCGGCTTATATACAGGTCAAGTGCGTTGGGGCCGACCTCTCCGAAACCGAACAGTCGATCAATCAGTTGCTCCCTGGGAACAATGCGTCCGGCGTGGAGCAAAAGACCCTCCATTAACCCCAGTTCCCGGGGGGGGAGGTCCAGGCGTTCATCGTGCAATGTCACCTCCCCAGAGGCAGGGTCGAAGCATAGTGGTCCGAATCGAAGTTGATTGTCGGTGCGCCGCTGGCTTCGCCGGAGTAGGGCGCGCACCCGGGCTTGAAGTTCCGCAATCGAAAACGGCTTGGTCAGATAGTCGTCAGCGCCGAGGTCCAGCCCCTGAACGCGCTCAGCCACGCCATCCCGGGCGGTCAGGATCATAACAGGTGTGACGTCACCTTTTTTTCTGAGTTCTGACAGCAATGAAAGGCCACTGCCATCTGGTAAGCCCAGGTCCAGCACCAACAGATCGAAATGGCCGACCGCCATAGCCGACCTTGCCTCTCTCAGGTTGGAGAACACCTCCACCGTGTTGCCCAGCGGGGTAAGCCCTTTGATGAGGGAGTCGGCTATCAACGGGTCGTCTTCGACGATAAGCAGGCGCATGAATTCGGTATCTCATAAGGGAGTGACAATCATAGATCACTGACAGGTTGATGACAGGTTGGGTCCATACAATGGTTCACGTCGTCACTATGGCGGTGAACCGCACAGACGTTTCCTGACGCCTCTGCGGAAAACAAATACAAATACAACAGGAGTCCTCAATGAGATTCAACTCTGTATTTCTTCGATCGTCTGTATCGCTTGTTCTTGGCGCTGCGCTCATGGTCGGTACAGCGCAGGCTCAAGCCGAAACAACCGAGTGTATTGCTCCGGCAAAACCTGGCGGTGGTTATGATCTGACCTGTCGCCTGGCAGCGAATGGCCTCCAGAAAACCGGAATGATCGACAAACCAATGATGGTCAGTTACATGCCGGGTGGTATCGGCGCCGTCGCTTATAACCACGTTAACGGCGTGAGACCTGACGACCCCAACCTGATCGTTGCAGCCAGCACCGGCGCCGCCGTTAACCTCGCACTGGGCAAGTTCGGTGAGTACGACGCCGATGAGGTGCGGTGGCTTGGCGCTCTGGGTGCCGACTATGGTGCCATCGTGGTCAAGACTGATGCTCCGTGGGACAACCTGGGTGCCCTGATGAAAGATCTGAAGACGCAGCCGGGAGAAATCGTGTTTGGCGCCGGTGGCACTGTCGGTAGCCAGGACTGGATGAAGGCGGCATTGACAGCCAAGGCCGCAGGCATATCTCCCAGGGATCTTCGCTACGTCGCATTCGAAGGCGGTGGTGAGTCACTGGCGGCTCTGCTGGGCGAGCATATCGATGTTTACACAGGTGACCTTTCTGAACTGCGCTCGCACCTTGAGAGCGGCACGGTTCGTGTTCTTGCCGCGCTTTCTGAGGAACGGTTGGAGGGACCTTACGAGGACATCCCCACGGCGGCAGAACAGGGCTACGACGTACAGTGGCCAATCTGGCGTGGTTACTACATGGGCCCGGAAGTCAGCGATGAGGCTTACCAGCAGTGGGTGAGTAAACTTGAGGACCTGGCCAAAAATGAGACCTTCGCGGAACTGCGTGAGGCCCGTGGACTATTCCCCATGTCCCGTTTCGGCGATGACTTTGACGCTTACGTCAAGGATCAGGTCGCCGAGTTCAAGGGGCTCGCAAAAGAAGTAGGACTGATAAAATGAGAATTGCCGCCGACCGTATTCTGGGAATAGCCTTGATCGGTTTGGCGGCACTCGCCGCCTTCCAGGCTTACCAGCTTCAGCCAACATTCAATTACGAGCCCGTCGGACCAAGAGCCTTTCCGATCCTGCTTTCATTCATTCTGACGGGCCTATCTCTGGTGTTGGTAATCCGCCCCGGAGCAAACGGGGAATGGCCGGAGAAGCGAGTCGTCCTCAAGTTGGCTTGCGTGCTGGCTGTTCTGCTTGTCTATGCACTCTTGTTCACCCGTCTGGGCTTTCTGATCACGACATTCTTTGCCGTGTTCTCACTGTCACGCCTGTTTGACGCTACGTGGCTTAAAGCGTTGACGGCGGGCGTTCTGATGGCCCTGGGAAGCTATTACCTGTTCACGCTGGGCCTTGGAATTTCATTGCCAGGCGGCCGCTGGTTGCCCATTTAAATTGAGGAGCCTGACATGTTCGACTTTCTGATCCAGGGCTTTGAAGTGGCTCTGACCCCCATGAATCTGGGGCTGGCTTTCATGGGCGCCTTGCTCGGGACCCTGTTCGGAGCCTTGCCGGGAATCGGCCCGATCAACGGTATTGCCATTCTGATGCCGCTTGCCTACACGCTGGGCCTGCCGGCGGAATCCGCACTTATTCTGTTGGCGGGCGTTTATACCGGCTCCGAGTACGGTGGACGCATGTCGAGCATCCTGCTCAATGTGCCTGGCGATGCCGGTGCGGTGATGACAACCCTTGATGGTCACCCGCTGGCCAAAAAAGGACTCGCAGGACCGGCACTGGGTCTGTCTGCCGTCAGCTCGTTCGTTGGAGCGACGATCGCGATTATTGGCCTCACGCTTTTTGCGCCAATGCTTGCGAAAGTGGCGGTGATGTTTGGCCCGGCTGAATTCTTTGCCCTGATGGTATTTGCCTTCGCATCCATGGCCGTGATGATGGGTAAGGATCCGATCAAGACCGGTATCGGCGCGGTACTGGGGGTACTGATCGCCATGGTTGGCGTGGATTCCGGTACCGGTGTCCTGCGTTACACCTTTGGTATGGCAGAGCTATACGACGGCGTTGATTTTGTGGTGATGATCATTGGTCTGTTTGCGATCAGCGAAATTCTGCTGATGCTTGAACATGCCCACCATAAGGACTCCAGCGACAAGATGCCTCCTATTGGCCGGGTGATGGTCAGCCTCAAGGAGGTTCTCCACTGTAAGTGGGCCATGCTGCGCAGCGGTGTCATTGGTTTTATTGTCGGTGTTCTACCCGGTACGGGTGCGTCTGTTGCGAGTGCTGTTGCTTACACCACTGAGAAGCGCCTGTCCGACAAGGACAATACCTTCGGGACTGGCAACATGCGTGGTCTGGCAGCGCCAGAGGCGGGAAATAATGCCGCCGCTGCGGGTTCGTTTGTACCAATGTTGACACTGGGTATTCCAGGCTCTGGCACCACCGCAGTCCTGCTCGGTGCGTTGATGCTTTATAACATCACGCCCGGGCCTATGATGTTCTCAGAGCGCCCGGAAGTGGCTGGTGGCCTGATTGCGTCGTTGTATATCGGGAATATTATGTTGCTGCTTCTGAACCTGCCCTTGGCTGGCGTGTTCGCCAAGGTGCTTACGATTCCCCGCTGGACCCTGGTTCCAGGTATCGCAATCCTCGCATTTGTGGGCGTTTATCAGTTGCACTCCAATCTGATGGCGATCTACATGATGTTGGTAATAGGCCTCTTCGGTTACGCGCTGCGTAAGCTGGGATTCTCGCTGGCGCCGGTCATTCTGGGCTACGTGTTGGGCGGTCTTATGGAGGACAATCTGCGCCGTGCATTATCTATCAGCGGCGGTGATCCTGGCATCCTCTTGCAATCGGGTATCTCAGTCGGTTTGTGGATTGCGGCGGTCCTTCTTTTGGTATTGCCATGGCTGGTACCAAAGGTGTTGCCTCGCAAGGCTTTGGTTGACGCCTGAACCATGATTAGACTGACGTGATTGATGCGTTGACGGTACGTTTCAAAGCGGGCTGGAGACTGGTGCCAACGACTTTTGTTGGCGCCAGTGGCGGCGGTCTTGCTTATGCCGCTGACATGCCCCTGCCCTGGTTATTGGGCGCGATGCTCGTGACTGCGGTGCTTAGCCTGATGAACGTTCGGCTGTCACCACCGAGGGCATCGCGCAAAGTGGTATTGGCTGTAATCGGCGTGATGCTGGGGTCGGCCTTTACGCCGAATGTGGCCGGCAACCTCGGCGATTGGGGAGCCAGCCTGGTCATTATGCTCGTGGGAACCCTGTTTATGACCGGGGTTTCGGTGTGGCTGAGTTATCGCGTCGCGGGTAACTCATTAGCGACCGCCATTTATTCCGGAATGCCCGGCGGAATCTCCACGGTTACGCTTATGGCAGCAGATTCCGACGCGGATTTGCGCATCGTGGGCCTGACCCATGCAGTTCGAATCCTGGTTTTACTGCTCGTTATTCCACTGATATTGAACACCATCGGCCACGTCAATCTGGAGCCAGGCACGACTACTTTGGCTCAATGGTTGTTCATGCCATCAATCGGCGAATCTGTGATTTTGGTCGGTGCAGGTGTTGGGGGCGCGTGGCTGGGACTTTGCTTGCGCCTGCCCAATCCGCTTCTGTTCGGACCCGTACTCGTATCCGCTGCGCTTCACATGACCGGAGTTTCTGAAGCCGCGATCCCGCCGATGATAGCCGCCATGGCCCAAATTGTTATTGGTGTATCGATTGGTGTTCGATTTTTGGGAACGACTTTGGCGGCGATGAGGCTCAACCTGGTAGTTTCTGTGTTCCAGGCATTCATATTGATCCTGATTGCTGCAGTGGCGGCTTGGCTGGGCCACGTCGTAACCGGTTATTCACCAGCTGCAACATTGCTTGCCTATGTGCCGGGCGGGGCGCCCGAACTCAGTCTGGTGGCGCTGTCACTGGGCATTGAACCGGCCTTTGTGACTTCCCACCACCTGCTGCGGATCAGTGTATTGATTCTTGCTATGCCATTGCTCTTTGCGTGTATAAGAAAAAGAAATTGAGGTAGTGCCGTTGCCCATGGGCTGATGAGCACCACTGCCTTTATGCCGAGCAAGGGCTGGCTATTGCAGACATGAGATTAGTGGGAACCAAGCGAGCTAAGGAATTCAGAAGGAAAACAAAGCGGGAAAATGGTCGGCGTGGCAGGATTCGAACCTGCGACCCCTTCGTCCCGAACGAAGTGCGCTACCAAGCTGCGCCACACGCCGATCAACGGCCGGTATTATACGGATTCGCCTTGGTTTTACCAGCCCCCGGCGGATAAAAGGGCATCCGTAAATTTGCTGAGATCGTCGTAGATGGTGACATTGGCGCCGGGTATGGGCCTGGCGTCCAGGTGGCGCTCGGTGTCCTGGCCGTTGCCGGTTCTTACCAGTATGGCCCGGCACCCTCCCGTGTGCGCCGCTTCCAGGTCTTTGCGGCTGTCGCCGACCATGATGGCGCCGCCAAGGCTGGCCAGGTGAAAATGCTGGCGGATCTGGTCCAGCAGCCCCGTCAGTGGTTTGCGGCAGCGGCAGTGGTCGTCGGGATGGTGGGGGCAGTAGGCGATGAAGTCGATGCAGCCGCCCTGGGCTTCCACAAGGTGCTCCAGCTTGTCGTGCATGGCATCAAGATCATCGCTGCTGAAGTAGCTGCGGGCGATGCCGGACTGGTTGGTGGCGATGGCGATGCGGTGGCCGGCGTTACAGAGCCGTGCCACCGCTTCGACGCTGCCGGGAATCGGGTGCCACTCATCCGCTGAGCAGATGTAGTTGCCATCGTATTCGTTGATGACCCCATCCCGGTCCAGGATGATCAGCACTGTCAGCCCGCGGTGGGCAACAACGAGATATCCGCAACGCGCAGGAACAGGTTGCGCAGTCGGTTCAGCAGTGCCAGGCGGTTGTTCCGGATGGCCTCGTCATCGGCCATCACCATCACTTCATCAAAGAAGCGATCTACCGGCTCCCTCAGGCTTGCAAGAGAGCTTAGCGCGCTGGCGTAATCGCCGCTCTCGAACAGTGGCAGCACCTTGTCCGCCTGCTGGTCGATCTGTTCGGCGAGGGCTTTTTCGGCGCTGTCCTGCAGCAGGCTGGCGTCAACGGATTCACCGGTGCTGTCGCCACCCTGTTTGGTCAGGATGTTGGAGACCCGTTTGTTGGCACCGGCCAGGGCCTGCGCCTCGGGCAGTTGGCGGAAGGCTTCCACCGCCTTCACCCGGCGGTCGAAGTCCAGCGGGCGGGTGGGCCGGCGGGCATGCACGGCCAGGTAAACCTCGGCACCGATGCCCTGTTCGTCATAGTGGGCCCGGAAGCGCTCGAGCATGTAGTCCACCACGGTGGTGGCGGTATTCTGCTCGGTCAGCACCGTGAAGTTCTCCTCCGCCCACTCGCAGCAGGTCTGCAGGTCGAGCGGCAGTTCACGCTCGATGATGATGCGCAGCACCCCGAGGGAGGCCCGACGCAGGCCGAACGGATCGCGGGTACCGGACGGCGGCTGGTTAATGCCGAACAGACCGACCAGGGAATCCAGGCGATCGGCGATGGCAATGGCGCAGCCGGTCAGGGTGGTGGGCAGATCGTCGCCGGCAAAACGGGGCATGTACTGCTCGTTCAGGGCCCTGGCCACGTCTTCCGGTTCGCCGTCGTTGGCGGCGTAGTACTGGCCCATGATGCCCTGAAGATCAGTGAACTCCAGCACCATTTCGGTGACCAGATCGGTCTTGGCCAGCATCGCAGCGCGTTCGGCCAGAGCCGGGTCACTGCCGATGGCCTCAGCAATTTTCTTCGCCAGGGCGGCAACGCGCACGGACTTGTCGTAAAGGCTGCCCAGTTTTTCCTGGAACACGATGGGCTTGAGGGCGTCGATGCGGTCCTCGAGTCTGGTCTTCCGGTCGGTCTCGTAGAAGAACGCAGCATCGGACAGGCGGGGCCGGATCACCTTTTCGTTACCGGAGATCACCTGGGCCGGATCCTTGCTCTGGATGTTGGCGACGGTGATGAACAGGGGCAGCATTGCACCGTCAGCGGCGACCACATGGAAGTACTTCTGGTGCTCCTTCATGGAGGAAATCAGTGCTTCCGCCGGCACTTTCAGGAAGCGTTCCTCGAAACGGCCCATCAGGGGCACCGGCCATTCGTTCAGGGCGGTCACTTCGTCCAGCAGGTCTTCATCGATCACGGCCTTGCCACCGGCTTCCTTCTCGGCCAGTTCGGCCACGCCGGCGCGGATCTGTTCCCGGCGCTCGGCGAAATCGGCAATGACATAGCCCTCCTGTTTGAGGACCACTTCGTAATCGCCCGGCGTGGGCACGATCAGGGATTTCGGGCAATGGAAGCGGTGGCCGCGGGTCTTGTTGCCGGGTGTCAGGCCCATGATCGGGGTATCAATCACCTTGTTGCCGAACAGCATGACAACCCAGTGCACCGGGCGGACAAATTCGGTGCGGTGGGCGCCCCAGCGCATACGCTTGGGGATCGGCAGGCCGGCCAGGGACTGTTCCACCAGCTCCGGCATCAGTTCCACGGTGGGTTTGCCCTGCTCTACGGTGCGGTATACCACCCAGGCACCTTTATCGGTTTCCAGGGTGTCGAGCTGGTCTGGCGTAACGCCGAGCGAGGTCGCGAAGCCGGTCAGCGCCCGGGTCGGGTTGCCGGCGTCATCAAAGGCGGCCTTGACCGCCGGGCCGCGTTTTTCCACCGATTTGTCCGGCTGGGCGTCGGCCAGGTTCCGGATGCGCACTGCCAGGCGGCGCGGAGCCGCGAAGGCCTCAACCTTGCCGAATGCGATACCGGCCTCTTCCAGGCCCCGGGAAATGCCCTGGGTGAAGGCGTCAGACAGTGGCTTGAGGGCCTTGGGGGGCAGTTCTTCGGTGCCCAGTTCGACCAGAAAATCCTGTGTTGCCATGATTATGCGTTCCCCTGTTCCTGCGGTGCCTTCTTCGCTTTCTTGCCGTTCTTGCTCTTGGCCTTGTCATCGGCGGCTTCGGCAGCGGCCAGAACTTCCTTGCGCAGCGCCTCGGGCGCCAATGGGAATTTCAGTGCCCGGCGGCTGTCGAAGTAGGCCTGGGCAACGGCCCGGGCAAGGGTGCGTACCCGCAGGATAAAGCGCTGACGCTCGGTGACCGAGATGGCGTGGCGGGCGTCCAGCAGGTTGAAGGTATGGGAGGCTTTCAGAACCTGTTCATAGGCCGGCAGCGGCAGGCCGACTTCGATCAGGCGGGCACTTTCCCGCTCGTGAACGTCGAAGCTGTGAAACAGGAACTCGGTATCGGCGTGTTCGAAGTTGTAGGTGGACATCTCCACTTCCTGCTGGTGGAACACGTCACCGTAGGTGACCACGCCGTCCGGGCCGTTGGTCCACACCAGGTCGTAGACGCTGTCCACACCCTGCAGGTACATGGCAATACGCTCAAGGCCGTAGGTTAGCTCGCCGGTGACGGGGAAGCATTCCAGGCCGCCCACCTGCTGGAAGTAGGTGAACTGGGTGACTTCCATGCCGTTCAGCCAGATTTCCCAGCCCAGGCCCCAGGCGCCAAGGGTGGGTGATTCCCAGTTGTCTTCCACGAACCGGATGTCGTGCACCAGCGGGTCCAGGCCCAGGGCCTTCAGGGAATCCAGGTACAGCTCCTGGATGTTGTCTGGCGATGGCTTGAGCACTACCTGGAACTGGTAGTAATGCTGCAGACGGTTGGGGTTCTCACCGTAACGGCCGTCTGTAGGACGGCGGCTGGGCTGAACATAGGCGGCGTTCCAGGTTTCCGGCCCGATGGCCCGCAGAAAGGTGGCCGGATGAAAGGTGCCGGCGCCCACTTCCATATCCAGTGGCTGGAGGACCACGCAGCCATGCTGGGCCCAGAAGTTCTGCAGAGCCAGGATCAGGCCCTGGAAGGTCCCGATGTCCGGAGTTGTCTGTTGTGTTGCCTTGTCTGTCACGACGGTTGCCTGCTGATCAGTCTGTGTGTGGCGCCCCGGTTATCCTTCGGGGCACTCCGAAAAAAGGCGCATTATACGCGCGCTGGCTGTGTATTTCTAAATCAGAAGAAGGTGAGCCCGACCTGGAACAGTTTTTCCACTTCCCGTATCCGGGTTTTGTCCACCATGAACAGGATCACGTGGTCATCCGGCTGAACGCGGATGTGGTCGTGGGCGATGAGCACTTCGTTGCGGCGCACGATGGCGCCGATGGTGGTGCCTGCCGGCAGGGTGATTTCATCCAGCCGCTTGCCGACCACTTTCGAAGACCGGTGATCGCCATGGGCAATGGCCTCGATGGCCTCGGCAGCGCCCCGGCGCAGTGAGTGAACGTTTACCACGTCGCCCCGGCGTACGTGGGTGAGCAGGCTGCCGATGGTGGTTTGCTGGGGGGAGATGGCGACGTCGATATCGCCGCCCTGGATGAGGTCGACGTAGTCCGGGTTGTTGATCAGGGTGAGTACCTTTCGGGCCCCGAGGCGCTTGGCCAGCAGCGAGGCCATGATGTTGGCCTCGTCATCGTTGGTCACGGCGCAGAACACATCGGTGTTCTCGATGTTTTCTTCCAACAGGATGTCCTTGTTGGCCGCATTGCCTTCCAGTATCACGGTCTTGCGCAGCTTTTCCGACAGCATCACGCAGCGGTCGTGGTTGCGCTCCAGCAGCTTCACCTGGTACCGGCTTTCCAGCGTGCTGGCCAGCCGCTGGCCGATGTTACCGCCACCACAGATAAAGATGCGCTTGTAGGGCTTCACCAGAGGCTGAAGCTCGCTCATCACTGATTTGATATGGTCGCCGGCGGCGATAAAGAACACTTCGTCGCCATCTTCGATGACCGTCTTACCCTCGGGCATGATGGCCCGGTCCTTGCGGAATATGGCCGCCACCCGGGTGTCAATCTTGGGCATGTGGGTGCGCAGGTAGGACAGCTCGTGGCCGACCAGCGGACCACCCTTGGTGGCGCGCAGGGCGACCAGCTGGGTCAGCCCCTTGGAGAACTCCAGCACCTGCAGCGCTCCGGGATTTTCGATCAGGCGGGTAATGTGCTTGGTCACCAGGTGCTCCGGACTGATCAGCACATCAATGGGAAAGCCCCGGAGGCTGTCCAGGTCTTTTTTCTGGTCGCGCTGGTAAAACAGCTCGGCTTTTGACAGGTAGGCATTGGCCCGCACCCGGCAGATGGTGGTGGGTGTCTTGTACAGCAGCTTGGCAACCTGGCAAGCCACCATGTTGGTCTCGTCACTGTTGGTGACCGCGATCACCATGTCGGCATCTTCGGCGCCGGCCTGCCGAAGCGCCGTCGGATACGAGGCTTCGCCCTGCACGGTCCGGATGTCGAGCCGGTCCTGCAGCTCGCGCAAACGGGCACCGTCGCTGTCGATGATGGTGATGTCGTTGGCTTCGTTGGCGAGGTTTTCCGCGAGGGTGCCGCCCACCTGGCCGGCACCGAGAATCAGGATTTTCATGGTTCGGGTTTCTCCAGCACGGCGTAGAAAAAGCCGTCATGGCTGAACGGATCCGGGAGCAGTTGCCGCCCGGCACCCATATCACGCCCCCATTGAGCCTTTGGTTCAACAAGGATGGCATCGGCTTGCTGTTTGCAAAACCGCTGAATTATACGGTGGTTTTCCTGCGGGAACACCGAGCAGGTGGCATACACCAGCCGGCCACCGGGCTTCAGGATAGCCCATAGGGCGTCGAGAAGCCCAAGCTGGATCGCTGCCAGCGGGACTATGTCGGATTCCCGACGCAGCAGTTTGATGTCCGGATGGCGGCGGATCACGCCGCTGGCGCTGCAGGGTACATCCAGCAGAATGCGATCGAAGGCCTGCCTGTCCCACCATTGGTCGGTATCCGCTGCATCGGCTTGTGCCAGGGTGGCGTGCAGATCCAACCGGTCGAGGTTTTCCTGCACCCGGGGCAGCCGGTCGGCGGATTCATCAATCGCCACGACCTCTTCCAGCCCGGCACAGCTCTCCAGGATTGCACAGGTCTTGCCCCCGGGCGCGGCACAGGCGTCGAGTACCCGCTGGCCAGGCGCCAGGTCCAGCAGAGTGGTGCAAAGCTGCGCTGCTTCGTCCTGCACGCTGACCGCGCCATCAGCGAACCAGGGCAGCCGGTCAACCGGTACCGGCCTGGCCAGTTGAATGCCGTGGGGGGCGAAACGGGTCGGGCTGGCCTCGATGCCGGCATCCGCCAGCAGGCCAAGGTACTCATCGCGGCCGAACCGCAGGGCGTTGACCCGCAGGGTCATGGGCGCCTGGGCATTGTTGGCCTCGAGAATCCGTTGCCAGTCGTCCGGCCAGTTGTGGCGGAGCTTTTCCACCATCCACCCGGGATGGCTGAAACGGCCAGAGTCATCGGCGGGTTCCGGTGCACCCTCGCGCTCGGCCGCCCGCAGCACACCATTAACCAGGCCGGTGAGGTGGGGTTTGTCGAGGGCCCGGCAGGCTTCCACGGTTTCGTTCAGTACGGCGTAGCTGGCCTGCTGGCTGAAACGCAACTGAAAGAGGGCCACCAGCATCAGGTGGTGGACAATGCGGTCCGGCTTGCGAAGCGGTTTTTTCAACCGGCCATTGAGCTCGCCATCCAGCCGGTGGAACCAGCGGCAGGTGCCGTAACACAGGGCCTGGAGTTCCGGGCGCTCGTTCGGTGGCAGGCGGTTCAGGGCCGGTGGCAGGCACTGGGACAGGGACTGGCCGTTCTCCACTGCCAGCATGACGCCAGCGGCGATGGCACGCATGGGCTGCTGTTGGTCGCCCATCTCAGCGTAGCTCCTGGCCGGGCATGAGCAATGCCTTGCCGCCGTTGATCAGGTCGTTCACGCTCTGGGCCCGGGAGCCCGGCAGTTGAAGCCGGGTGATGCGCAGGCTCCCCGTTCCGCAGGCAATGTCGATACCGTCCCGCTCCCGCCGGAGTACCGTGCCTGCCGGCTTGTTGCCGGTGTCATTCAGGGCGGTTGCTTCGTGGATCCGGATGCGCTGGTCGCCCAGGTCGGTGTAGGTGCCGGGCCAGGGGTTGAAGGCACGGATCAGTCGCTCAATGGCCACAACCTCAGTAGTCCAGTCGATGTGCCCCTCGTCCTTGCTCAGTTTGCGGGCATAACAGGCGAGATCGTCGTTCTGGGGCTCGCTGCTGAGCTCGCCTTTTTCCAGCAGTTCGAGGGCCTTGACGATCGCCTGGCCACCCAGCTCTGCCAGACGGTCGTGCAGGCTTCCGCCCGTGTCCCCCGGGTTAATGGCAGTCAGGGATTTCAGCAGCATGGCGCCGGTATCCAGGCCTTCGTCCATCTGCATGATGGTGATGCCGGTGTCCGCGTCGCCGGCGGCAATGGCTCGCTGGATGGGCGCCGCGCCACGCCAGCGGGGCAACAGGGAGGCGTGGATGTTGAGGCAGCCGTGGGTCGGGATTTCCAGCACGGGCTTCGGCAGGATCAGGCCATAAGCGGCCACCACCATGACGTCCGGGCGCAGGTCGGCCAGCTGCTGCCGGGCCTCCGGGGTTTTCAGGGTCTCGGGCTGGAAGACCGGAATTCCATGGTCAATAGCCACCTGCTTGACCGGGCTGGGCTGCAGCTTGCGGCCGCGGCCTGCGGGCCGGTCCGGCTGGGAATAAACACCAACGATAGTGTGTTTGGCCGCAATCAGGGCCCTGAGAGCGGTCGCCGCGAAATCCGGGGTGCCGGCAAAGACAAGTCGCACGGTGTGTTGATCTCTGTTCCGTTGAATACGAAAAGACCGGGTCATGACCCGGTCCGGAATAGCGCCTGATTCTGTTAGCCACCTGCCGGCGGATCAGGCGCTTTTCTTGTGGAGTTTCTCCAGCTTCTTGCGAATGCGGGTACGCTTCAGGGAGCTGAGGTAGTCCACGAACAGCTTGCCGTTGAGATGGTCAATCTCGTGCTGGATGCAAACCGCCAGCAGGCCCCGGGCTTCCAGCTCGAACGGTTTCCCGTCACGGTCCACAGCCCGGATCTTGCAGTGCTCGATCCGCTCAACGTCTTCGTAGAAGCCGGGCACCGACAGGCAGCCTTCCTGCATGGCTTCCCTCTCACCATCCAGCACCTCCACCTGCGGGTTGATGAACACCCGCGGCTCGCTCTTGTCCTCGGACAGATCCATAACGATGATCTGCTTGTGAACATTGACCTGGGTAGCCGCGAGGCCAATGCCGGGCGCATCGTACATGGTCTCGAACATGTCGTCGATCAGCTTGCGGTCGGCGTCTGTGACCTCGTCCACCGGTTTGGCGATGGTGCGCAGACGCGGATCCGGGTATTCGAGAATCTCTAGAATCATATGCTCGTACTTTTGGCCTGTATGACGGGACGCCAGACCATCGGCCCGCGTCTCTATTAATGTAACCTGTGCGCTCTTTGTAACAGTGTGAAACCGATCTCCGAAATGCGACAGCGTACTGCGCAAATTTCCGCCCTGACTCTACTATGATCGGGGCGGGGCCGCAGGTTTCAACGGCTCCCGGAGTCTCCGGCGCTATCAGGGTTATTATCCAACAATTCGGCGATTGAGTACAAACTGATCAGTCAATAGTTAAAAACTTTCACCGGCGGGATAGAATTTACTGGAAGAACAAAAGATAACATCACAATTTGCGAGACTTCTTCTATAGTAACTGGAATAACAACGTAATAAGCTGCAGACAACTGACTGCATCCCAACAGAATGCAAAGAATCAAGGCACGCGATCAAGGACTTACACGATGAGGAAACTGCTGTACGCTCTGGCAGCATCTACGCTGCTTTTAACCTCCTGGGCCCATGCTGCACCGGAGCTGCGGACCGATCACCCCGAGCGTTACACCGTGGTGAAAGGTGACACCCTCTGGGACATTTCGGGCCGTTTTCTGAGTAACCCGTGGTACTGGCCGGAAATCTGGCATGTGAATCCGCAGGTTGCCAATCCTCACCTGATTTACCCCGGCGATGAGCTCGCCCTGGTTTACATTGATGGCAAGCCCCGCATTACCAAGGTGGCGACCGGCAATAACGTGGTCCGATTGTCTCCGAAGGTTCGTTCTGTGCCGATTGAAACACCGATTCCGGCCATTCCTCTGGATGCCATCGGCAGTTTCCTGACGGACACCCGCATCGTCAGCCCGGAAGACCTCAACCGTGCGCCTTACGTGCTGGAGGGTGAGGACGGCCGGATTATTACCGGCGCCGGTGATCAGGTCTACGCCCGTGGTGAAAAGCCGGCCAACAAGGTTGGCATTTTCCGGCGTGGCCAGGAATTCCACGATCCGAAAACCGGCGAGTTTCTTGGCCTGGAAGCGCGGAGTATTGGTGCGGGTAATGTGATTGCAGAAAATCGCGATGTGCTGACGGTCAATCTGACCAACACCAACCAGGAAGTGCGAATCGGTGATCGGTTGATGACGAACGTGAACCGTCCCCTTGCCACCAGCTTCGTGCCCAGCGCTCCGGACCAGAAGATAGAGGGCGAGATGATTGCGGTGGAAGGCGGTGTCAGCCAGATCGGCCAGTTTGATGTGGTTGCCATTAACCGGGGCACCCGTGAAGGCATTGAATCGGGCAACGTGCTGGCCGTGCTCCAGAGCGGCAATCTGGTTCGCGACCCGATGACCGGTGAAACCATCGAGCTGCCCTCCGAGCGAGCCGGCCTGTTGATGGTTTTCCAGGCCTACGAGAAAATGAGTTACGGCCTGGTTCTGGAAGCAACCCAGGCACTGGAAGTGGGTGACAAGGTAACCAACCCCTGATTGACCGAATACCCTGTGGTATTGAATAGCCGGGCCAGGAAGGCCCGGCTTGCTATGTTTTCAAGGATGATGCCGTGTTTTCCACTCCTTCAGCCCAGTGGCTGTTCCTGACTCGTCTACCAAAATTCGGCCCGGTCCGGCGCCGTGAATTACTGGCGGATATTCCCGACCTGACCCACCTGCTCACCCTGAATAGCGCTACCCTGCGGGCACTTGGCCTGGCAGCAGACAGCCTTGCGGCCATCCAGGCCTGGCAGCAGCGGGATGAATCACATCCGATGGTGGGTGAAGTCTGGAGCATTCTTAATAATTGCCGGCGCCATGGCATCGGCATTCTCACCTGGCAGGATGTGAATTACCCGGAGCAGCTCAGGCACATTCACGATGCCCCGGTGGTGCTCTATACCCTGGGTGATACCGGCCTTCTTGGCCGCGACCAGCTTGCTATCATTGGCAGCCGCAAGGCTACCCGGGCCGGGCTGGATCATGCCCGACGGTTTGCCGCCGAACTCAGTGCCCGGCAGTTGCTGGTCACCAGTGGCCTGGCGCTGGGTGTCGACGGTGCCGCGCACGCCGGCGCGCTGGATGCCGGTTTTCCGACCACCGCGGTGATTGGCTGTGGCCTGGACCGGATCTATCCCAACCAGCATCGCCGACTGGGCGAGCGGGTAATTGCCGAGGGGCTGATGCTTTCCGAATACCCGCCCGGTACCCCGGCCAGGGCAGCCCACTTTCCCCAGCGTAACCGGATTATCAGTGGCCTGAGCCGTGGCGTTCTGGTGGTGGAGGCGGGCCTGCGCAGTGGCTCCCTGATTACCGCGCGGATGGCCCTGGAGCAGGGGCGCGAGGTGTTTGCCATTCCCGGTTCGGTGCACAGCCCGGTCGCCCGGGGTTGTCACCAACTGATCAAGCAGGGGGCCCGGCTGGTAGAAACGGTGGACGATATTCTGGAAGAACTGGGGGCCTGGTGGTCGCCGCCGCTTACTGAAACCGCCAGCGCCCCAGAATCACCGGCCACGACCAATCCCCAGCCGGCAGTGGCCGGTCTGGACCGCCGGGAAATCGCGGTATTTGAGGCTTTAGGGTATGATCCTCAATCAACCGATGCACTGAGCTCAGCCACCGGTCTTCCTGCCGATCAGCTTATGCAGTCCCTGTTGCTCCTGGAGTTGCAGGGCCTGGTGAGTTCGGCCCCGGGAGGGTTCCAGAAAATCGCCTGAGCGCCGGTGTGGTCATCCACCCTGATTGATTCTGACAAGAGCAGTATGGCCGCTTCCCACCCTCTCTCTGACTGGCAATTGCATTGTGCCCGGCGCACCGTATTCCATGGCGGCGTGATCGCCTATCCGACCGAAGCGGTCTGGGGCCTGGGCTGTGACCCCTGGGACCCGCAGGCGGTCGAGCGCATCCTGGAACTGAAGCATCGCCCTGTGGAGAAGGGTGTGATCCTGGTGGCCTCCTCGGTGGACCAGATCCGTTTCCTGCTGGACCCCCTGCCGCGATCACTCCAGGCGGAGGCCGAACGGCACTGGCCCGGGCCGGTGACCTGCCTGTTGCCGGATGTCGAACAGCAGGTGCCGGAATGGGTGCGCGGGCAGCATCACTCCATCGCGGTTCGGGTCAGTGATCACCCGGTCGTACGGGCCCTGTGCGAAACCACTGGAATGCCGCTGGTGTCCACCTCGTGCAATCCGGCCGGCCGGCAGCCGGCCCGGACGATCTGGCAGGTCCGGCGCTATTTCGGTAACCAGCTCGACTGGATTGTCCCCGGCTCGCTCGGTGGCAATCGCAAACCCAGCCGGATTATTGATATTGTCAGCGGCAAGCAGCTTCGTTAGGAGAATTCATGCCACAGCAACCCGATAGCCAAGCCGTCAAACACTACCTGCTGGGGCTGCAGGAACGCATTTGCAGCCGCCTGGAAGCGGTTGATGGCGGCGCAGCCTTTATACAGGATGCCTGGGATCGCCCGGAAGGCGGTGGTGGGGTCAGCCGCGTGATCACCGAAGGCCGGGTGTTCGAGAAAGGCGGTGTCAACTTCTCCCATGTCATGGGCGACACCATGCCAGCCTCCGCCACCGCCCACCGGCCCCACCTGGCCGGCGCACCCTGGGAGGCCATGGGCGTGTCCCTGGTGATCCACCCGAACAACCCCTACGTGCCCACCTCCCATGCCAACGTGCGGTTCTTTATTGCCCGGCCGCAGAACAGCGAGCCGGTGTACTGGTTTGGTGGTGGTTACGACCTCACGCCCTACTATGGTTTCGAGGAAGACTGCGTGCATTGGCACAGGACTGCCCGGGCCGCCTGCGAGCCGTTTGGCGAGGGTACCTACCAGCGCTTCAGGCACTGGTGCGACGATTATTTCTATCTCAAACACCGGGACGAGCCCAGGGGCGTCGGCGGGCTGTTCTTTGACGACCACAACACCGGAGATTTCGGGCAGGATTTCGGCCTGATGCAAGCCGTGGGTGACAGCTATATCGAAGCCTATGAACCCATTGTCCGGCGTCGGATGGATCTCCCCTACGGTGACCGTGAGCGGGATTTCCAGCTTTATCGCCGGGGCCGTTACGTGGAGTTCAACCTGGTGTACGACCGGGGCACCCTGTTTGGCCTGCAATCCGGCGGCCGTACCGAATCCATCCTGATGTCGCTGCCACCCCTGGTGCGCTGGGACTACAACCGGACCGCAGAGCCCGGATCAGACGAGGCCCGGCTCACCGAATTCTTCCTCACCGGCCGGGACTGGCTGGAGGGCAACCATGACTAATGATCTGTACGCCGTTGTTGGCAACCCCATCAGCCACAGCAAGTCACCGCGCATCCACAGCCTGTTTGCCAGCCAGACCGGCGAAACCCTGGAGTACACCGCCATCCAGGCGCCGCTGGACGATTTTCCGGGCACGGTGAGGCAATTCTTCGAGCGCGGCGGCAAGGGCCTGAATGTGACGGTGCCGTTCAAGGAGCAAGCGTGGACGCTGGCACAGCGCCGGACCGACCGGGCGCAAAAGGCCGGCGCGGCCAACACGCTCTACCTGGATGCCGACGGTGGGCTTGTCGCCGATAACACCGATGGTTGCGGTATTGTCCGGGATCTTGTCAGCAATCACGGTGTGCGCCTCGAAGGCGCCCGTATCCTGGTGCTGGGTGCCGGAGGCGCGGTGCGTGGGGTGCTCGGCCCGATTCTGGCAGAGCGGCCGGGCCTGCTGACCATCGCCAACCGGACCGTCGCCCGGGCGGACGCCCTGGTTGCGCTGTTCGCGCCGGTTGCCGGTCAAACCCGCCTGTCGGCCTGCGGTTTCGAGCAGCCCGGCGAGCCTTTTGATCTGATTATCAACGGCACCAGCGCCAGTCTGCAGGGCGATCTGCCGCCGCTGTCACCGGGGGTTATCGGTGCACGCACGGTGGTCTACGACATGATGTATTCTCTGCAGACCACCACCTTCAATCAGTGGGCACTCGAACATGGCGCACAAACCGTTTACGACGGTCTTGGTATGCTGGTGGAGCAGGCCGCGGAATCGTTCCGTATCTGGCGAGGCGTCAGCCCTGCCACAGGGCCTGTGATCGAGGAACTGCGTAACGACTGAGCCGCAGGCCCGGGATTGGGCTATGCTCAGAGTCAACATTCCGTAAGGATTTTCGATGGATATTCTTACCCTCGTAGGGCTTGTGGCCGGGGTCCTGATTGTCATTCTGGCCATGCTGGCCAACGCTTCCCTGCTGACATTCCTGAATCTTCCGGGCCTGGCGATCGTGCTCGGCGGCACCTTTGCCGTCACCCTGATCAAGTTCCGCATGGCGTCGGTGATGAGCGCTTTCCGGATGGCCATGTCGGCGGCATTCACCGATCGCATGGCCCGGCCGGCGGAGCTGATCCGGGAAGTGGGCACGCTGGCCATGGTGGTGCGCAAGGAAGGCACCCTGGGGCTGGAGAATCACCAGACCGACAACGAGTTTCTGCAAAAGGCCATCAATCTCTGTGTCGACGGCCATCCGCCGGAGCTGGTCGAGGAAGCCCTGGCCCAGGAAACCCAGCAGACGGCCGAACGCTACGAAGTGGCCGAGCGGGTCTTCCGGGGCATCGGCGAATCGGCGCCGGCCCTCGGCATGCTGGGTACCCTGGTGGGCCTGGTGCAGATGCTCAACACCCTGGACGATCCGGGCTCCATTGGCCCGGCCATGGCCGTTGCCCTGCTGACGACGCTGTACGGCGCCTTCATTGCCCAGATGATCGCCCTGCCCCTGGCCGACAAGCTCCAGTTGAAGGCGGAGGACGAGGCGCGCAACCAGGTGCTGATCATTACCTCGATCAAGAACATCATGCGCGGTGAAAATCCGCGGGTCATGACTGAATTGCTGTCCTCGTTTGTCACCCCGGAGCAACGCACTGGCCTGGCGCCGGAGCGGGAGGCCTGAGGGTTGGAGCTGGTCCGCAAGAAAAACAGGAAGACTCTGCAGACCCAGACACCGGCGTGGCTGGTCACCTTTGCCGATCTGGCGACCCTGTTGCTGACCTTTTTTATCCTGCTGCTGTCGTTTTCTGAAATGGATGTCGAGAAATACCGGGCCATGGCCAATTCCATGTCGGTGGCTCTGGGCTCGGATAAGGTCATTGCCCAGGGCGTGGGCGGCTCGCCGCTGACCATGATCGAATCGGACTCGGTGTCCTTGCCGGCGCCCACCGAGTCCCAGGCCCGGGTGCCGGAGTTCATTGACGAGCGCTCAGACAGTGACGCCACCACCAGGGTCCCCGGCGGGGTGATTGATCTGGCCAGCCGGATGATCCGGGAGCTGGAGTCGGAAGTGGCCTCCGAGGCCCTGAGTGTCAATTACGACAAGCACAAGGTGGTCATCCGGTTCTCGGAGGCGGCCACCTTCCGCTCCGGCGAGGCGGCCATCAAGGCGGAAATGATCCCGATCATTGATCGGGTGGTAAAGGTACTGTCGTCGTGTACCGGCGATGTCCTGGTGTCCGGTTACACCGATGACCGGCCCATTTCCAGTGACCGTTACCGCTCGAACTGGGATCTTTCCGCGGCGCGTGCGGTGTCGGTGGTGCATGAGCTGGTGTTGAACCGAAAGATTCCGGCCGAGCGGGTGGTGGCAGCCGGCCGCGCCGAGACCAATCCGCTGGTTCCCAATGACTCTCCGGAAAACCGGGCCCTGAACCGCCGGGTGGAAATCGCCATTCGTGAACCCGAATGCAGCGAGGACGTTTCCACGGGCGAACGGCCGGTCGAAATCCGGCCCTGAGCCTTATACCTGCGGCGCAGCTTCTCATTCGCAATCCATATAACTGGCGGGCATTCAGGGCATTATACTGTGCGCCCGATCATTAACTGGCATAACGGAACAAGAGAGCGATCATGAGTGGACCAGACAAGCCCAAAGTCATTGGCGAAGAGTGGAGCGATGAGCGGGTCAGGAGTTTTCTGGACCTCCAGCCCTGGGATGCCTCGGAAAATGCTGACTACCACGCTTTGCTGAAGGCCTACCAGGCCATGCGGGCGGAGGATTTTGAGCGCTTTATCGGGTTTTTCGTGGCTGCGGGCCGGGACCTGAACGCCACCGGCGGGGAAGGTGAGACCATCCTCGAGCGGATCTCGCGGCATCGCCGGAGCGTGGATTACGCAACCATCCTGGAAAACGCCGGCGCGAAAAAAACAGCCGCAGCCGGGAACTGATCCCGGTGCGGCCGCCTGATGTCGGCGCGGTTTACTGCACGTCGACTTCGATGGCCTTGGGTTCTTTCGGTTCGGCCTTCTGCAGGGTGAGGGTCAGCATGCCGTCCTTGAAACTGGCCTTCACGCTGTTTTCGTCGACGTTTTCCGGCAGGGTGAACCGGCGCAGGAAACTGCCATAGAAGCGCTCAATCCGATGATGCTTCTTGTCCCCGTTGTCTTCCTCGCTCTTGCGCTCACCCTGAATGCTCAGAACACCTTCGTGTACGGTGACTTTCACGTCTTCCCGAGACATGCCCGGTAACTCGGCCTCGATGGTGAAGGCCTCCGGGGTTTCCTTGATATCAACGGCCGGGGCCCAGTCGCTGCGGCTGAACAGATCCTTGCCCTCGCGCTCGCCACCCGGGCGGGTCAGGCCAAACATTCGGTTATAGCGGTTCATCAGGTCTTCGAATTCATTGACCGGATTCCAGCGGGTTATGTTACTCATAAGGGGCTCCTCCTTTTCATCGGAACGAATCTGAATAAGTGAACATCAGCTTCGATCGCGGAACAGCTCCATGCCGGTGGCGCCAGCCGGATGGTTATCCGTGACCCTCTGCTAACTCTGAATGTAGGTGCAGCCCGGCGGTTTTCAAGGGTGGGTTGGCGGTAATTTGACCAGTATCAAAACCGGGTCAGAATTCACCAAACTGCCGGTGCAAAAAGGGGCGCAGCTCGCTCATGGTGGCGCCGGCCGTGTCCAGGTCGGGGCGGGTGCCAGGGCGAAATCCCGGCAACGCTCCGGACAGGAAGGGCTCGACCAGCGCCGGGTCGCCGCTGATCACATGCACAATCACATCCCGGCTGGCGTTTTCGCCGGTAATCAGCGGTGCTGGCTGATGATCACCGAGAACAATCATCAGGGTGTCTTCGGCCAGATTGCGGGCAGCGAATTCCCCGGCCACTTCCAGCGCATAGGCAATCGCCTGTGCGTAGTGATCACGCACCCGGTCCGGATCGCGCCAGAGCGAGACCGGTGCCTCGCCGGCACCTTGCCAGCGCCGGAACACCTCGCCGTTGCCGATGGTGCTCCAGTCACCGAGCACGGGCAGTACCGGAACCCAGGGAGCGTGGCTGCTGATCAGCGCCAGCTCGGCGAACAGCGGCTCCTGATGCGTTTCGCGGATGCTCTGGAACTGGTGCCAGGTGTACTGGTCGGGCATGGTGACCCAGTTGAACGACGGGCCCTGGTAACCCAGGTCGTCATGGTCGTAAATCCGGTCATAACCCAATAACCGCCCCTCGGGCCATGCCAGGGTAATGGCGGGCATGATCGCCACTGTCTTGTGGCCGGTTCGACGGAAATCATCAATCAGCGTGGCGTAGTCGCTGCTCAGGAGGGTTTCGTAGGCGAGCTGATTATGCACCCACTGACCGCTGATTGCCGTCAGGCGGCCAAGCCAGGATTGCCCACCCTGGATGGGCGACTGCAGGCGCCCGGTGGCCACAGTCAATCCGGCGGCGGCCAGCTCCCGGGCCACGGTGTCCAGCACCGGACCGACAATCGCCCGATAGCGTTCGCTGGCAACCGAAGAAATGCCGTAGGACTCGATAAAGCCAAGAATCACATCCGTGCCGGCCAGCCGTGGCAAGGGCGTTGGTTGACTCGCCGCACTCGATTCCATTCGGAGCTGTTTCGCAAAGGCTTCAGTGGTCTGGTGGGTATGGGCGATCAGGGAGGCCTGATTGGCGACAAATACCAGCGTCGGGCTGCCAATCCAGGGCGTGACCATGCCGGCAGCCAGCAACCCGGCAACCAGCCAGAGCGGTTTGGCCAGTTGTCGCGGTGCGTGCTTTGCCGATTGCTCCAGCAGGAAACGAATCAGCCATATAATACCGGCCAGCAGACCAACCAGCAGGCAAAGCGCCAGGCCTGCGAGCGGGATGCCGAGGTTGGTGCTCAGCAGATTCCAGCCTGCATCCAGCAGCCGTACTTCGAGATACAGATTCAACCCACGCCCCAGGCTTTCCCGAACCAGGCTATCGACCAGTAGCAGAAGCGCCAGGAATCCATAGACAACGGCTATGGCGAGGGTAAGACGGCGCCGCTGGCGTGGCTCCTCCAGCCCGCACAGGGTCGCCCAGAGAACCAGGGCTTCCAGAGAAATCCAGGGGCTGGCCCCCGGCAGAGCCAGCGACGGGATCAGGAACAGGGCGTTAACAAGGAGAAACCAGAGCAGCATGGCCAGGATACGACCTCCGCCAGCATTTCAGACCACTGGCTCAGCGCTCACTCAGGTAGTCATCCTTGAGCCGGACATAGTTGGCCGCGGTGTACTTGAAGAAGTCCCGCTCCTTGTCCGTCAATGCCCGGGCCTTCCTGCACGGTGAGCCGACGTACAGGTGCCCGGACTCCAGGGTCTTGCCGGGCGGTACCAGACAGCCGGCGGCAACGATCACTTCGTCCTCGACCACGGCGCCGTCCATGATGATGCAGCCCATACCGACAAGCACCCGGCTACCGATGGTGCAGCCATGCAGCAGCGCCTTGTGACCGACGGTCACGTCGTCGCCCAGAGTTAGTGGATAGCCTCCGGGGTTGTAATCACTGGCGTGGGTGATGTGCAGGACTGAACCGTCCTGGATACTGCACCGGTGGCCTATGCGAATTTTATGCATATCGCCACGCACCACGGTCATCGGCCAGATAGAAACGTCGTCCCCTGTTTCAACATCGCCAATCACCAGGGCACCTGGATCTACCCACGCCCGCTCCCCAAAATATGGCGTGATACCCTTGTGTGAACGTATATTCGTCATTACATAGTACCTGTTAAGAGTTTACCCGGAGGCTCGGGGTGCCTGTGGGGGATGCCCTTCCAAAACTGTGCGGAGCCGTGGATGGCGGAGCCCAAGCGTCACATGGCTGTGCCGCAAGGAGCGTGTTTTGGAAGGGCATCCCCCACAGGTACCTGCCCCGAGGTCTGATGAAACGAAACTACCTGAGATCTTACTAGCTGAGAAGGGGACCTATGAATAACCCGTTACTGACTGACGACCTGTTGCCGAAATTCGACCATGTCCGCACCGAGCACATGGAAACGGCGATTGACCAGATTCTCAGCGAAAACCGGATGAAGATTGCCAGCCTGGCGCAAAACGAGGATCCCACCTGGGAAACCCTGGCGCAGCCCATGCAGGCCATGGAAGACAAGCTGAGCAATGCCTGGTCGGTGATCTCACACCTGAACGGCGTGATGAACAACGACGACCTGCGCAAGGTGTACAAGAACTGCCTGGAGAAGCTGACCGAGTACAGCACGGAGGTCAGCCAGAACGCGGCCCTGTGCAACGCCTACAAGAAACTGGCCGAGCGCGACGATTTCAAGGACCTGAACGAAGCCCAGCGCAAGTCTGTGGAAAACACCCTCCGGGATTTCCATTTGGGTGGTGTCGACCTGCCGGAAGACAGGAAAAAGCAGTACGCCGCGCTGTCCCGGGAGTTGTCAGAACTGTCCAACAAGTTCAGTGACAACGTGCTGGATGCGACCCAGCACTGGTTCAAGCAGATTACCGATGTGGATGAGCTGGCCGGTGTTCCTGAAACCGCCATTGCAAGCGCCAAGCAGGCAGCCCGTCAGAAAGAGCTCGAAGGCTATGTGATTACCCTGGATTTCCCCAGCTTCTACCCGGTGATGACCTACTGCGACAACCGGGAGCTGCGTCGGGAAGTCTACGAAGCCTTCGTGACCCGTGCCTCGGACCAGGGCCCGGATGCCGGCCAGTGGGATAACACACCGGTGATGGCGGAAATCCTTAAGCGCCGCCACGCCCAGGCCCAGTTGCTGGGTTTCGACAATTATGCCGAGCGCTCCCTGGCCACCAAGATGGCCCGTAGCAGTGATGAAGTGCTGGACTTTCTGAACCAACTGGCGGCCAAGTCCAAACCTCAGGCTGAAAAGGAGTTTGCTGAACTCAAGGCCTTCGCCAAAGACGAATTCGGCGTGGACGACCTGCATGCCTGGGATGTCGGCTACTACAGCGAAAAGCTTCGCCAGAAGCGCTACGACATTTCCCCGGAAACCCTGCGCCCCTGGTTCCCGGTTAACAATGTGGTGCCGGGCCTTTTCCGGGTGGCCGAGAAACTGTTCGACGTGCAGATTGAAGCGAAGCCGGAGGTGGAAACCTGGCACGAGGATGCCACAGCCTACTGCATCAGCCGTAACGGCAAGCCCCTTGCGTGGTTCTATTTCGACCTTTATGCCCGCCAGGGCAAGCGTGGCGGTGCCTGGATGGCCGACTGCCGGGTTCGCTGGCGCAACCTGCGTGGCCAGCTCCAGCTGCCGGTGGCCTTCCTGACCTGTAACTTCACACCGCCGGTGAACGGCAAGCCGTCGCTGCTGACCCACGATGAGGTCACCACCCTGTTCCACGAATTCGGCCACGGCCTGCACCATATGCTGACCCAGGTTGACGTACTGGACGTATCGGGTATCAACGGCGTGGCCTGGGATGCGGTGGAGCTGCCCAGCCAGTTCCTGGAAAACTGGTGCTGGAACCCCGAATCCCTCGCCCTGATTGCTTCGCACCATGAAACCGGGGAACCACTGCCGGACGACCTGCTGAAGAAACTGCTGGCGGCCAAGAACTTCCAGTCCGGTATGGCGATGGTACGGCAGCTGGAGTTCTCCCTGTTCGATTTCCGCCTGCACGCGGAATTCAACGCCGAAGCGCCCACCAACCCTCTGGACATGCACCGCAAGGTCCGAAGCGAGATTGCCGTAGTGGAAGCGCCGGAATTCAACCGCTTCCCCAACTCCTTCTCGCACATCTTTGCCGGTGGCTACGCGGCTGGCTATTACAGCTACAAGTGGGCGGAAGTGCTGGCGGCTGATGCGTTCTCCCTGTTCGAGGAAAAAGGCATCTTTGATCCGGAAACCGGGAAGGCGTTCCTGACCAACATCCTGGAAAAAGGTGGCTCGCAGGAGCCCATGAAACTGTTCAAGGCCTTCCGGGGCCGGGAACCGCAAGTGGATGCCCTGCTGAGACAAACCGGCATCATGGACGAAGCCGCCTGACGAAACGCGTTGTCGGATTACGCTTCGCTAATCCGACCTACAGCTAATCCGACCTACATGGCGTTTCGATCCAGGCGTGGCCGGAACATGTAGGTCGGGTTAGGGCAACGGCCGTAACCCGACAACCACTGCCCAAATTTACGGGAGTTTTAGTATGGCGAGTCCAAAACGTTTTATCGCCGGCGCCGTCTGCCCCCGCTGCGCGGAGATGGACAAGATCATGATGTTCACCACCGATGACGGGGAGCAGGTGCGCGAGTGTGTGGCCTGTGGCTTCACCGATGCGATGTCCGATACCGAGCAGCCGGCCAATCCGGAGCTGGAAACCCGGGTCAATAAGCGCAAGAACGAGGATGATCACACCGTTAAGCAGGTGGTGTTTTTCAAGTCTTCTGCCGATGATGGAGAGTAGGCTGTTCCTTACAGACTGCTGGTTGAGGGGCTGAGAGGCCATGGGGGTGCTTTTCTTCTGGGGAAAAGCAACTCGCTTCGCTCAGACATCTTTTCCCCGCCAGAAAAGCACCCCCACACCCTCTCGATCTGACTCAAAAGATAGTTCTTTAAGACAAAATCTTCCCAGCAATATCTGACGTTTCCTATGTGAGGGGGCCGGGATATTTTTACCGCCGGAAATGGATGTCTGAGCGAAGCGAGTTGCCATTTCCAAGGAAAAATATCCCGGCCCCCTCGCAACTCCCCTCAACCAAAAGGCTACAAAAACAACCCACCCGAGCTTAAAGAACCATAGCCGCCAGCCACCCAAAGCCAAGCAGCCGCAGGTTGTCGTGCAGGAAATGGCGGCGGTAGTCAAAGAGGTTCTGTAACCATCATTTCTCGTCGAGGCGGGCAAAGCGGGGGACCTGTTCGCCGGCAACCTCCACGGTTTCCCGGAACATGGCCAGCGGGCGTACCCAGAGGCTGTGATCGCCGTACAGGCAGCGATACACCACCATTTGTTCCTCGGTTTCGCTGTGCCGGGCAATACCAAGCACTTCGTAATCCTTGCCCTTGTAGTGCCGGTAGCGGCCGGGGCGTATCTCGCTCTTTCGATCAGTCATTCTCGGCCTCGTGATTTTCGGCTATGCTGCCCCTTTGGTAACGGAGGGCGCGGAGCGCATAACCGTCCAGACTTCAACCAACAGCAGGGACGTTAAAAGACTCAGTCAGGGCCTGAAAGTGTAGAACAACAGCGCGGGCCCGGAAACCGGAAACAGCCATGATTCGGCAGGTCTCCTGCATTTTTTTGCTGATTTTTATGTCACTGGCCGGCCTTGGCAGCCCTCCTGCCCGCGCCGCGCCGGTGGCGTTCCAGTGGCTGGAGGCGCCGGCGGATGAGTTATCCCTGGAGGCGGTTCGCGCCTTGCCTCCCGGGCGCTGGAATGCTTTTGCCGCCGGTGAGGTTTTCAATCGTGGCTTCAGCGAGGGCAGCTTCTGGCTGAAAATCGAGGTGCCGCCGGAGCCGGCCAACCGGGTCCTTGAAATCGGCTACCCGTTGCTCGATGAGGTGTCTGTGCACTGGGTTCGGGATGGTGAGCTTATCCAGAGCTATCGCACCGGCGACACCCTGCCGTTCAGCAGCCGGCCGATCTACCATCGCAACTTTGTCTTCCTGGTGCCTTCCAACACCGAGCCGGTGACCGCGTTCGTGCGTGTCCAGACGCAGGGAGCGGTGCAGATTCCGGTTGAAATCACGCCCTCGGCCCGGTTCCTGGCCAATGAGCAGTTGTCGTATGGCTGGCAGACGGCCTTTCTGGGTATCGTTATCGCGATGGCCCTGTACAACCTGTTCCTGTTTGTGATCGTCCGGCATCCGACCTATCTGTGGTACGTGTTGTTTGTGGTGACCACAGGGCTGGTGCAACTGAACTTCCATGGCCTGCTGTTCCAGTGGTTGTGGCCACAGTTTCCGGGCCTGAACCGTTACTTCACGGCGCCGGCGATCAGTCTGGCAATATTTTTTGCCGTCATGTTTACCTTGCAGATCCTGAACGTTCGACTTTACAGCCGGACCAGTTACTGGGCCCTGTTGTGGATCCTGGCGGGTGCCGTGGTGGCCTTTTTCTATGGGCTGTTCGGCTCCTACCAGACCAGCATTGAGGTGATCAGTGTGCTTGCTGCGGTGGCAACACCGACGGCCTGGGTCGTTGGCCTGGTTACCTGGCGCCGTGGGCAGGTTCTGGGAGGCTTTTACGTTCTGGCCTGGACACCCCTGCTTATTGGTCACCTGATTTTGGCACTGAGCAAGCTGGGGGTTATGCCCCGCAGCGTCCTGACGGAGCTTGTACCCCAGTTGGGTGTTGCGCTGGAAGTCATCCTGCTGTCTTTCGCCATGGCCTACCGGATCAACCTTGAGCGGCGCAAGCGACAGGAGGCCCAGGAGCAGGCGCTGACGATCCAGCGCCAGGCCAACCAGACACTGGAGCTCCGGGTGCAGGAGCGCACCGGGGAACTGGAGCGGGCGAATGAGCAACTGAAGGCCATCAGCCTCACGGATGGCCTGACCCACGTGGCCAACCGGCGGCGATTTGATGAAAAGCTGGAGGACGAATGGAAGCGGGCCCAGCGCCACGGACACCCGCTGAGCCTGTTGTTGCTGGACATCGATTACTTCAAACGGGTGAACGACGAGCTGGGCCACCTGGTGGGCGACGACTGCCTGACCGAAGTGGCCTCGCTCTGCGCCGCCGAAGTCCAGAGATCGGGGGATCTGCTGGCCCGTTACGGCGGTGAGGAATTCAGTATCCTGTTACCGGGCACACCGGAAGAGGGCGCGGTTCAGGTTGCCGAACGGATTCGCCAAGCCATTGCCCGGACTCCGGTGCAGTCCGGTGAACGGGTGGCGCCGGTCAGTCTGACCATCAGCGTGGGCGTGGCCACCCTGGTGCCGGACCAGGATATGGAGCCACAGGCGCTGATCCGCCAGGCCGACGAGGCCCTTTACCAGGCCAAGGAGTCCGGCCGCAACCGGGTTAGGGTGGCTCGCGGATTCCTGGCGGCAACGGCGCCCGGGGCCTGATCCGATCCGTCAGTTCTTCAGTTTGTACCGTCCGGGACCGAGGAACATCACCGCCACGGCGGTAAACAGGAAGAAGCCCTGCAGTTCCAGCGCCCAGCCCCCGCTGCTGCTCAGGGCCAGCAATTCGTTGGTATGCACCAGCACGATGGCGACCAGCATGTTGAACACAATCAACAGGGCACCAATTCGGGTCTGGTAACCGAGAATAACCATCAATGGGGCGATCAGTTCGCCCACGAAAACCCCGTAGGCCAGAAAGCCGGGCAGTCCATGGCTGGTCAGCAGGCCCTCAATAAAACCAACGCCGTTGAGCAGCTTGGCAATGCCATGGAACAGTATCAGGCCGCCCAGGGTCAGGCGGATAATCAGTTTTCCCAGATCAGCGTTTTCTAGCAAGGCAGAGATCTCCATTTCAGGCTGGAATTGTGTTTGTCCCGGTAAGCTCGTCAGCTTACCGTTTTCGGCGCCACTCTCAAAGATTGCGAATGTCCGGGTACAGCGGCAACAGGCGTTTGATCAGCCGGTTCTGGGCCCCGGTGGGAATGCCGTTTTCCTCCATGGCAAGGATCAGGTTCTCGGCCAGGGCATTGAACTGGGTATTGGTGATGGCCATGTCGGCGTGCAGTTCGCGCATTTCCCGGCCGCTGTAGGTGCAGGGCCCGCCACTGAGCTGGCACAGCTGGTCGGTCAGGTTGCGGTGGAACTGGACCACGTCGACGCCCTTGAACTGATGATTGATGCGCTCATCCTCCACGATCAGATAAAGCAGATCCTCAACAACCTTGGCAATGCCCGCCCGTTCACCGAGTTGCTGGTACAGGCTGGGCTCAGGCTGTGGGTTGAGTATCTGGCAGCCGCCCAGCAGCAGGGCTGCGACCATCAAAAAGGACTTGAAGGCGGTGTTACCATTAACCGGATGCGTCATCAGAAACTCCCCTGCAGAGACAGGTACACGCCCTGCTGGTCTTCCAACGTGGCCACGTCGCCCAGGTTAACCACGGCCGCCGTAACGGCCAGCCGGCGATCCGGAATCCAGGCCACAAACAGATCGTACCAGTCGTCCTCGGTGGCAAACCCCAGGTTATCCGGCTTTTGCCGGTATTCAGCCCCCACCAGCCACTGGCGGTTGATGAACAGACCGACACTGCCTTCCATCATCACCTGGTAGCTGTTATTGCGGTCGCCGCCGAAACCCAGCAGCCCGCCCTGGTTGGCGCGGGTGCCCCGGGCCGTAAGATTGACCAGCAGGTTGCGATCCATCAGGGCAGCAAAGAACAGCTTGCTGGCACTGACATAGACATCGGTGCCGCTGTCATCCCGGGCGCCGATGGCTCCGGGCACGGTGAAATCCTGCAGGCGCTTGTGTTGCACGCCGGCCGACCACTGGCCCCAGGGGCTGTAAAGAACGTCACCGGCAAGCCGGACCTTGGCGCCGAAGATGTTCTGGCGCAGCTCGTCCTGTTCCAGCCCGAAGCCATCCTTGAGGGTGAACACCAGGCTGTCCAGATCCAGGGTCTGCTGCGCCACGGTGAGTTCAACCCGGTTGTGCCAGTTCAGCCCGGCCCCGGTCACCGACAGGCTGTAGTCATCCACCCGGGCTCGGCTGATTGCCAGGGTGCCGCCCCACTCCTGATCACTGGCGTAACTGCCCAGCAGTGCCCAGGGAACCAGTCCGCCACCGGCGCTGCCTTCAATGCTGGTAACGCCACCGGTTGCCCAGATCCGGCTGCCGATATCGGCCTGTGCCGCCGGGCAAGCAAACAGGGCTGCGGCCAGAGCCACCAGGAGCCATTTTGTCATGTTGAATACTCCGGGTTGGGTTGGGTCAGTTCCTGGTTCCGGGCGGCCAGTGCCCGGGCGGTTTCCGGCAGTGCACCGGCTGCCACCGGGCGGCTCAGGTAGAAACCCTGGCCCAGGTTACAGCCCCACTGTTGCAGGAGCTGCCAGGCCTTGAGGTTTTCAATGCCCTCGGCGACCACTTTCAGCCCAAGCCCGTGTGCCATGTCGATAGTGGACCGGACAATCAGTTGGTCCTGGGGTTCGGAATCGAGTTTCAGGACGAACGACTTGTCGATCTTCAGTTCCTGTACCGGCAGCATGCGGAGCTGTGACAGTGAGGAATAGCCGGTGCCGAAGTCATCTACCGACAGGGTTACGCCGAGATCGCGAAGCCGGTTCAGGGTGGCCATGGCTTCCTCGGGATCGTCCATAAGGGCGCTTTCGGTCACTTCCAGGGTGATGCGCTCCATACTGTGGTGCCAGTCCCGGAAGGTGTCGGCAATATATCGGGGCAGGGCTGGCCAGGTCAGGTCCATGGCGGACAGGTTGATGGCCACGCCGGCGTCGACACCGCGCCTGTGCCACTGGCGGGCATCGTCGGCCACGCGCTGGAGGATGTGGGCGGTCAGGTCATGGATCTGGCCGGACTGTTCCGCGAGAAAAATGAACTCCTCGGGGGAGATGAAGCCCAGCTCCGGGTGAACCCAGCGCACCAGGGCCTCCACCTGGACCAGCTCGCCGGTGCGGCTGTCGAGCTTGGGCTGGTAATTCATGTGCAGCCCGTTGTTGAGGATTGCGGTGTGCAGGTCGGTGATGAGTTTCAACTCCCGGAGGTGGCTCTCGTCCTGCCCCGGCTGATAGCGGGTAAAGGGCGCCGCGTGGTTTTCCGCCTGCTCAAAGGTAAGGTTCAGACGACGGCGCAGCTCGTTGGTGTTGGCGGCATCGTCCGGCAGGTTCAGGGTTACCATGGTGATCCGGAGGGAAAACGGCGTCTGGTCAATCTGCAGCGGGGACTGGATCAGGTCGTGCAGCTGCGTAGCCCTGCGGTCAAGTTCTCCGTCCGCCACAAGGGGAATCAGAGCGAGAAACTCGCCGCCGCCGGTGCGGGCGATGAGCCGGGCGTCTGGCAGTTGCTCCTGCAGTCGCCGGGAGATCCCGCCCAGTACCTTGTCGCCGAATTCCAGGCCGAGGGTATCGTTGATGTCGGAAAGATCGTTCAGGCGAATGCCGATGAGGGTGCCCTCACCCCCCTGGCCCTGGCTGAGCAGCTCGGCCGCGGTCTGCATCAGGGCATTGCGGTTGCCCAGGCTGGTGACCTCGTCGTGGGTGGCGGCGTAGCGGATCTGGGCCTCACGGTCGCGCAACCGCAGCAGCATATCGCGCAGGGCATCGCGCAACTGGGTCAGTTCGCCGCTGGCCCGGATTGCCGGCGATGCCGGGGTATCCCCCTCCCCGATAGCCCGGGCGTAGTCTGCCAGTTGCAGCACCGGGCGGCCCAGGTTGCGGGCAATCAGCAGAGCCAGCAGGATGGCGAAAACCAGTATGGCCGATACCAGCAGGGCAATCTCCACGGCCCGCCGATAGTAATTCGCCAGGGTGGCATCACGGCTGATCAGCAGCACGGCCTGAACCGGCGCGGGATTGGTGGCACCCAGATTGATGATCCGGGTGAAATACCCCCCGCTTTCAATGAAATTCCGGCTTCCGGACGCCTGGCTGAGCTCCTGCTCGAGAGCGCCGTCGATGCCGGTGGTGGCGGCGAAATTGCTGAACGTTCCGCTGCCATCGGCGCGGGCCCGGAAGATCACCGATGTGCCGCTGAGCCGGGAAATAACCTCGGCCAGGGCCTGATCCATGGCAAAGCCCATCACTACCCAGGCCCTCAATCCGGGCGCTTCCACCGGAATGACAAGCACTTCGTAGCCCTGGCCGTCCATGACCAGCAACGACCTGCTGAACCCGCTGCGCCGGGCGCTGGCCAACTGGCCGGGGGCCATTTCCGGGAGCCGGCGGTTCAGGGTTGAGGCTACCCGTTCCCCTTCGCTATCCAGCAGCAGGGCAAAACTGGCACCGACCCGGGCACTGTGGTTCTCCAGGGCACTGGCCATGGTGGCCGGATCGCCGCTGGCCACGGCCGAGCGGAAGCCAAAATCCTGAACCAGTACGCTGAGGCGGGACAGTTCAAGTTCGGTTCGTCGCTCGATGACTTCCCGAGTCAGGCGTTCGCCGATGGTCAGTTTTTCCAGCGCCCGGCTCTTTTCATCTTCAAACAGGTACACCATCAGCAAGGCAATGATCACCAGGCTGACCAACGCCACCAGGGAGATCATGGCGGCAATCAGCCGGCCGCGGAAGCCGAGTCGGGAGGCAATGGCCATTAAAGCTCCCGGAAACGCTGCTGGAGCAGGTCCAGTGAGCCGTCTGTGGCGGGCTCGGGTTCAACGTCCAGGGCGATGGTGACCGGCTGGCTGGCGTCCACTTCCCGGATCACCGGCCTGGTGGTATCCGGCAAGCGGGGGTGCCAGATTTTCAAGACCGCCCTGCGTTCGCCCGGTTGTGGCTTGAGGTCCAGTGTTACCTGGCCGGCATCGTTGGTGCGGCCGACAGCAGGGGTGTCAGTAACCACCACGAAGCCCTGCATCTGATCATGGATATTGCAGCCCAGCTCGACGATGCCCGGTTTGTCGAAAATGATGGGTGCCTCAGGGCGGCCAGCGTAGAGCTTGATGTTGAAGGTCTTCGCCGGGGAAAAGGAATAGACGTGGTGCTGGGTGTTGTCGCGGTTGGGAAAATCGACACTGGAGCCGACCGGAACCACCAGAATCCGGGGGTGGAAGGCCCGGTCCTTCTGGTAAATCTCGGCGGAAACCGGCGCCACTGCCTGCGGGTTGCCGGCCCAGACCACCGCGCCGGCAACCGGCTTGTTGTTGTCACTGTTGATCACGGTTACTGGCAACCCGGTCGCCGCTGTCGCCGTGGCCGCAAGGCACAGGAGCAGCCCGGCTATGAAAGTAGTCGCTGATTGTTGCATCAATCCTCTGAGCCTGTCAGAACAGGCGGGAACCGAGGGAGAATCGGATGTGGTTCCTGACCAGCAGATTTTCCCAGTAATGCCGCATCCAGTCCCAGGCGGCGTTGTTAACCTGCTCGACGAAAGGGTCGAGGTTCAGCTCGTAATAATCCGGCGTACCTGCAATCTGCAGCAAGGTTATGGTGACGGAGTCATCCAGCTCATTGGCAAACGGCTCGCCGATCAGCTGGTGAGCGAGCAGGTTAGCACGGGTTGCCTCAATATCCACCAGCTCACTGGCCCGGGTGCAACGATTGTTTTCATACATTTCTTCCATCAACCGGTGGCACAGGTAGGCGCGGATCAGCAGGCCATCGAGGCCGTCGTAACGCACCAGCAGGGCGGAGGGTTGGGTGAAGTAACGGATGGCGGCATTCACGAAGGGTTCGAACAGATCGGCCTTGCCAGCCTCCCGGGCACAGGCTTCCACGCATTCAATGAGCCTGGGCGCCATTTCTATGTACTCAACCACGAACTGGAACAGGCAGGTGGCGGGCTGGTAGCCCTCGATAGTGACGGCAGACGGCAGTGCGGCAGCTTTCTCATGCAGCTGCCGCAGGAAGGTGCCGGAACGGGCCTCCTTGCGCCGCGCCTGATCAATGATCTCGAGAACTACCTGTGGTGTCATTTCAGGAGATGCCGATGTCTGAACGAATTGAGGTCGCAAGGCGCCTCCCATCCCGTGCCTGCCTTTCCTGACAAGTGTAGCCGAGATTTTGCAGGCTGCTTTTCCCGGGCGGTGAAAAAACGTTGCGGTAATGTTTCCGAAGGTATGGCCGTCACTGAGGACTGAACCAGCGGTCGTTGCGAGTGTGGCGCCAGCACAGCCAGCCCATGCTCAGGGCCCGGCCCAGCATCAGGGCAATCAGTGCGAACCAGAGGCCGTGGTTGCCCCAGCCGGTGGTCAACCACCAGGCCGGGGCAAACACCCCCAGGGCGGAAAACAGCATGGTGTTCTGCATGTCACGGGTTCGGGTTGCACCGATGAAAATGCCATCCAGCAGAAAACCCCAGACCGCCGTAAGGGGCAGCAGCCAGAGCCAGGGAAGGTATTGCCAGGCGGTGGTTCTCACTTCCTCGATGCCGGTCAGCAGCGCGATCAGCCAGTGGCCGCCGGCGACAAACCCGATCGTGAGCAGCAGGGCGCTCCACAGGGACCACCGCAGGGCGCTCCGGAAAACCAGCCGGAACCGGCGCCGGCTGCCGCGGCCAACCGCTTCGCCGATGAGTGCCTCAGCGGCATTGGCAAAGCCGTCCAGGGCGTTGGAAATCAACAACAGGAAGGTGATCAGCACCGCATTGGCAGCCAGTATGATGTCGCCCTGCCGGGCGCCCTGGGCGGTGAAAAACGCCAGAACCAGCAGCAGCGCGATGGTGCGAACCATGATGTAACGATTTACCTGCAGGATCTTCAGGTAATCCGCGAGTGAACCGAACAGGGCGCGAGTCAGCTTCTGGCCTTCCGGCAGGCGGTTCAACACGATCAGGAGGCCGATGCCGGCCGCTCCGTATTCGGCGATTACGGTGGCGATGGCCACCCCCCGGCTGTTCCAGCCGAGCAGGGTGACAAACAGGATGTCCAACACGATGTTCAGGCCGTTGGCGACGATCAGCATCAGCATCGGACCTCTGGGAAACTGGATGCCGATCAGCCAGCCCACCAGGGTGTACTGGCAGAGCACCGCCGGTGCGCTCCAGATCCGGATGGCGGCGTATTCGGCGGCCAGTTCGGTAACGTCCTGGCTGGGGTTCATCAGGGTTAACCCGGTCCCGATCAGCGGCTGGTGGAACAGTATGAGTAACAGGCCGATACCGGTGGCCAGCAGTATTGACCGTAGCAACAGGGCGACCTGGCTGAAACTGTCCCGCTTGCCCCAGGCCTGGGCTGCCAGCCCGGTGGTGCCCATGCGCATAAAGCCGAAGGTCCAGTAAAGGATGCTGAACAGGTTGGCGCCAACGGCGACCGCTCCCAGATATTCCGGGCGCTCCAGGTGCCCCAGGACAGCAGTATCCACCAGTCCCAGCAGAGGCACCGTCAGATTGGTCAGCATTAATGGCCAGGCCAGGGCCCAGAGCCGCCGGTCGGTTACGGGCAGGTTAAATGCCATATTCCTTTTGCTTCTTAATAATTTTTAGTTAGCGTTTTTAGGTTTAGTTGATTTTTTAGTCTTTTTTTGATCCGTGTCTATACTCGAAACTGAAGTATCCGTAAGTAGGCTCCCACTCTGGTTTTTCCGGTGTATGCGAGCGCCGGCAAGGCCAGAGGGATAACGCAAAATCCGACAAGAATAACACTCTGTGGAGACACAGTATGCGCGTGCACGCTCAGCGGGCAGGTGCCCTTTTAGGCGGTCTGATGTTCCCCGCCTGGTCCATGGCGGACTGGACACTGAACATGACCCCCGGGGTGACCGGCACCAGTAACGAGATCTTTGACCTCCACATGACCATACTCTGGATCTGCGTCGTCATTGGCGTTGTGGTATTCGGTGTCATGTTCTGGTCCATCTTCGCCCACCGCAAATCCCAGGGCGCCAAACCGGCAAACTTCCATGAAAACACCGTGGTCGAGATCCTCTGGACCATCATACCGTTTGTGATTCTGGTGGTGATGGCCATTCCTGCCACCGCCACACTGGTGGATATGTACGACACCGATGAGGCCGACATAGACATCAAGATAACCGGGTACCAGTGGAAGTGGCGGTACCAGTATCTGGACGAGAATTTCGGTTACTTCTCCAATCTTGCCACCCCCATGGCGCAGATCAACAACCAGCAGGAGAAGGGCGAGAACTACCTGCTGGAGGTCGATAACCCGCTGATCATCCCTGTGGGCAAGAAGATCCGCTTCCTGGTGACGGCTAACGACGTCATCCACTCCTGGTGGGTGCCGGACTTCGGGGTCAAAAAGGACGCCATTCCCGGCTTCATCAACGAAACCTGGACCCGGGTCGACGAGCCGGGTACCTACCGCGGCCAGTGCACGGAGCTCTGTGGCCGCCACCATGGTTTCATGCCGGTGGTGGTCAAGGCCGTGCCCCAGGAGGAGTACGTCGCCTGGGTGGCCGAGCAGAAGGCGGCGGCCGAGAAAGAGCGCGAGCTGACCCAGAAAGACTGGACCATGGCCGAGCTGATGGAGCGTGGCAAGACTGCCTACGAAACCACCTGCGCGGCCTGTCACCAGGTTGATGGCAGTGGTTCACCGCCGGCTTTCCCGGCGCTGAAGGGCAGCAATATAGCGACCGGAGATAAGGCCGCGCACATTAACATCGTGCTCAACGGCAAGTCCGGGACCGCCATGCAGGCGTTCGGAAGCCAGCTCAGTGAAGTGGATCTGGCTGCCATTATTACCTACGAGCGGAACGCCTGGGGCAATAACACCGGCGAGATGGTCACGCCAAAAGAGATCTTTGATATCAAGAACCAGCAGTAATCAACGCCAGCTAACAGATATCACCAGCCAGGATAACTGGCGGTAACGGGGGTTTTCATGAGTGCGGTTGCAGATACCCACGCCCAGGATCATCATCATGGCCCGGCCAGAGGCATCACCCGATGGATTCTGACCACCAATCACAAGGACATCGGTACCATGTACCTGGTGTTCAGTTTCACCATGTTCCTGTTGGGCGGCAGCATGGCCATGGTTATTCGCGCCGAACTGTTCCAGCCCGGTCTGCAGATTGTGGTGCCGGCCTTCTTCAACCAGATGACCACCATGCATGGCCTGATCATGGTTTTCGGTGCGGTCATGCCGGCGTTTGTGGGGCTGGCCAACTGGATGCTGCCGTTGATGATCGGGGCACCGGATATGGCGTTGCCCCGGATGAACAACTGGAGTTTCTGGCTGTTGCCCTGCGCCTTCCTGATTCTGGTTTCCACCCTGTTCATGGAAGGCGGGGCGCCCAACTTCGGCTGGACCTTCTACGCGCCCCTGTCGACCACCTATGCCCCGCCAAGCACCACTTTCTTCATTTTTGCCATCCATATGATGGGGATTTCCTCAATCATGGGTGCGATCAACGTGATTGCCACGATCCTGAACCTGAGGGCACCGGGCATGACCCTGATGAAAATGCCGCTGTTCGTCTGGACCTGGCTGATCACCGCCTTCCTGCTGATTGCGGTGATGCCGGTGCTGGCGGGTGTGGTGACCATGATGCTGATGGACATCAACTTCGGCACCAGCTTCTTTGATGCCTCCGGCGGCGGCGACCCCGTTCTGTTCCAGCATGTGTTCTGGTTCTTCGGACACCCCGAGGTGTACATCATGATCCTGCCGGCGTTCGGGGCGGTGTCTCATATTATTCCGGCGTTCTCGCGCAAGCCGCTGTTTGGCTATGCGTCCATGGTCTATGCCGTCGGCGCCATTGCCCTGCTGTCCTTCGTGGTCTGGGCGCACCATATGTTCACCGTCGGTATTCCCATCACCGGCCAGCTGTTCTTCATGTACGCCACCATGCTGATCGCCGTGCCGACCGGGGTAAAGGTGTTCAACTGGGTGGCCACCATGTTCCGGGGTTCGCTCAGTTTTGAGGCGCCGATGTTGTTCGCGGTGGCCTTTGTCATCCTGTTCACCATCGGTGGTTTCTCGGGCCTGATGCTGGCGATTGCGCCGGCTGATTTCCAGTATCACGACACCTACTTTGTAGTGGCCCACTTCCACTATGTGCTGGTGCCGGGCGCCATTTTCGGGATCTTCGCCTCGGCGTATTTCTGGCTGCCCAAGTGGACCGGCCACATGTACGACGAAACTCTGGCCAAGACGCATTTCTGGCTGTCCTTCATCGGCATGAATCTCGCCTTTTTCCCCATGCACTTCCTGGGGCTGGCAGGCATGCCACGCAGGATTCCGGATTACGCCCTACAGTTCGCCGATTTCAACATGGTGTCGAGCATTGGAGCCTTCATGTTCGGTGCGACCCAGATTCTGTTCCTGTTCATCGTGGTCAAATGCGTCCGGGGCGGTAAGGCAGCGCCGGCCAAGCCCTGGGACGGTGCTGAGGGTCTGGAGTGGACCCTGCCGTCGCCGCCGCCCTATCACTCGTTTGCGACCCCGCCGGAAGTGAAATGAGGTTGTGAGAGTGTAAACACGGCAAGACAACAACAACGAAGATCGGATAAGCCATCGGAGACTGTCATGGCGGAGAATCAGAGCTATTACGTTCCGGAACAGAGCAAGTGGCCGATTATTGCCACGGTGGGCCTTGGGACGACTCTCTATGGGGTCGCATCCATCCTGGTCAATATCCAGCAGAATGAGAGTACCACCGGGCCCTGGATCCTGTTCTTTATCGGCGCAATGATCATGGCCTATATGTTGTTCGGCTGGTTTGGCAGTGTGATCCGGGAGGGCCGGGCGGGGCTTTACAGCGACCAGATGGAGCGGTCATTCCGCTGGGGGATGACCTGGTTTATCTTTTCCGAGGTCATGTTCTTCGCGGCCTTTTTCGGTGCCCTGTTCTATATCCGGATGTTTGCGGTGCCCTGGCTGGGCGGCGAAGGCGACCGGGGCAGTTCCAACATGCTCTGGCAGGGGTTCGAGGCGACCTGGCCATTGATTCATACCCCGGATCCCGAGGCCTATCCGCCGCCTGAGTCGATTATCGGCCCCTGGGGCCTGCCACTGGTGAATACCATCCTGCTGGTGTCGTCATCGTTCACCATCACTGTTGCCCATCATGCACTGAAGGCGGGCAACCGTGCCCGGGTCAAGATCTGGATGGCCGCCACCATTCTGTTGGGCATCGGCTTTCTGGTCCTGCAGGCCGAGGAGTACATGCACGCCTACCAGGAGCTGAACCTGACCCTCGAGTCCGGCATCTACGGCAGCACCTTCTTCCTTCTGACCGGCTTTCACGGTGCCCATGTAACGCTGGGAACGCTGATGCTGTTCATCATGCTGATGCGTATTACCAAGGGTCATTTTACCCCCGACAGCCACTTCGGCTTTGAGGCCGCGGCATGGTACTGGCATTTCGTGGATGTGGTCTGGCTCGGGCTGTTCGTGTTTGTCTACATCATCTGATGCGTGGGGTCAGGGAGTCGGATTCAGTGTCAGGCTCCCTTGCCAGAGGGCAATAAGAATCACCGCCAGGAGCAGTATGCTAAGCGTGACCCGAACCGCCAGAGAGTTCAGTACCCGATTGGTCTTGCCGCCGTCCTTGATGAGAAAGAACAGGCCACTGAACAGGCTCACCACGACGGCAAGCAACAACACAACGATAACGACCTTGAGCATTGGGCTACCTGTTTTTATTGGAGTTTCAAATCGGCGAAGCGGCCTGTGTCCCGAACCCGCTAAAGTCACTATAGCAGAGCATGTCTGATTCGCAGCGCCAGCGCCGTTACTGGCATTTTGATTGGCGCTTGCTGGTATTCAGTGGGGTTTTCCTGCCGGTTCTGATCAGCCTTGGTATCTGGCAGCTTAACCGGGCGGAGGAGAAGCAGAAACTGCTGGCGCAGTGGCAACAGGAGGCGGTTCATCTGGAGTGGCCGGATATGGTGGCCGGGGATCTGAGTAATGGCCGGCCTGTGACCCTGACCGGGGCCTACGGAAGGCCGAACTGGCTTCTGGATAACCGGACCCGGGACGGGGTTCCGGGCTACGAGGTACTGACGGTGTTTCACCCTCTCGCCGGCCCGCCGGTGGTGGTCAACCGGGGCTGGGTGCAGGCGCCCCGGACCCGGGACCAGCTTCCGGATGTTGACCCGCCAGACGGGGTCTTCACTGTCGAGGGAAGGATCAGTGATTACCCGGTGCCGCCTGTGCTTGGTGATCAGCCCATGGCAACCGGCCCCTGGCCCCGGCGCGTGCAAAGCCTCCCGCCAGAGGTTGCCCGGGCCGAGGTTCCGGGGCTTCCCGGCCGGATTGTGCGGCTTTCCGGCCATCGTCAGCCCGGTGCCTACCGTGCCGACTGGGAGCCGGATCTGATGGGGCCGCAAACCCATTACGGCTATGCCGCGCAATGGTTTGCGCTGGCTGTGGCGCTGACTATATTGACGGTAGTGGCGAGTTACCGAAAGACAGGAGCCAATAATGACAATGACAATGGCTAACCGGATTTCCGACCAGGACCAGAACGACGGCCCCACCCCGGAACAGGCTCGCCGCGGCCGAAGGACCGCGCTTCTTCTGTTCGCCCTGGGCTTTGGCCCGCTTATTGTTGCGACCGTCATGTTTTACACCGGCTGGCTGAACCCTTCCGGGCATACCAATAACGGTGTGCTGGTCGAGCCGGTTGTGCCGGTGTCGACGCTGCACCTGCAATCCACGACCGGCACCCCGCTGGCCGCGCGCTTCGGACCGGAGGTGGTAAACCCGAACTGGATGATGATTGTTGCGGCCGATGAGTGCGGCAGCCAGTGCGAGGAACTGCTCTATCTCGCCCGCCAGGTAAACATCGCGCTGGGCAAAAACGCCAACCGGGTTTCCCGGGCGGCGGTACTGGGCAGTGTACCGCCTGATCTGCAGGCGCGCTGGCCGGAGGAGTACGGCTCCATGGAGCTGCTGATGCCAGCCGCCGGTTCCACGCCAGCCTGGCCGGCCGGTGTCAATCCGGCAACCGAGCCACGTGTCCTGGTCGTCGATCCGTTCGGCAATATCATGATGCATTACGGAGCCGGGCACACGGGTAAGGACATGCTTGAGGATCTCAAGCAACTGCTCAAACTGTCGCAGATCGGTTAAAGGTCCGAACAGGAGGGTTCGCCGTGAGTCAGTCATCCCTTTCACCTTCGTTTGCGGCCCGGGTCATGGCCAGATGGGCGACCCTTGCGGTACTGCTGGCCGTTGTGGTGATCACACTAGGCGCCTGGACCCGCCTGGTGCATGCCGGCCTCGGTTGCCCTGACTGGCCCGGATGCTACGGATTTCTCACCGTTCCCCAGAGCGAATCGAGTATAGCCATCGCCAACGCGCGCTTCCCGGAGACCCCGGTGGATGTCGAGAAGGGCTGGCCGGAGATGATCCATCGCTATGCCGCCGGAACCCTCGGCCTGGTGGTTTTCAGTCTCGCCGCCTATGCCGTTCGTCACCGGCGCAGGGGGGTGCCGGTCAGGCTGCCGCTGTTCATAACCGGTTTCATCCTCCTCCAGGCTGCTTTCGGCATGTGGACTGTTACCCTCAAGCTGTGGCCCCAGATCGTGGCCCTCCACCTGCTCGGGGGCTTTACCACCCTCAGCCTGCTGACCTTGCTGACCCTGCGGCTCAGGCGGCTGGCAAAGCCTGAAACGACCCTTGAGAAGCCGCGCGCAGGCGCCTTGGCGGGCTTCCGGCCCTGGCTCTATGGCGGACTCCTGCTGGTGGTGCTCCAGATCGCTCTCGGCGCCTGGACCGCCGCCAATTATGCCGCGGTGGCCTGCACCGAGTTGCCCACCTGCCAGGGCCAGTGGTGGCCCGAGGGCATGGATTTCCGCCATGGGTTTGATGTGACCCAGCATGTCGGCCCAAACTACCTCGGTGGCCAGCTCAATGCGGACGGCCGGGTAGCCATTCATATCACCCATCGGCTGGGAGCCATGGTTGTGCTGGTCTACTTTGGCGCATTGCTGTCGCTGATGTGGCGCCGGCGGGGCAATACGGGGCTGGACAATGCCATCCGGCTGGTGGCAGCCGTGCTGGCCATCCAGATTCTGTTGGGGTTGGCCAACGTCCTGTTCCACATTCCCCTGGCTGTCGCGGTCGCGCACAATGCCATGGGTGCCGGCATGCTCCTGTCCGTTATTTATCTGGTCTGTCAGCATCAACGGTTACCGAAAACGCAGACGGCAACAGCAACAAACACAATGACAATCACCCAGGAGGCTGCGGCATGAGCGAGCAAGTCGAAGCACTGCCGGCCCAGGCAATTGCGAGAGAATCCAGAGCACGCATTTCCTGGCGGGATTACCTGGAGCTGACCAAGCCCCGGGTCGTTGCCCTGATGATCCTGACATCGGTGATTGGCATGTTACTGGCCGAGCCGGGTGTGCCCGGATGGGGCGTCCTGTTCTGGGGCAATCTGGGGATTGCCTTGCTGGCCGGGGCAGCCGCGGTGGTCAACCATGTGGTGGACCACAAGATCGACGCCGTGATGGCCCGCACCCGGAAACGGCCGGTCGCCACTGGCAAGATTTCCACCGCCGATGCCATTGTGTTTGCAACCCTTCTGGCCTGCGTGGGCATGGCCGTGCTGATATGGCAGGTCAATCACCTGACCGCCTGGCTGACACTGGCCTCGCTGGTGGGTTACGCCGGTGTCTATACCCTGTTCCTGAAACGGGCGACGCCACAGAACATCACCATTGGCGGCCTGGCCGGCGCCATGCCGCCGCTGCTTGGCTGGACCGCAGTAACCGGGCAGGTGGAAGGTCACGCGCTGCTGCTGGTGCTGATCATCTTTGCCTGGACGCCGCCGCATTTCTGGGCGCTGGCGATTCACCGCAAGGAAGAATACGCCAAGGCGGGCATTCCCATGCTGCCGGTGACCCACGGCAACCGGTTCACCGAGCTCCACATACTGCTTTACACCCTGATGCTGCTGGCCGTCAGCCTGCTACCGTTTGTCACAGGTATGTCGGGCTGGATCTATCTGGCAGGCGCCCTGGCCCTTGGCCTGCGCTTTCTGCAGTACGCCGTTCGGCTTCTCAAGGGTGATGACCGGCGGGTTGCCCTGAATACCTTCAAGTATTCCATCACTTACCTCATGGCCCTGTTCGTGGTATTGCTTGTGGATCATTTTGTGTATTTCTAAATAGGACACCTTCCCGCCCGCTTTATTGGTCACCGAATTGGATTCAGCATGAACAGCTCTATTCGCCTTACCCTCTTCTGTCTTCTATTAGTTGTGGTTTTGATCTTCGGACTTGTCGTCGGCCGTCAGGTGTTTCTGGTCGGTAACCAGGAGCCGATTCCGGCGCCGGAGCTGACGGAGCTCAATACCTATGTCTATGATCAGCCCCGGCAATTGGCTGAGTTCACATTGATGAATGAGAACGGCGAGACGGTGACCCGGGAGAGCCTGAAGGGGCGTTGGACCTTTGCCTTTGTAGGGTACACCAACTGTCCGGACATCTGCCCGGCTGCCATGGCCAATTTGCGCAAGACCGATCAGCTCCTGTCGAATGAATTGCCCCAGCCGGATTATCTGTTGGTGAGCGCGGATCCCGAGCATGACACCCCGGAGAAGCTCAAGGCCTATACCGATTTCTTCGGTGACAACTTCCACGGCCTGACCGGCGACCTGGGAACGCTGCGAGCCCTGGCCAAAAGCCTCAGTGCGGTGTTCGTTCACCGGGAAGTGGATGGGGAACTGCTGGTCGAGCACAGCGGCCACTTTGCCTTGCTGAACCCGGACGGCGAGCTTGCTGCCCTGATACAGCCGCCGCATAATCCGGAGAACCTGGCCGAGGCGTTTGAGCGGATCTACCAGTGGGCGAAGGCCAATCGTGACCGGGGCCAGTCCTGACGCCGCTGAAATCGCCATCGCCACTGTAAAACCAACCTCCGGAACGCCATGCTTCCCATTGATGCCATTCTGCCCGACCTGAAACAGTCGCTGGAACAGGCCAGCACGGCGTTGTTGCAGGCCCCGCCCGGCGCCGGCAAGACCACCCGCGTGCCCCTGGCCCTGCTGGATGCGCCCTGGCGACAGGGTGGCCGGATTCTGATGCTGGAACCAAGGCGGCTGGCGGCCCGGTCGGCTGCCCGGTTCATGGCCGGGCAACTGGGCGAGAAACCTGGCCAGACCGTTGGCTACCGGACCCGGCTGGATACCCGGGTCTCCGCTGCAACCCGCATTGAGGTGGTCACCGAGGGTATCCTGACCCGCCTGATACAGGCCGATCCGATGCTGGAAGACTACGCCGCGGTGATATTCGACGAGTTTCATGAACGTTCCCTGCAGGCGGATCTTGGCCTGGCCCTGGTGCGTGAATCCCAGCAGGCGTTGCGGGAGGATCTGCGGTTGCTGGTGATGTCGGCCACCCTGGATACCGCGCCCATTGCCCGGGTGCTCGGCGATGTACCGGTGATCACCAGCGAAGGCCGGGCCTTCCCGGTGGATGTGCTGTACCGGCCGTTGCCCCGTAATGGCCGGATGGTGGATCAGGTGGCGGCAGTGATCCGCGAGGCGCTGCAGGACCAGAGCGGATCACTGCTGGTGTTTCTCCCGGGAGCCGGGGAAATCCGACGGCTGGAGCAGCAACTGCGGGGCAGTCTGGCAGACAATGTGCTCATCGCCCCGCTCTACGGCAACCTGAAATCGGAGCAGCAGGACCAGGCCATCGCTCCGGCGCCGGACGGTCAGCGCAAGGTGGTGCTGGCCACGGCCATTGCCGAAACCAGCCTGACCATTGAAGGGGTGCGGGTGGTTATCGACAGCGGCCAGCAGCGCCGGGCGGTGTTTGACCCCAACAGTGGCATGACTCGCCTGGTGACCGGCCGGGTATCCAGGGCTTCGGCAGAACAGCGCAAAGGCCGGGCCGGCCGGATCGAACCCGGCACCTGTTATCGGCTTTGGAGCGAGTCGGAACAGTTCGGGCTGGCGGACTACACGCCTCCGGAGATTCTCGAGGCGGATCTGGCACCGTTGGTGCTGGAACTGGCGCAATGGGGCGCGCGGGACGCCGCCAGTGTGGCCTGGATTGATGAGCCGCCCGCAGCGCACTGGAAGCAGGCGGCAGACCTGTTGCAATGGCTGGATATGCTCGATTCCGGGGGTGCCATTACCGATCACGGCAAGGCCGCCCGGGAACTGGGGATTCATCCACGCCTGGCGCATATGGTGCTCAGAGGGCGTTCTATCGGACTCGGCGGCCCTGGCGCAGCGCTGGCAGCCCTGCTGGAAGAGCGGGATTTGCTGGGCCCCGGCGCCGGGGCGGATATGCACGAGCGGGTTCGTGTGTTTTACGGGGAGCGCAGTGATCGCGGGCTGGATCCCGCCCGCCTCAAGGCCGTGCGCCAGGCTGCCAGGCGGCTTTCCGGGTCGGCTCCGGCAGATGCGTCAATGCCCTCAGAGACCGGGATCGGGCGCCTGCTGGCGTTGGCGTATCCCGACCGTGTCGCGCGCCGGCGGCCCGGTAATGCGCCAAGGTATCAACTCAGTAATGGCAAGGGGGCGGTATTACGGGACGGCGACCCCCTGGCCCGGCACGACTGGCTGGTGGCTGCCGAGCTTGATGGCAGGGCCAGGGAAGCGACTATTTACCTGGCAGCGCCAGTGGACCCTCCGGATCTGGAACAGGACCTGTCCGGTCATATTCAAGACACCGAGGAAGCAACTTGGGATGATCGCCGGGGCACCATCGTGGCCCGACGTCTCAGAAAGCTGGGTGAGCTGGTGCTGCACGAATGGCCGTTGGACCACGTGGACCCGGAACTGTTTCAACAGGGCCTGCTCACCGCGATCCGGAAAAAGGGGCTGGAAAGCCTGCCCTGGACAGACGAAAGCCGGCAGTGGCGCGCCCGTGTCCGGATGCTTGCAGATACCTTTCCGGATAGTGGCTGGCCGGACGCAAGCGACACTGCACTGCTGGCGAATCTCGAGCACTGGCTGGCACCGTTTATGGCCGGCATGACCCGCTGGTCGGACCTGGCCCGTGTGGACATCCTGACCGCCCTCAACACGCTTCTTGATTACCCGGCACAGCAGCAGCTTCAGGTCCTGGCCCCGATGGCCCTGACCATCCCGACCGGCCAGCGGACGCGTCTGGACTACACTGCAGAGAACGGCCCTGTTCTGGCGGCAAAGCTTCAGGCCCTGTTCGGCTGGGCAGAAACCCCCGCCGTGGCTGGCGGCCGGGTTCCAGTGTTGATCCATCTGCTGTCACCCGCCCAGCGCCCTCTGGCGGTCACTGCCGACCTGGCCAGTTTTTGGCGCAATGCCTACCAGGAGGTGCGCAAGGACATGCGCGGCCGATATCCCAAGCATCCCTGGCCGGAGGATCCGTTTACGGCCCAGGCTCAGCAGGGCACGAAAAAGCGCCCTGCTCGCTGATCCGCTTGCTGACCAGTGCCTGGGGCACCGCCTCGAAGTAGGCGTTGTGCGGAGGCATTCAGTGCCAACCGGGTAGCACCGGTAACGTCTCTGCCTGATGCCGGAGTGGTGAAAATACCGCTTGCCAGAACCCCGGCTCTGTATAAAATGCGCACAATTCAATTCCGAGTGCCGCAGGTACCATGCACCTTGTCTCCTTCGATATTTTCCGAACCCTGGGCTTCCCTAATACCACCGTGCTCAAACCGGACCAGTTCCTGCGCCACAAGGAACTGCTGCGGGAAGCGGACTGGGTGCTGTTTCCCGAATACTGGCAGTTGAATGCGCTGGTTCACGGCCTGAAATGCCGGGTATTTCCCAGCATTGCCAGTTACCGGGTCGGCCACGACAAGATCGAGATGACCCGTGCATTTCAGGCGGTTGCCCCCGAGCACACACCCTGGACCCTGATCCAGGCCAATGGCCCGGTGGAGCGGGAGATGATCTGGGACACCATGGCGCATCCGTTTGTCGCCAAGCTGCCAAAGTCGAGCATGGGCGAAGGCGTGTGGCTGATCGAAACCCGTGAAGACTGGCGCCGGTATTGTGAACGCACCGATGTGCTCTACGCCCAGGAGTACCTGCCCCTGGACCGCGATGCCCGGGTTGTGGTGGTGGGCGACCGGGTGCTGACGGCCTACTGGCGCACCCAGGCCGACCAGGGGTTCTACAACAATGTGGCCCGTGGTGGTCGCATTGATACCAGCCCGGTGCCGCCGGTGATGACGGATCTGGCACTCCGGCTGGCCCGGGAGCTGGGCGTGGATCACGCGGGTTTCGATATTGCCCTGGTGGAAGGCTACCCCTACGTGCTGGAATTCAACCGGCTGTTCGGCAACCAGGGTCTGGGCCGGGGTGGCGAACTGCAGGACGCCATTCTGGCCTACCTCCGCCGGCAGTCCGAACCCCGGGATCCGGATGGCCCGGTAGACCCGACACCACTCTGGCCGGTGGCGGTCTGATTGCTCGGGCGCCCTTGGCCCCGGCACTGCGCTATCCTGTATATTGTCCTCGGTACGGACAAGTGGGAAGGACGCATGCGAGTGTTGCTGGTTGAGGATGATGAGCTGCTGGGTGATGGCCTGTGCCGCGGGCTGATGCAGGAAGGCTATGGGGTCGACTGGCTGCAAGACGGCCAGTCGGCAGCGGCCGCCATGGATTCGGATCAGTTCGACGTGGTGGTGCTGGACCTGATGCTGCCCCGGCGGTCCGGTATTGATGTCCTGGTCAACTGGCGCAATCAGGGCATCACCGTGCCCATCCTGATCCTTACCGCACTCGACAGTGTCGATGAGAAGATACAGGGGCTGGACTATGGCGCCGACGATTACCTGGTCAAGCCGGTGGATATCGGAGAACTGGTGGCGCGCATCCGTGCGCTGGTGCGACGGGCCTCCGGGCGTGACAGCAACCGTATTGAGTGCGGGCCGGTCATGTTGGATTTCACCACCCGTTGTGTTTCCGCCCACGGTGAACCCCTGCGCCTGTCCCGGCATGAATTCGCCATTCTTGAGGCCCTGCTTGAGCGGCCGGGCCATGCGGTCAGCCGCGACCATCTTGAATCACGGCTGTACGGCTGGTCGGACGGCCCGGAGAGCAACAGCCTGGAAGTGCACATCCATCGATTGCGGGGCAAACTCGGCGACGGTCTGATCGAGACGGTTCGTGGCCTGGGTTATCGCTTCGCACTGCCCCCGGCATGTTAAAACCTTCCGCGTTCGCCCCGCGCATCCACCTGCGCCTGCTTGTTATGGTGTTGCTGCTGTTGTCTGCCGGCTGGCTGATGCTGTGGTTCTATCTGTCCTCCAGCGCCGCCAATACGGCGGCAAAGGATGTGGATCACCAGCTCAACCAGGCCGCATTCAGTCTGCTTATGGGTCTGAACCAGGGCTTGGCTGGTGGTGATGCCACGGGCAGCACCCCGGAGCGCAAGCCCGATGAACTGCCCGAGTTTGAGCTGCTGTCGGAATCCGGTGATGTGCTGGTACGGAGCCGCCGGTTCCCCTTGACGGAAACTCAGCCAGGGCAGCTGGAAGCCGGTTATTCCCGGCCACGCATCAATGGTATCCCGTGGCGGGTGCTGACGGTGCGGGATCCGGCCAACGGCCGATATGTCCGGGTTGCCGTACCTCTGGAGACCGTGGCGCAGCGGGGCTCGGAGCTGGCCTCGGCGTTCGTGACACCGTTGTTGGTGGCCTTGCCGGTACTGGGCATCCTGGTTTGCCTGGGTATCTGGCAGGGCCTGCGGCCACTCAGGGAACTCAGTGTGAAGCTGTCGGAGACCGAGGTGGATCGCCTGCAGCCCCTGGCCATTGATCTGAAACGGGTGCCCCGGGAAATGCAGGCGCCGGTGCTGGCCATCAACCGGTTGATCCGGCGGGTCCGGGAAGCCATGGCCTCCCATCGTGCCTTCACCTCGGCCATGGGGCACGAACTGCGAACCCCGCTGGCCGGTTTCAAATCCCAGGTGCAGGTCGCGTTACGCTCTGACAGCCAGGCCGACAAGGATCGGTCTTTGAAGAAGCTGGCGGGCGCCATCGATGGCATGGACCGTATCGTCGACCATTTGCTGATTCTCGCGCGGGTGGATCCAGTTCAGCCTCAACTGGAGGCGTCCGAGATTGATCTGGCGGCGCTGGCCGAGAAATGCCTCACCGAACGGGAAAGCCTGATGCAGGCCAAGTCCCTCACACCGGAGCTGGATCTGGCCGGCGAGCGCCTGCGGATGCAGGGCGATGCCACGCTCATCGGTTCGCTGATCGGCAACCTGCTGGATAACGCCGCACGTTATTCCCCCGTCGGGGGCCGGGTGCTGGTGCAGATTGCCGCCTCCGATGGTGGTCTGGAGTTGCGGGTATCCGATCAGGGCCCCGGGATTCCGGAGGGGCAGCGGGCCGAGGTGTTCGAGAATTTCCATCGTGAACCGGACCAGAGAAAGACCGGAAGCGGGCTCGGCCTGGGTATCGTCCGGGCCATCGCCCAGGCCCATGGCGGCTCGGTGGAGCTGGTGGACGGCCCGCAACAGGGTGCCTGTATCCGGGTCTGGCTGCCAGCAGACGGTCCGAGTGTTGTTCAGACTGCCGTAAGGTGACCGGTATAGGGTCTCTCCCAGTCATCGCCAATTCCGGTGATGACCAGTGAAATTTGCTGAAAGGAGAACGACCATGAACCGTAAGACTCTTTTTGCCATCAGTCTGATCACTTTCGGTTTTGCCGGCACCGCAGCCGCGGCGGATTGGGAATGGAAAGCCGACTGGCAGCAACTGGACGCCGATAACAGCGGCGAGCTGGTACTGCAGGAATTCGAATCCGGCTATTTTGATGTGGTCGATACCGATGACGACGGCTGGGTGACCGAGGACGAGTACGACACCTACCTCTCGGACTACGATCTCGATCTGTACGCCTACGATACCTATGACTTCAATGATGACGGCTATCTGAGCGAAGACGAGTTCGATAACGGCCTGTTCGATCTGGCCGATACCGACGATGACGACATCCTTGAGGAAGACGAGTGGGATTCCGGTTTCTGGGATGTCTGATAGTGCGCATTATGGGTAGATATGCTCATATCCGGGTGTAAAAAAAAGCCCGATGATCGCGCCAAATCGGGGGTAGCACGGTTTCGCTGTGCTACCCTTTTTTATGCCCGATATCCCACTGATAAGGAGAGCTTCACCCGATGAACCAGGAAGCCAATGCCAACATTGCTGAGTACTACGACGATGAGACGTTCAAGCGGATCAAGTCATTCGCGGATACCAGGGAAACTCCTTTTGTCGTCATTGATACCGCCACGATCGACCGCCAGTACGATGAGTTGGTGGATGGCTTCCCCTACGCCAGAGTCTACTACGCGGTGAAAGCCAACCCGGCCCCGCAGATCCTGACTATGCTGCGCGACAAGGGTGCGAACTTTGATATTGCCTCGGTGTATGAGCTGGACAAGGTTCTGGCCCTGGGCGTCAGCGGTGACCGCATCAGCTACGGCAACACCATCAAGAAGGCGAGGGATATCCGCACTTTCTACGAGAAGGGTGTGCGCCTGTTCGCCACGGACTCCGAGGCGGATCTGCGCAACATCGCCAAGGCAGCCCCGGGCTCGAAGGTGTATGTGCGTATTCTCACCGAAGGCACACTGACGGCGGACTGGCCGCTGTCCCGCAAGTTCGGCTGTCAGACCGACATGGCCATGGATCTGCTGATCCTGGCCCGTGATCTGGGCCTGGTGCCCTACGGCGTGTCTTTCCATGTGGGTTCCCAGCAACGGGAAATCGGCGCCTGGGATGCGGCCCTGAGCAAGGTGAAGGTGATTTTCGAGCGCCTGAAGGAAGAAGACGGCATCGAGCTGAAGATGATCAACATGGGCGGTGGTTTCCCGGCCAACTACATCACCCGTACCAATGACCTGAAAGTGTACGCCGAGGAGGTTGCCCGGTTCCTGCACGAGGATTTCGGTGACGAGCTGCCGGAGATCATTATCGAGCCCGGCCGCTCACTGATTTCCAACGCCGGGGTGCTGGTGAGTGAGGTGGTGCTGATTTCCCGGAAATCCCGTACCGCCCTGCACCGCTGGGTGTTTACCGATGTGGGCAAGTTTTCAGGCCTGATCGAGACGCTGGATGAGGCGATCAAGTTTCCGATCTGGACCGAGAAAGTGGGCGAGGGCGAGGATTGCGTGATTGCCGGGCCGACCTGTGACAGCGCCGATATCATGTATGAGCACCACAAGTACCCGCTGCCGTTGAATCTGGCCATCGGAGACCGGATGTACTGGCTGTCTACGGGTGCTTATACCACGACTTACAGCGCCATTGAGTTTAACGGGTTTCCTCCGTTGAAGGACTACTACATCTGAGCCGGTTTTAGCTCGGAGTCTGGCCGCGGGGCGTCCGCGATGTTTTGGGGAGGCTTGGCCTGCGGCCATTGCGGGAGTATGGGGTCAGAAGAACGCTTTCTTCTGACCCCGTTTTCAGCCACTAAAGGATCAGCTCTCGGGTTGGTCCTTTTTTCGTTGCAGATCGAGTTTGAAAGCCAGCGGCAGCACCAGCAGGCTGTAGCCGATGATCGTGAGAATCGCGTGGCGGGCGTCGCCGGTGGCGTCGGCGATCAGACCGCCCAGCATGGGAACGGAGAACGCCAGGGTGTAGCCGACCAGGAAGGTGCCGGCGGACAGGCGGCCGGTTTCCCGGGCGGTGGTCACCAGCGGGGGTACGGCGACCAGCAGGATCAGCAAGATGCCGGCGCTGAGGCTCATGACGGTGGCGCTGGCGATGGCCCACCAACCGGTGAAGGTGATGGCGCCGAGGGTGCCCAGGATGCTCAGGGAGGCGGTGATGATGATCACCGACCGGCGGCCGACCCAGGCTTTGGCCATTTTCAGCATGGTCAGTGAGGCGAAGACCTGGGCGATGTTGAACCAGAACAGGGCGTCGGCGAGTTTGTTGAACTGGCCCTGTTGTTCCAGCAGGCTGCCCATGTAGGCGTTGAGGCCGAAGAACATTGAGCCGGACAGGCCTAGTAGCAGGCCGATTCTGAGGGTCAGCGGGTTGCTCCAGTCTGGCAGCCAGGAGACTTTGCCCACGGGCTTTTCCCGGTCACGCCTGGGCAGGTAAAGGGCTGCGGCGACCAGCAGGGCCGGGAGCGACCAGACCATCAGGGTGGCGCGCCAACTGTTGTCGAGGAGGGGCATGAGAATCGGCAGGGTGATGCCGGCGCCGATGAATTCGCCCATCAGCATGCCGTTCATGTAAATCGCGGAGCCGAGGGCCAGGTGGTGGGGTTCCAGCCATCTTGGCAGCAGGGCGGGGAGCGCCGGCTGCATCATGGCCACGCCTATTCCCATCGTGGCGCTGGCCAGCATCAGGGTGACGGTATCCGGGGCCAGGCCGCGGCCGGCGGAGCCGAGCACCATGATCACCATGGCCATCGCCAGGGTGTTCCGGGGGCCGATGCGGGCAATGGCCAGTGAGCCGGGCATGGAGCCGATGGCGAGCATCAGGATGGGCAGGGTGGTCAGTGCCCCGGTAAGGGTCTGGGTCAGCGCCAGCTCATCGCCGATAAAGGGGGCCAGGGGCGGGGCTACCAGGATCGGTATGCGCAGGTAAAGGCCCGCCAGCCAAAGCAGCACCGCCACCGGCAGCAGCCTGGCTGGCGGTGGCGGTGCGGTTGTGGCCTGGTGTTCAGCCACGGATCAGCGAATCAGTCTTCGCTGGTGTCCGGCAGATAGGCGCCGTCTTCGTCGTGGATTTCCTGGCCGGTCACCGGCGGGTTGAACGCGCAGATCAGGCGCATGTCCTCGGTTCCACCGTACAGCGTGTGCCGGTCGTGCTTGTCGAGGGCATACAGCGTGCCGTCCGTGATCTCGTGGACTTCGCCGGTGGCGAGATCCTTGATCCGGCCGTTACCCGAGACGCAGTAGACCGCTTCCAGGTGGTGCTTGTACCAGAAGGTGTGCTCTGAGCCGGCCTTGATGATGGTCTCGTGGAACGAGAAGCCCATGCCGTCCTTTTTCAGCAGCAAGCGGCGACTTTTCCATTGCTTGTCGCTCACTTCCCGTTCGGTACCAATGATGTCCTGCACTCGTACGATTTTCATCTGCATTCCTCATTTTGTGATGGAATAGCCTTTTAGTATAAACATCCCTTTCAGGTCCGGTTCAACCGCCAATCGTCGTAGACTGCCATGCACTGCTCTATGGCGTCGGTGAATTTTTCCCTCTGGCGCAAATCCAGGGGGCGCCGTTTACGGCACTTGTCGAAGGCCTGCTGGATGTCCTTGCGGCTACCTTTATCAAGACTTTCCAGCCAGTGATGATCGGCCGGTTCCAGCTCCAGCAGGTCCCGGCCGGCGTGGTTCCGGTGGCTGATATGCCACCAGTGATCAATGGCACGCCCTAATACAACATAGCCGAACTGGCTGTCCTGTACAGGTCCGAAGGTGGCTGTCTTCAATCCGTCCCGCAGCACGCCGATGTTCAGAGCAGGCAGGGCAAGCCGGTCGCCGTAGAGGTAACTGCCGGCGGCGCCGATCAGGCCGCCGACCAGCGCGCCGGTGCCCAGGGAGGAGCCGAGGGTCAGGGCGTCGATGCCGGCGCCACTCACCGCTCCGGCCCCGAAACCGGCGGTGGCCAGATAGCGTTTGCTGACGGCCCACGCCCGGCGGCTGTCCTCGGAGAACAGGTCGTGCTCGCTGTGCCATTCCAGTTCGGCTTCCTGGCGGCGGATGCGTTGGTGCTGGTACAGGTGCTCGATCTCCACCCGCAGGGTCTGTTCCCGCTGGCGCTGGTGGCGGTACCAGCGCTGGCGGAGCTGGTCGGCGAGTGAGCCGTCGCTGGTTTCGGCGGCCTGGCCGGCGGTCAGGGTGCGCTTTTCCTGGAACGACATCATGTCATCCAGGGCCCTGGCAACCAGCGAGGCGGCCTGCCGGCGGCGCTGTTGCCGCTGACCGGACAGGTATTGGGTGGCCTGCTCCAGCGGCGCTTCCCAGTCCGGTTCCAGTTGTCCGAATGCCCGTAACAGGCTGAGATGTTGCTCGAACGGGGCCCGAACGGCGTCGAACCGGCGAACAACCTGGAAGAACTGGCCCAGCGCAGTCTGCCAGGTATCGCTGTAGTCGTCCGCGCCGATGCTGTTGATCAGGGCAAGGCTGGGGCGGCCGGTCCAGCGCAGGATGGTCATTTCCGCTTCGTGCTCGGCACTGTAGGGCACGGAGCCATCCACCACGTAGATAATGCCGGCGCCGTCCAGCAAGGGGGCCAGCAGCTCGCACTCATCGGTGAATCGGCCGTCGTCCCGGTGTTGGGTGACAAAGGCACTGACGGTGTCGACATGGTCCGAGGCGGACACACTGTGGGCCTCCAGCCATTGCAGGACACGGCGCGGGCGCTGGAACCCGGGGGTGTCCACCAGGGTGTACAGGGTCCGGCCGTCCACGGTCAGCGGGTAGGCCTGGCGTTTGCGGGTGGTGCCGGGTTCCAGGGCAATGGCAATGGCGTCGTTCTGGGACAGGGTGGCCACCACACTGGATTTACCCTTGTTCGGATGCCCCACCACGGCGAACGTAGGTGCCTGGGTCATGAGGGTTCCCCGCTGGTGGTGTAGGGATTTGGCTGTGGCTGGAGCGGTGGCAGCGAGACCCGGACGAAGTCGTTGCCGAGCCGCTCGGCGAACCGGAGCCAGGGCTGAACCTGGTGGGCGTCCGGCTCGCGTGTGCTGTCGGCGGCCAGCGGCACAAGCGCTACCCGGGTGCCGTCGGGCCAGACGTCCCGGGCGGATTCCAGGAAATCCTGGAGCTCGCCGGTAGGCGGCTCCCAGCACCGGGTCAGCAGGATCACGGCTTTGCTGTCGGCCCCGTGGCAATGCGTTCCGATCTGACTCAGAACCTGTTCATCGTCGGCAAGGCTGGCCCGGCCCCCGGCCCGGAGCACCAGTTGCTTGCCGGAACTCAGGGTGTCCGGCAGTTCCGGTTCCCCGGCGCCGGCCCAGCACAGCAGAATATCGCTGTCCGGCATTGGCAGCAGGTTATTGCGAAGGCCGGTGTCTGGCAGGTCGGCGGCGTCGTTATGGGCATTCCCGGTATCCAGGGCGGGCGTTTCCATACGGTACAGCAGGGCCCGCATCGCGGGGTGATGGGAGAGCAGTCGCCGGGCCCGGTGCCGGAGCAGCATTGAGGTGAGAACCCACAGCAGCAAGCGCGGCAGCAGTACCCAGGTTAGCCACAGCATCGTGACAAAGGGCCACCACTGCCCCCACCGGGCCGGATCCGGGCTGGTATTTCCGGTTCCGGCCCGGAAGAAACGGGTGGCTTCGATCAGGGTCAGATCCGGCGCCGCCGCCGACCACAGCCAGGCCCAGGGCGCTGCGATGATCTGGACCAGCCGGTGATAGTTGGCCGCTGCGGTCTCCAGGGTGGTGCTCCAGCCGAAGGCCAGATCCTGTACCACCACCATGACCAGCAGCGTGACCAGGCCCGAGATGGCAAAGCACAGGCCGCCGAGATGAGCCGACCTGGCCATCAGCACCGGTTGGAGCCGGTTGATCACCCCCTGGGTCGGCGTGCCCTGGAACCGCCGGAGAAGCCAGCGCCAGGGCTGCCAGCCGGCGAGGGACTGCACAGCGGTAAGCAGTGCCAGCAGCAACTGCAGCAGGACGAAGGCCAGCAGGACGGTGATGTTGATGCGCTGGCCGCCGTCGTAGAACAGCAGCCCGACCATGGCGAACACGCCGGCAACCATACCCACCGCCGCAAAGCCGGTACTGACCCGGCGCCAGAACCTCAGGGGTTGGTTCGCCGCAGAGGGTTTTGTCCCGGGCCCGCTCAGCCGGTTCAGGTGTGCCAGCCAGCGGTTTGCCTCCGGGGTTACCCCCTGCTGCTCGCAGACCAGCGCAAACTTGCGGTCCCGTCGGTGCAGGAACGCCGGCGGCTGGGACGTGTCCCGTCGGGCCTGGGCATCAAAAGCCAGCAGCAGTCGGAGAGGGCTATCGGTCATTCAGTGTCCCGGTGGTGGATTCGGCGAATCGTGCTTTGATGCTAGGATATAGGGATTCCCGCACCCGATACCAGACAACGAGTCCCCATGCCCCATCACCTGATGAACCTGCGCCATGTGCCGGATGACGAAGCCGACGAAATCCGGGCCCTGCTGGAAGCCCACGAGGTGGCTTATTACGAGACGCCGCCAAGCCGGTGGGGGATCAGCATGGGTGGCTTCTGGGTGCATGATGACGATGAAGCGGAGCGGGCCCGGGTGCTGCTCGAGGCCTACCACCGGGAGCGCCAGGAAACCCAGCGGCGGACCTACCAGGAAAATCTGGCCCGGGGCGAGGCGGGCGGCGTCTGGTTCATGTTCCGGCGCTATCCGGTCCGGACTCTGGCGGCCTGCCTGGCCATTGTGGTGATTATGGGCCTGAGCCTGCTGCCGTTTGTCCATATTGGCTGAGCAAGCCCGGGTTCTTTACCGGATTGTCCGATAATCCATACGCTGTCCGGATGCCCGGACAACGCCTCCCGGCCGCCTGTTTGCAGGGCTGATTCCATCCTTTCTCTCTTTGCAGTGTCCGGATATCCGGATTCATGTCGCGAGTGTTTCCAGCATTCTTGAATTATCTATTTGAAATCAATGTTCTGGGTGATTGGCACAGGATCCGCATGGCGTGCACGGGGGCCTGGCTCGGGTCTGGCCCATTCGTCAACAACAACAAACAAGGAACGACCATGAAACGAATGATGCTCTGCGCCCTGATCGGCGCCTCGGGGCTTACGCTGACTGGCTGCAAAGCCCCCTTCAATGAAATTCCCGACTTCGTACAGGGTGAGATTCAGCACACCAGCTACGATGGCATTACCGATGACCTGCTGACGGCTGGTCTGGGCGCTACCGGCCTTGCCAGCACACCCGCCCCCGCGTTTGCGGACCCCCTGAATCCGACACCGGCCGAACTGAGGCGCCTGGCCATTTACAACAATTACCGGGCGCTGGTGGATACGTCTGCAGGGGGCGGTTACGGCGCTTTCTTCGGTCCGCAGGTGGGCAGTGGCGGCGAAGGCCTGATTCCCGGCGACGAATTCATTGCCTTTATGACCGTGCCCGGTAGCGATGTCCCGGTCACGGTCATGGCCCAGGTGCCGGACAGCTTTGATCCGAAGAGCCCCTGCATGGTCACCGCCCCGTCGTCTGGCTCCCGTGGCATATACGGCGCCATTGGCACGGCCGGGGAGTGGGGCCTGAAAAAAGGCTGTGCCGTTGTGTATACCGACAAGGGCACAGGAACTGGCGCGCACAACCTGGCCACCAACACCGCACAACGTATTGATGGCACGCTGAGTTCAACCGACGAGGCGGTTCAGTTCCGGGCGGACCTGACCGACGGGGAACGGGCCGCATTCGACAGTCGTTGGCCGGATCGTTTCGCCTGGAAACATGCCCACTCCAAAGCCAATCCTGAAGCCGACTGGGGCCACCATGTACTGCAGTCCATCGAGTTCGGTTTCTACGTGCTGAATGAAAAATTCGGCCGTGACCTGGGTAATGGAAAGACTCTTCAGACCATTAATCCGAAAAACACGCTGGTGATTGCTTCCAGTGTGTCCAACGGCGGTGGGGCGTCCGTGCGTGCCGCTGAACTGGACACTCTGGGATTGATTGACGGGGTTGCCGTATCCGAACCCAATGTGAACCCCGAAGTGGACCGGAGCTTTACCATCGTTCAGGGCGACGGCCCGGTGATCAGCGAGCACAGCCGGAGCCTGCTGGATTACACCACAGCTCTCGCCGTCTATCAGGGCTGTGCCAATCAGGCACCGGCAATCCGCGAGTCTGCTCCGCTCAATGCGGTGTTCAATCCCCCTGCGATCGGCGAGAATATCTGTAACTCCCTGGCCAACAAGGGGCTGGTATCCGGCGCAACTCTTGACGACCGTGCCGCCGATGCCCTGCGCATTCTGAACGAGGAGTTCGATATCCAGCCCGAGCAGAACCTGCTGGCGCCGGTGCACTTCGGGCTGGCCGTGGCCCAGAGCATCTCCATGACCTACGCCAACGCTTATGGCCGGGCCGGTGTGGAAGACCGGGTCTGTGAGCTTAGCCTGGCCGCGACCGATACCGCCGGGGCTGTTACCCAGCTGGCGGCTGCGGCAGAGGCAGCCCTGTTTTCTGTCAGTAACGGTATTCCGCCAACCGCCGGCGTGAATATTGTTTACGACAATGCCGAGGGCCAGCCTACCAATCTGGCAGCCAGCGCTTCCCCCAGTTCCAGCCAGCAGGATTATGGTCTGGATGCCCTATTGTGCCTGCGCAGCCTGGCCACCGGTCGAGACACTGTAACCGGCACGGCCCTTGAGGGCCCCGACGCCGAACTGGCCTCCGCCATTGCTGATGGTATTGCCAGAGTACGCGCCACCGGCGATCTTCAGGGCAAGCCGGCGATCTTTGTCGCTGGCCGGTCTGATGCCATTCTGCCTATCAACCACACGTCCCGGCCTTATTTTGCCCTGAACCAGCGTGTTGAAGGCAAAAACAGCAATCTGAGATACTACGAAGTCCTCAACGCCCACCATCTCGATGTGCTTAACGGCTTCCCGGGTATCGCCGGCCGCTATGTGCCCCTGCACCATTACTATTTCCAGGCGCTGGACCTGGTCTGGGCGCATCTGACCGACAAACAGCCCCTGCCGCCGAGCCAGGTGGTGCGGACTGTGCCGCGGGGCGCGATCACAAATCCGCTGACGGCTGCTAACCTGCCGGCCATTGATCCCTCGCCCGACGCCGGGAACCGGATTGTGTTTACCGACAACCAGCTCCGCATCCCGGAGTAACGGCAAGCCTGGCCGGCCCGGTTCCGGGTCGGCCCCCTGGTTTGCCCCCGCCCCGGGGGCCCCATATACTTCCGTGACGGCATCCGGGTTGCAGGATGCCAGGGGTTTCACCATGAACGATACTCGACCCGTTGGTGCACGGCACATGACAGAGCTGTTTACAGACGAGAACAAGAGCGGGCTGACCCGGGACCTTATTGAAGCCCTGTTCCCGATGTTCGAGGAAGCCAGTGCCGGTGCCATCGCTGTTGACCGGGAGGCGCGGATTACCTGGATCAACAGCAGCTACTCCCACCTGTTGGGCCTCGGGGACCCGTCCCGGGTCATCGGCAAACCGGTGCGCCAGGTCATTCCCCAGACCCGGATGCCGGAGGTCGTTGAAACCGGCAAGCCACTCTTGCTGGATATCATGGAGCACAATCAGCAACAACTGGTTGTGACGAGGCTGCCTTTCTTTGACGACGAAGGGCAGATTGTTGGCGCCGTTGCCTTTGTCTTGTACGACGACCTGCAGCCCCTGACGCCACTGGTCTCCAAATACCGGCGGTTACATCAGGATCTGGCGGCAGCCCGCAAGGCCCTGGCAAAAAAGGCACGGGGAACCCGGTACAGCCTGGGCGATTTTGTCGGCGCCAGCCCGGCGGCACTGGAAGTAAAACGCCGTGCCCGTCTGGCGGCGGGGCGAGACATGCCGGTGTTATTGCTGGGCGAAACCGGTACCGGCAAGGAAGTTCTGGCCCAGGCGATTCATGCGATCTCCCCACGTGCGGACAAACCCTTTGTCGGGGTCAATGTGGCCGCCATTCCGGATAACCTGCTGGAAGCGGAGTTCTTCGGTGTGGCGCCGGGCGCCTACACCGGTGCCGACCGCCGTAACCGGGAAGGCAAGTTCCAGCTGGCCAACGGCGGCACCCTGTTCCTCGATGAAGTGGGCGACATGCCCCTGCCGCTGCAGGCCAAGCTGCTGCGAGCCCTGCAGGAAGGGGAAATTGAACCACTGGGGTCCAACAAGGTGGTGCCGGTGAATGTCCGGGTGATCGCCGCCACCAGCCGGAATCTGGAGCTGATGATGGCCGACGGGGTTTTCCGGTCTGATCTGTATTACCGTCTGAACGTGCTGGAAATTCCGATTCCGCCACTGCGGGACCGGCTTGCCGATCTGGGGGTACTTTGCGAGGCGCTGCTGGAAGATGTCTGCGAGGGGCTGGAGCTGCGCGGGGAAATCACCGACGCCGGCGTATCAGCGCTTGGCAGTTACGACTGGCCCGGCAACATCCGGGAGTTGCGCAATGTTCTGGAGCGGGCCCTGACGATGGGTGAAGAAGGTGGCCTGCTGGACGCCGATGCCATCTTCAAGGTGCTCCCCCGCAATGGCGGCCGCCCTGCTTCATCGCTTATGCCGCAACCGGTTCGGCCATTGGCCCAGACCCTGGCCGAGGCCGAGTCCCAGGCCATTGAAGAAGCGCTGGTGGTCAGCCGGGGCAATCGTACCCGTGCGGCAAAGCTGCTGGGCATCTCCCGATCCGTCCTCTACGAAAAACTCGCAAGAATGTCCTGAAATCCAGACACTTGTCCGGATGTCCGTACAATTACCTACGACCCTGGTCTAGGTATGTCCGTGATTCCGGACATTCTGGCTTGGCTTCAGATGCCACAAAATACATAACATATTGAAATATAAAAGAAAGATTCTTTTGGCATAGTGCCTGCTATTACCGGGTTGCAGGACGTCAGAACAACTCAGAGAACAAGACTGGCGCCAACCGTTGGACCCCCGATATTAACCTGTCCGTCTGTTCCTGCGTTGTCTGATTACCTTCAGACCCGGCCTTTCAGGTTGCCAGCCGCCAGGCCAGCCAAAATAACAAAGCTAGGAGACTTGCCAATGAAACTTCTCAAGGCGCTCACCGGTGTCGCCGGTGCGATCGTTCTTACCACGGGTACCGCGTTTGCAGATGACTTGCGCTGGAAAATGCCCGTAGCCTTCGCCACCAACCTTCCGGGCCTGGGTTCGCCCGCCGCCTGGGTTGCTGAAAATCTTACCACCGCCTCCGACGGCAGCATCCAGGTTCGGGTCTATGAGCCGGGCAAACTGGTTCCGCCGTTCGACATTCTGCAGGCGGTTTCCGATGGCAAGGTTGAGGCAGGCTATACCTGGATTGGTTACGACCAGGGTAAGGTACCTGCGATTCCCCTGTTTGCGGCGGTTCCCTTTGGTATGAAGCCTTGGGCCTACACGGCCTGGTATTACTACGGTGGCGGCCATGAGATGCTGCAGGAAGTCTATGCCAACAAGGGCTTCGATGTGCACGCCCAGCTGTGCGGTATTATCGGGCCTGAAACAGCCGGCTGGTATGCGAAACCCATCAAAACTCTGAAAGACTATGAGGGCCTGAAGATTCGCTTTGCCGGCCTGGGTGGCAAGGTCCTGGAAAAACTGGGTGCGTCCGTCACCATGATGCCCGGTGGTGAGCTGTACCAGGCACTGGAAAAAGGCACCATCGATGCCACCGAATTCTCCATGCCCGCCATCGACCAGATTCTGGGGTTCAACCAGGTGGTCAAGTACAACCTGTTCCCGGGCTGGCACCAGCAGTTCACCGCTCAGTACATGCTGATCAACCAGGATCAGTGGGACAAAACCACGGAAGCGCAGAAAGCGCTGGTCAAGGCCTCCTGTACTGCTGCAACAACGCTGGCTCTGGCCGAGGGTGAATACAAGAATGGCAAGGTCCTGGCCGAGTTCCAGGACAAGGGTGTCCAGGCTGACCAGATTCCCCGTGATGTTCTGAAAAAGCTGAAAGCGGTCACCGAGGAAGTGCTGAAAGAAGAAGCCGCCAAGGATGCCGATTTCAAACGCGTCTATGAAAGCCAGAACGAGTTCATGGAAACCTACAAGGTATGGGATACCCGCGCCTACGTTCCCACGGACCTCTAAGGTCCGGGGCCGATCCCGAGCACCGGGGCACTCCCGGTGTTCTCTGACCTAGTCTGGGTGGCCCTGCGGGGCCATCCTTGTTTCACCATCGGCTTTTTGAGCGAGGAACTGTTGTATGACGGTGTCTGGTAAAGACTCGCTGCATAACGAGCAAACGTCGGTGTCTGACGCCGACAAATATCTTCATAAACATACAGAACTGCCGACCACCTGGCTCAGCCAGTGGGTCGACCGTGTGATTTCCGCGATTGGCAAAGCCGCCTCCTGGCTCTGGATCGTGGTGACAGGGGTCATTATCTGGGCCGTGGTTGGCCGTTACGTTTTTGGCGAGGGGTCCGTCACCCTGGAAGAGGTCCAGTGGCACCTGGCCGGCACGGGCTGGCTCTTGGGGCTGGCCTACACGCTGGTGGTGGATGACCACGTGCGAGTGGATGTGCTCCATGAACGTCTATCCCTGAGAAGCCAGGCCTGGATTGAGCTGTTTGGCCTGCTTTTCCTGCTATTGCCGTTCCTCGTTCTGGCCGTCCACGAGATGATTCCGTACGCCTACGCCTCCTGGCAGCAGGGCGAAACCAGTCAGGCGCCGGCGGGGCTGCCGCATCGCTGGGTGCTCAAGAGCATTGTGGCACTGGCGTTCGCTTTGTTGATCGTGGCGGCACTGTCCCGCCTGCTGAAAGTCACCGCACTGCTATTCGGCTTTCCGAAGCCGATACGGGTCGAGTCCGGTAATAACAAGAAAGAGGATGCGTCCTGATGGAACTTGAAACCCTGTTTGTGATCGGAATGTTCCTGACCTTCGGGGCATTGTTGATGACCGGTTACCCTGTTGCCTGGGTGCTGGGTGGCACCGCGGTAATCTGGACTGCAATCGGTGTCATGGCGGTCGAGAATTTTGGTGCCAACCTCTGGTTTGATTATCCCTCCTCCATGGGTCTCGTGCCCGAGCGCATCTGGGGTATCGTCAACAGCGAGACTCTGGTGGCGCTCCCCATGTTCATCTTCATGGGCATTATGCTGGACCAGTCGGGTGTGGCTGAACGCCTGATGAACAGCATGGTGAAACTGTTTGGTGCGGTTCGCGGTGGCTTCGCCGTGACGGTGATCGTGATTGGTGTCTTGCTGGCTGCAACCACCGGCATTATCGGCGCGTCGGTGGTCTTGCTGGGCATGCTGTCCTTGCCGGTGATGATGGAGAACAAATACGACAAGGGCTTTGCGGTGGGCACGGCCTGTGCCACCGGCACCCTTGGCATCCTGATACCGCCCTCGATCATGCTGGTGTTGATGGCAGACCGCCTGGCTGTCCCGGAGGCCTCGGTCGGCGATCTGTTCATGGGGGCGTTCCTGCCGGGCATCCTGCTGGGTGCCATGTACGTTGCCTATGCCCTCATCCGTCCGCTATTGCAGCCGAGCATTGCCCCGGTGCCTGCAGGCACCGAGAAAGTCTCCTGGGCCATTGTCTGGGAAGTGGCCAAGGCGGTACTGCCCACAGCGGCGCTGATACTCGGGGTGCTGGGCTCCATCTTTGCCGGCGTGGCAACGCCCACTGAAGCGTCCGGCGTTGGCGCTCTCGGAGCGCTGCTCCTGGCCCTTATGGCGGGGCGCCTGAATCTGAAGGTGCTCAATTCCTCCATGCAGCAGACAACCCGCACCGCCGCGTTCATCTTTGCCATTTTCCTGGGCGCTACAGCCTTCTCCGTGGTGTTGCGCGGACTGGGCGGTGACCGGGTAATCGAGGACGCGCTTCTGGGGCTGCCGTTCGGCCCCTACGGTGTGGTGCTGACCATCCTGTTTGCCGTTTTCCTGCTGGGCTTCTTCCTGGACTGGGTCGAGATTACCCTGATCATCCTGCCGCTGGTGGCACCGGTGGTGCAGCAACTGGGTTTCGACCTGGTCTGGTTCACCATCCTGTTTGCCATGTGCCTGCAGACCTCGTTCCTGACGCCGCCGGTCGGCTTTGCGCTCTTCTACATCAAGGGTGTGGCGCCGCCGGAGATCAAGGTAACCGATATCTACCGGGGTGTGTTCCCGTTCATTCTCATTCAGCTGGCCGCACTGGTCATCGTCTTCCTGGTGCCGGAGATAGCTACCTGGTTGCCCGCCGTGGCATACGATTAAGGAGAAAGTCACCATGCGTCTTGAAAACCGCATTGCACTGATTACCGGTGCCGGCCGGGGCATCGGCCGGGCCATCGCAGAAGCATACGGCCGCGAAGGCGCCAAAGTCGCTGTGGCAGACCTGACCCTCGACAGCGCCCGCGACACCGTAATGGCCATTGAAGCCGCTGGCGGCACCGCCATGGCCCTGGCCATGGATGTCACCGATGAACAGGCGGTGGATGATGGCGTTGCCGCCGTTGTGGAAAACTGGGGTGGTCTGGATATCGCCATCGCCAACGCCGGCATCCAGCACATTGATCCGGTGCATAAGCTGGCGTTCTCCGACTGGCGCAAAGTCATCAACGTGCACCTGGATGGCGCCTTCCTGGTGACCCGCGCCGCGCTCCGGCAGATGTACGCCAACGGCGGTGGCACCATGCTTTACATGGGCTCGGTGCATTCTGTCGAAGCCTCGCCCCTGAAGTCCCCCTACGTGGCGGCCAAACACGGCATGCTTGGCCTTTGCCGCGCCGTTGCCAAGGAAGGAGCGGAATACGGGGTGCGCAGTAACATCATCTGCCCGGGGTTTGTCCGCACGCCGCTGGTGGACAAACAGATCCCCGAGCAGGCAAAGGAACTGGGCATTTCCGAGGAAGAGGTCATCAGCAAGGTGATGCTCAAAAACACGGTGGACGGCCAATTCACAACGTTGGAAGATGTGTCTGAACTGGCGGTGCATCTGGCGGCCTTCCCATCGGCCGCGCTGACCGGCCAATCCATCGTGGTCAGCCATGGCTGGCATATGCAGTAAGGAACAGGAGAGACGGATGAGCAACACAGAACAATCCCCGGTAGTCTGGTCTCCCTCGGAAGACACCCTGACTCATTCCCGTATGGGCCGGTTCAAGGCCTGGCTGGAGCAGCAGGGCTATGGTCCCTTTGCCGGCTACCATGCTCTGCACAAGTGGTCGATTGGCGATCTGGAGACCTTCTGGCAGAAAGTCTGGGACTACTGCGGCCTGGTGTGTGACACCCCGGCTGACAAGGTGCTGGGCAAGCGCGACATGCCGGGCGCCGAGTGGTTCCCGGGCATGAAGCTGAACTTCGCCGCCAACCTGCTGCGGCTGGCCGACGGCGAGCATGCCGATCATGAAGCGGTGGTGGCCTACTGCGAAACCCGCCCGGTCCTGCGCAGGACCTACGCTGAACTGAAAGCCGATGCCGGGGCCCTGGAGGCCTTCCTTCGCAGCAAAGGCATCCAGAAAGGCGACCGTGTTGCCGGCGTGGTGACCAACGGCTACGAAGCCCTGGCCGGTATGCTCGCGGCGACCAGCCTCGGTGCCATCTGGAGTTCTGCGTCGCCAGATTTCGGCATTGGGGCGATCCTCGACCGCTTTGGCCAGATCGAGCCTTCAGCGCTGATCGTCGTGAACGGTTACGGATATGGCGGCAAGGTGTTCGCCCGCCAGACGGACTTCGCCGAACTCATTGCCGGACTGCCCAGCCTCAAGGCTGTGGTCAGTGTCCAGCAGCTGCCGGACGAGGCGCCGATTGCCGGCGACCTGGTGACCACCTGGGAGGATGCCCTGGCGTCCGGGCAGGGCCAGGCTCCATCCTTCACGCCACTGCCGCCGGATCATCCGGTCTACATCCTGTACTCCTCCGGCACCACCGGCAAACCCAAGTGCATCGTTCATGGCAACGCCGGCCTGTTGGTCAACCATGCCAAGGAACTGATGCTGCATGGCGATGTCGGCCCGGGAGACCGCTTCCTGTACTTCACCACCTGCGGCTGGATGATGTGGAACTGGCAGGCCTCGGCCCTGCTCACCGGCGCTGCCGTGATCACCGTTGACGGCTCCCCGGGTTACCCTAGCCTCAACTTCCTCTGGGACACCGTGGCCAAGGAAAACGTGACTCACTTCGGTACCAGCGCGCGATTCATCGCCGGCTGCCGCAAGGGCGAACTGCAGCCCGCCAAAACTCTGGACCAGAGCAAACTGCGGGTGGTGTTCTCCACCGGCTCACCGCTGCTGCCGGAAGACTACGACTGGGTATACTCTGACGGCGCCCCCAACGCCTTGCTTGGCTCCATCGCCGGCGGTACCGACATCTGCGGCTGCTTTGTGGGTGCCACCCCGCTGCTGCCGGTCCGCCGTGGCGAAATCCAGTGCCGCTTCCTGGGTGTGGATGCCGTGGCCTACGGCGACGACGGCCAGCCGGTCAGCGAAGGCCGCGGTGAACTGGTCTGCCGCCAGCCCCTGCCGTCCATGCCCGTGTGCTTCTGGGATGACCCCAACGGCGAACGCTACCGCGACGCCTATTTCAGCACCTTCCCCGGTGTCTGGGCTCATGGCGACTTCATCGAGTTCACCGAACACGGCGGCGCCATCATCTACGGCCGCTCCGACGCAACGCTCAACCCGGGCGGCGTCAGAATCGGTACCGCGGAAATCTACCGCCAGGTCGAAACCGTGGCCGAAGTCAAAGACAGCCTGGTGGTCGGTCGCCAGATCGACGGCGACGTAGAAGTGGTCCTGCTGGTGGTTCCGGCCGACGGCCAGGACATCACCGGCGAGTTGCAGAAACAGCTCAAGTCGCGCATCCGCGAAGGCGCCAGCCCCCGCCACGTGCCCAGGCACATCGTGCAGGTGAACGACATCCCGTACACCCGCAGCGGCAAGAAGGTTGAATTGGCCGTGGCCCGTCTGATCAACGGCTCGAAAAAGGCGGACAACCGGGATGCCCTTGGGAATCCCGAGGCGTTGGACCATATCCGGGAGCGGCTGGCTGCGGTTGGGTTGTTGTCCGAGTGACGTGTGGAAAGCCGATGTGGTTGTCGGATTACGCCTTTGGCTAATCCGACCTACTGTCCTGACCTGATCCGATTTACCATTCTGGTAGTGCGTATTGTTGACAATATTCGGTCTCAATACGCCAGCCACACCAGCGCGATACTCCCAGCTCAGCAAAATCAGAATGTTAGAAAATTTCGTAAATTCCCGACATTTCATCGTCCTGTAACGCAAGATCCGGCATTTTTAGTCCGTTCTTATACTAAGATCGTAACCAAAAATTACGAAAAAATGGTATCTTAGTAGGCCTATCAAAAGTTCCCAATCAGTCATTGCTCAGGTCGGACGTTCAAAAGACGCCTGACCCCGCCATGACCGTCCTGAACCCACCCATTAGCCTGAGGACGAAAATGACATCATCCAAAGCCAAGATTGTCTACACACTGACCGATGAGGCACCAGCCCTCGCAACACGGTCACTTCTTCCCATCCTGGAAACCTATGCCAAGCCGGCTGGTATTGAATTCGAGACCAGCGACATCTCCCTCGCGGCGCGTATTCTGGCGAACTTCCCGGACTACCTGGAAGAAGATCAGCGGGTTCCGGATGCCCTGGCGGAACTGGGTGAATACACCAAAGACCCCGATGCCAACATTATCAAGCTGCCGAACATCTCAGCCTCCATTCCGCAGCTGCGGGCTGCCATCAAGGAGCTGAACGAGCAGGGTTACAAGGTTCCGGAATACAAGGAAAACCCTGAGAACGACGAAGAGAAAGAAATCCAGTCCCGCTACGCCAAGGTTCTGGGCAGTGCTGTCAACCCGGTACTCCGTGAAGGCAACTCCGACCGTCGCGCTCCGGCCGCGGTTAAAGCCTTTGCCCGCAAATACCCCCATTCCATGGGTGAGTGGAGCCCGGCTTCACGCACCCACGTGGCACACATGCGCGGCGGTGACTTCTATTCCAGCGAGCAGTCCGTCACCCTGGACAAAGCGATCAACGCCAACATCGTGTTTGAGAACAAGAAAGGTAAGCAGACCGTCCTTAAAGAGCTGCCGTTGCTCGAAGGCGAAGTGCTGGACGGCATGTTCATGAGCAAGAAGGCGCTGGTGAAGTTCTTCGAAGACGCAATCGCTGACTGCGAGAACACCGGCGTTATGTTCTCCCTGCACGTGAAAGCCACCATGATGAAAATCTCCCACCCGATCGTATTCGGTCACGCGGTGAAGGTTTTCTACAAGGACCTGTTCGACAAGTACGGCGAGCTGTTCGACGAAATCGGCGTGAACCCGAACAACGGTCTGTCCAGCGTCATCGAGAAGATCAAGCAGTTGCCGGAATCCAAGCAGGAGCAGATTCAGGAAGACCTGCACGCCTGCTACGAGCACCGTCCGGAAATCGCCATGGTGGATTCGGTCAAGGGCATTACCAACCTCCACGTACCCAGCGATGTGATCGTCGACGCCTCCATGCCGGCGATGATCCGTAACTCCGGCAAGATGTGGGCCCGGGACAACAAGCTGAAGGACACCAAGGCGGTGATGCCGGAGTCCACCTACGCCACCATCTACCAGGAAGTGATCAACTTCTGTAAGACCCACGGCGCCTTCGATCCGACCACCATGGGCACCGTGCCCAACGTTGGACTGATGGCCCAGAAAGCGGAAGAGTACGGCTCCCACGACAAGACCTTCGAAATCAAGGAAGACGGTATTGTGCGCGTTGTTGCCGAAGACGGCACCGTGCTGACCGAGCATAACGTCGAGAAAGGCGACATCTGGCGCGCGTGCCAGACCAAGGATCTGCCAATCCGTGACTGGGTCAAGCTGGCGGTCAGCCGTGCCCGTGCCACCGGCATGCCGGCGGTGTTCTGGCTGGACGACGAGCGTGCCCACGATGCCCAGTTGATCAACAAGGTAAACACCTACCTGAAGGATCATGACACCGAGGGTCTCGACATCCGCATCATGTCACCGGTTCGCGCGATTCGCTGGACCATGGAGCGGCTGATCCGCGGCCTGGACACCATCTCGGTGACCGGCAACGTGCTGCGTGACTACCTCACCGACCTGTTCCCGATCCTCGAGCTGGGCACCAGTGCCAAGATGCTGTCCATCGTGCCGCTGCTCAATGGCGGTGGTCTGTACGAGACCGGCGCTGGCGGTTCCGCGCCCAAGCACGTGCAGCAGCTGATTCAGGAAAATCACCTGCGCTGGGATTCCCTGGGTGAGTTCCTGGCAACCGCCGTGTCCCTGGATGAGTTGGGTGAGAAGCACCACAACGATCGTGCCCGCCTGCTCGGCCAGACCCTGGACAAGGCCACCGAGCGCCTCTTGGAGAACAACCAGTCACCGTCCCGTGTGACCGGCGAGCTGGATAACCGCGGTTCACACTTCCACCTGGCCCGTTACTGGGCGGAAGAACTGTCCAAGCAGGAAAGCGACAAGGAGCTCAAGGAGTTCTTTACCAAGTTGTCGAAACAGCTGGAAGAGAACAAGGACAAGATCCTGGAGGAAATGACCGTGGTGCAGGGCCATCCTGCCGACATCGGTGGGTACTACCATCCGCCGATGGAAAAGGTTTGCGAGGTGATGCAGCCGAGCGCAACGCTTAACAAGATCCTGGCGGATGCCCGTGCATCGGTGAAGTGATCCTCTGCCAGGGCATTCGGGCTCCACTCCCGGAGGCCTGAAAAAAGCCGGAGAGTCCGCTGGGGCTGTCCGGCTTTTTTTGTCCGGGGCCGGCGTGAGCGAGGCTAAGCCGGAGATTGGCGGACTGGCCGCGCTTTAATCCTGGCGCAGCGGAGCAAAGGTCCCGTCGGTCAACCGGGCCAGATCCCCGGGTGCCAGCTCGATTTCCAGCCCGCGACGGCCACCGCTGACGAACATGGTGTCGAAGTTCCGGGCGGAGTCATCAATGAAGGTTCTGAGCTTTCGTTTCTGGCCCAGAGGGCTGACGCCTCCCAGCACGTAGCCGGTACTGCGCTGGACCGCCAGTTTCTCGGCCATGGCGGCCTTCTTGCCGCTGGCTGCCCTGGCAACCAGCTTCATGCTCAGCATGGACATTACCGGAATCACGGCGACGACCAGCTCCTTTTCGTCAAGAGCGACCACCAGCGTCTTGAAGATACGCTCGGACCCGACCGACATTTTCTCGGCCGCTTCGGTGCCATAGCTCTCACTGGCCGGGTCATGGGCATACTCGTGGATGGTGTGGACCAGCCTGGCCTTGCGCACCGCATTGATGCCGGGCGTCATGTTCAACTCCTCCGATGTAACAGCATCGGCAAATTAAAGCAGGTAACCGGCAGCGCAACAACTGCCGCCCTGTACCCCGGGCAAGCGCGAATTTTGCCGATTTTACCGGGTATGACAATTGACCCTCGACTTACCGTCCGCTTATGACTATTTTTTGAACATCATGATAATTCAGATAGTAATCGCGATTTGCCCATGGAGCCTTTGCGGGCGGACGATCCGGGAAGGCGTGTTGTGAGCGACAATCAGACACCATTGCGGCGGGCCTGCTGGGTGGCGCTGGTGTACCTGATCGCCGGCTTCGCCTGGATTGCCTTTTCCGATACCCTTGCCGAGGCCTGGTTTCCGGACCCGCGAACCCTGTCCCTGGTTCAGACCTGGAAGGGCTTCGGGTTTGTACTCACTACCGGGTTGGTGCTGTTAGTCGTGCTGGCTCGCCAGCTTATCAAGGACCGCGCCCTGCTCAAGCTCCAGCGCAGTCAGCGCCAGTCCCTGCGCATGCGGGAGCGCCAGCTACAGGTACTGATGGACAACCTGCCGGGTATGGCATACCGGTGCCGTTGCGACCCGCAATGGACCATGCTGTTTGTGTCCCAGGGTTGCGCCCGGCTGACCGGCTATGCCCCGGAGGAACTGATTGAAAACCGGGTGGCCAGCTATGCCAGCCTGATGGACGAGGAAGACAACGAACGGGTTTACTGCGAAGTGAAGGCAGCACTGGCCAACAACGAGTCGTTCTCGGTGGAATACAGCCTGACCCGCAAGGACGGCCGGCGCATCTGGGTCTGGGAGCGTGGCCGGGGCGTCGAGGAAGACGATGGCACGGTTGTGCTTGAAGGGATTGTGCTGGACATCTCCGACCGCAAGCGATTGGAATCCGAGCTTGAGGAAATGGCGACCCGGGACCCGCTGACCGGGCTCCTTAACCGCCGGGAAATGTCGAAAGTCCTGGATGACGAACTGGAGCGGGCCCAGCGTTATCAGCGGCCAATGGCCGTGCTCTGGATCGATTTCGACCACTTCAAGGACGTCAATGACACTTACGGACACGCCGCCGGTGATTCGGTCCTTCGCGCCATCAGCCGTCTGCTGCTGGAAAGCGTCCGCAGTGTGGACTCCATCGGCCGGTTCGGCGGCGAGGAATTTGTCATCGTCTTGCCGGAAATGGATCTGGAGGAAGCCAGGGATACCGCCGAGCGTTTGCGCCGCAAGGTGGCGGAGGCGCCCCAGCCGCTGGGCGATGGCCGAAGCGCGCCCCTGACCATCAGCGTGGGCATCGCGGTTTATCCCGAGCACGGGCAGACCGCGGCGACCCTTTGTGCCGCCGCGGACAAAGCCATGTACCTGGCCAAGGATCGGGGTCGCAATTGTGTGGCCATGGCGCACCTACGCCATCAGGTAGATAATGATTCCTGAGATTCGGCCAGGTGGAAGCGTTGACGCCGGCCCGGTCGCCGTCCGGCCAATGTAATTTGTGCCGGCTGACCGGAAGATAGAATAACAACAAATGCTCTGACAAAGGCCTGACCAGATGAACCGACTTGCCCGCCGTGCCCTTCACACCTGCCGGATTCCAGCGGATCTCGAAACCGTGAGCTTCCGGGATGCGGCGGGTGAGAATCCGGCCGCCGCAGGCGTCAGTGAAGAGGCTGTCGAGGCCATCTGGCGCAGCGTTCAGGCGATGTACCGCACCGGTGTGCATCCCGGTATCCAGATTTCTGTGCGCCACCGGGGCGAACAGGTTCTGCATCGGGCCATTGGCCACGCCAGCGGTAATGGGCCCCATGATCCTGCAGACGCAGTCCGGGTTCCGATGACCACCGATACCCCCATCTGCTATTTTTCCGCCTCCAAGGCAGTGACTGCCCTGCTGATCCACATGCTCGCCGAACAGGGGCTGGTTAACCTGATGGATCCGGTGTCTTACTATTGCCCCGAGTTTGCCAGTGCGGGCAAACGTACCATCACCGTCCACCAGATCCTGTCCCACCGGGGCGGTATTCCGGCCATTCCCCGGGAAACGCCCATCGATGTCCTGTGGGACAACGACGAAATCTGGCGCCTGCTGTGCGCCGCCAGGCCCGTGGAGGTGGACGGCGCCAAGGTCGCCTACCATGCCATCACCGGTGGCTTTGTGCTTCAGCGGGTGCTGGAGCGTGTTACCGGGGACACCATCGGTAACTACCTGGATCGGCACCTGCGCCAGCCAATGGGCATGAAGTGGTTTACCTACGGCATCGCACCGGAGCATCTGACCGAACTGGCCAGCAATTACGCAACCGGTCCGACCCCGCGCTTTCCCGTTTCCTGGGTCGTCAACCGGGCCCTGGGCGGTGACATCCGGACGGTTGAGCGGGTGACCAACGACCCGCGCTTTCAGGAATCGGTGATTCCGGCCGGAAACCTGTGCGGCACCGCGGAAGAAATGAGCCGGTTCTTCCAGATGATGCTGAACGGGGGACGATGGAATGGCCGGCGGATCTGCAGTGAGCTGACCATTCGCCGTGCCATCCAGCAATTCGGCTCGCTGCAGATTGACCGGACCATGTTGGTGCCCATGCGGTTCAGTGCCGGAATGATGTTGGGTGGCAATCCGGTGGGCCTCTGGGGCCAGCAGAGCCGCCATGCCTTCGGCCACGTGGGGCTGATCAACAAGCTCTGCTGGGCCGATGCTGCCCGGGATATCTCGGTCAGCCTGCTCAACACCGGGTTTCCGATTGTCGGCCACCACCTCCCGGCTCTGGCGAAGTTCGTCTATACCGTGTGTGACCGGTTCCCGCTGATTCCCGAGCACCGGCGGCCGGCCATTGCCGCCTGAGGCGAAGGCGTCACAGCGTTCGCAGCTGTGCCTCCAGAATGCCCAGCACGGATGACAGTATGTCCCGGAAGTCGGTCAGGGTCTGGGTGCGCTGGATCACGTCTTCCCGGTTTTCATCCAGCCGTTCCAGTTTTGGCACTACCCGCCTGATGCCCTCGGTGATTACCTCATAGGGGTAGTGGTGATCCTGGATGCTCAGCTTGTTGATCTCGGCCACTTCCTGGCTGAAGATGCTGATGATGTCATACAGCATGTCTTTATGGCGGATGCTGCTGGCTTCCCAGTAGGCGTCATCCAGCAGTTCCAGCAGCGACGAATACTCACGCAGGGTATCCGCCACGGAGGTCTGGGTCATGGTAGCTCCTGTACGGGTTACAAATTGCATTTCTATGGGGAACTATAGCAGGGGTTCGGCCGTGTGGATCGAAAGCGGGTGTGCCCGCACCCAACGAAAAATGAAACTATATTCATTTTTATTGCAGTCTGTCGGACAGTTGGGCAGACTTGCATGCTGGGAAAAGGATCTTTCACGACTCAATGGACGAGAAGCCGAATGGACAAGCCCGCACTACCAAGCTACGAGCTGGCCTCCCGCGAGGTCAAGCTGGACCACCACGACAGTGTTCGCCACCATGTGCACCAGCAGGTACGCTCGGAAGTCGAGCGTCTTGAGCGCCGGATTGAAACACTTCGCCTGGTAAAAGCGCCCCACGCCGCCATCATGATTTCCAGCTACGAGCGGATGATAGACCGCAAGAAGGGATTCCTGCAGAACTGGGATCTGAGAGACGGCGGTTTCAGCTAGCCGCCCGGGCACCTAACGCCCGGTAACGGCCTGTGTGGCCCAGCTGGTGATGGCCTCCGCATCGTCCTGGTAGCTGCAGTAAGCCGGGTTGGCTATGGTGTCCTGCTCGTTTGCGGAATTCGGGTCATCAATACGGGCCGGTTCGCCATTCGAGGCGAAGATCCTCAGCGTTTCGACGTTGTAGTCCAGTTCGACCCGCAGGCAATCCGGGCTGTTGTCCGCCGGGGTGTACCCCGGGTAGCGATTCAGCCCCAGCACTTCCGCGTCGGCGCTCTTGATGAACAGGGTGTCGGTGTTGTCCACGACAAAATCCTGCCGGAATTCAATGCTGCCGTAACTGCGGCTCAGGTAATCCGCTGTGGCATATTCCGTGGGGCTGTAGCCCAGTTCCATGAAGCTGTTGGCGTCGAAGCGACTGCCCGCCAGAACGCTGACCAGCTCCGGCTGTGCCGCCTGGTCCTCCGGATCAACACTTCGGCTGACGTACTGGATTGTGCGGTACACCTTTTCAGAAAGGCCGGTGCCTTCGGCGCCGTCCGGCAGATAACGCCAGTCGAGCGTCGGGTAGATCCAGGCCTGATCGTTCAGGGGCAGATCAGCCAGCACCGCGGACTGATCCGTAAAGCGGATCTGGGCGCCATTGCCGCGGCTGTTGTAGACGCCGGCCACGCCCTGGGCAATGCGCTGGCTGATGTACGCCTTACCTTCCTGGAAGTTGCTGACCTCGCCGGAGGCAAGCACCTGATTCATCAGGTCCAGGGGATTGCGCACGCGGGTGTATTCGATACCGGAATCCGACGGCGTGGCGCGGATAAAATTCCCGATGTGGCTGCGGACCTCGGCGGTGGTCTTCAGGTCATCCGGGTCCGTGCCGGCCGGCTGGATGCCCCGTTAAAAATCGTGGAAGCGGGTGTGTTCCAGATTGTTCGGGGCCCTGGCGGTATTCTCAAGATCAAAGGTCGAGAAAGTGATATCAACATCGGTGGCCGGATTGAGCGCCGACGAACCGCTGTCCTTGGCGCCACAGCCACTCAGGCCGAGAACTGTGGCGCAAATGGCAGCGAACATGCAGGAATGTCTCATTTCAGAAGGCCCCGGGATGCGAAAAGCGGCGTGAACGGCTAAAGTGAACCACCGGGCTGGTTTCCCGGTGCGGCTACTGACAATAAAACATAAAACCGGTGTCTACCCTCGCGGAGATCACATTTTGCAGCAACGGCTCACATTCGCGCCCCCGGCGGCGACAGGTTCGTTGATGGCACTGCTGTTTCTGGTTGCGGCTCTCCTGCCGGTGGCGGCCAGTGCTGCGGGGCCCTGCCGTAATGGCGAGATTGTTCTTGGCAGCGGTGTTGAGAGCATCCGTGATCTTGGTGGCTGCATCTGGTTCCTGGAAGATCCGGACAAGAGCCTTACCCTGGAGGAAGTACGGAGCCTGGAGCCGGGCGCGTTCACCCTTCATGAGGGCGGTGTGCTGAACTTCGGCTACACCGAATCTGCCTACTGGGTGCGTCTTGACCTGCGCACACGTGAGAACCCCGGGCAAACCGACTGGATCCTGGAGCTGGCGTTACCGCTGGTGGATGAGGTGGCCCTGTTCATGGTGCGCGACGGCACCCTGGTCGAGCAGCGTCGGGCCGGCTACGAGGATAACTGGGCCGAACGGGATCTGGCAGTCCCCAATCCGACCTTCCGACTGTCCCTGGCGCCGGATACCCTGAACCGCGTCTACCTGCGGGTGATCAACACCAATACCTTCCGCCTGCCAATCAGCCTCTGGCAACCTGACAGCTACATCGAAAAGGTCTCCGTGGACGAGGCAGTCCGGGGCATTCTGCTGGGTGCAATCCTGGCGATCCTGGCCTACAACCTGTTTGTGGCGGTCTCGGTCCGCGAGCGCAGTAACATCTACTACGTACTCTACCTGGTGTCGGCGACCATATTCATTGCCACCGAGCAGGTTCATGGCATCCAGTTGCTGGACAGCCGGCCGGCGCTGTTCGACAAGCAATACCTGCATTTCCAGATCATTCTGACCTGGTTCTGGGGGTTGCTCATGGCGCGCTCCCTGCTGGAAACGCGGGAGCGGTCGGCGGATCTCGACCAGGTCATTCGGCTCTGTCTCTACTCGGTTGTCGCCACTTTTGTGCTGTCGCTGTTTCTGCCCTACCACGTGGCCATGGAATGGATTGTCGTTGGCACCATCGTCCTGAGCCTGATCATGATCATTGTCAGTTATCTGTCCTGGCGCTACTACAACCCGGCAGCCAGGGCCTACTTCTTTGCCTGGAATCTGGCACTGGTCGGGTTTGGAATCTATGCCCTGACGGTGATGGGGCTGCTGCCGCTGAATACCTTCACCATCTATTCGCCCCAGTTCGGCCTGACCGCCCAGATCATCCTCTTCTCGTTTGCCCTCGCAGACCGGATCAAGCAGGTTCAGGGCGAGGCGCTGGGCTGGAGCCAGAGGGCACTGTCGAACCTGCAGCGTTACCAGTCACTGTTTGATAACGCCATTGAGGGCGTGTTCCAGGTCTCTCCGGACCGGCGTTTTGTCACCGCCAATCCCGCCATGGCGCGGTTGCTGGGTTACAACAGCAGCCGGGAGCTGCTCCAGCGCAACCCGGATGTGCTGGAGACCTGCATTGCCGACGACCGGTTACGCCGGCTGGTGGTGGAGCAGCTTGAGGCCAGGGGCACGGTGAAGGGCATCGAGGCCCGTTACCTGACCCGCGACGGTGAAGAGCGCTGGGCGACCATCTCACTGCACACGGTTTATGACTCGGCAGGCGAACCGACACATCTCGAGGGCACCTGTATCGATGCCACGGAGAGCCATAACCGCCAGCGCATCGAGCGGGAGCGGGAGCAGGAGCGGCTGGAAAAAGAGCTGGCCCGCAACTCCGCCGAGGCCAAGAGCCAGTTCCTGGCCAACATGAGCCATGAAATCCGCACGCCGCTGGCGGCGATCATCGGTTACGGCGAAACCCTGCTGGATCCCGACCTGAACGAGCGGGAGAAGCGCAGCAGCGCCGAGACCGTGGTGCGCAGCGGGCGCCACCTGCTGGAACTGGTCAACGATATTCTTGACCACTCGAAAATTGACGCCAACAAGCTGGATGTCGATATCGTTTCGGTCAATCTGCCGGAGCTGCTGGATGAAATCCGGGCCTTCTTTGCGCCCCGGGCCCGGGAAAAGGGCCTGGATTTCACCATCATCTGCGACTATCCCTTGCCGGAGCAGATCCTGACCGACCCGACGCGGTTGCGTCAGATCATCATAAACCTGTGCGGCAACGCCCTGAAATTCACTGAAAAAGGCTCGATTTCCCTGATTGTCCGGTGTGATCGCGAAGAGGAGCGGCTGGTGGCCCGGGTGGTTGATACCGGCATCGGCATGAAGTCCGAGCAGCTGGGGCGGCTGTTCGACCCCTTCGCCCAGGGCAGCGCTGCCATCTCCAGGCAATACGGTGGCACCGGGCTGGGGCTCAGTATTTCCCGGCGCCTGGCGGAAATGCTGGGCGGCAGTATCCGGGTGGACAGCACCTACGGCGAAGGCAGTGAGTTTGAACTCTCGATCCGCACCGGGCCGCTGGCAAAGGTGCATTTCCTGCGCGATGCCTCGGAACTGAGCCAGCGTCGCAGGGCCATACCCATGGTGGTGGCACCGAAGCTGTCGGGCCGGATCCTGTGTGCCGAAGACAACGACGTGAACCGGCGCCTGGTGTCCCTGCTGGTCTCCCGCACCGGGGCCGAGCTGGTGCATGTGGGCAATGGTGCCGAGGCCCTGGAGCTTGCCATCCGCGAGCCTTTCGATCTGATTCTGATGGATATCCAGATGCCGGTCATGAACGGCCGGGATGCCACGGCCGCGTTGCGCGAGGCCGGAGTGAACACGCCCGTGATCGCGCTTACCGCCAACGTGATGTCTGAGGATATTGCCGATTACCGGCTGGCAGGCTGTAATGAGCATCTGGCCAAGCCCATCGACAAGCAACGCTTCTTCGAAACCCTGGCCCGGTATCTGGTGGTGGCCCCGGACAGCCTGTCCAGCCCGGTGCCACGGTTCCAGGGCAAGGTTCTGGTGGCTGAAGACAACGAGGAGAATCGCCAGTTGGTCGAGCGTATGCTGCGGCGCGAGGGGTTGGATGTTGTGGCGGTGACCAGTGGCGAGGAGGCGGTGCGTGCCGCGCTGGCAGACACGGTTCATCTGGTTCTGATGGATCGTCATATGCCGGGTATGGATGGTGTTGCCGCGACCAGGCTGCTGCGCCAGGCGGGCTTCCGGCGGCCAGTGATCGCCTTTACCGCCGGCGATCAGCAAGAAACCGATGCGCTGCTCCAGGCCGGCTGTGACGGAGTTTTGAACAAGCCGATTGACCAGGCGCATCTGCGGTCGCTGCTGGAACGGTTGCTGGGCCTCAGCCCGGTCGCCCTCTCCGAGGCCGATGAAGATGCCGAGATTGCCCACCTGGTTGGCCAGTTTCTGGGCAGTCTGGCGGGTCGACAGCAAAGGATGAGTGACGCGCTGGCCCGGGGTGACCGGGGCGTAATAATAACCGAAGCCCATCAGATCAAGGGCACAGCGGGGGCCATGGGCTATCCGCTGATGACCCGCCAGGCGGGTCAGCTTGAAGAGCTTGTGAAAGCGACGTCGCCGGACTGGGAACGGGTTCGCAGCGAACTTGACGGACTGGGTGAAATGATAGACCGTGCCCTGGCCGCTGCCGGGGCGCGAGGCTGACTTGCCCCAGGAATAAACAACAGGAAGCACGCAATGAGTGAACTGCCGGAACGCCAGGAACACCACTCCCTGAGTATGATGTATGGGACCTACGCAGACATTCTGTTCGTCCTGTTCCCCTTCCTGATCATCGGCATGCAGCGGCTCTGGGAAGGCCGGCTCTATGAAACCCTGCTGCGCCCCGATCTGAGTATTGCAGCGGCCATTCTGGCTGGCCTGGCCATCGGCAAGTTTGTGCTCGGGCTGGTAACCAACCGTGACCTGGGCCGCTACAAGGAGCGTATTGTTTTCTTTATCGCGCTGACCCTGTTTGTGGTGCTGGGACCGGCGATCATTCTGATACTGAGTATACTGGGCAGTGCCGATGTACCGGGCTTTGTCACTTTTGTTCAGCCGACCCTGCTGATCATTGCCATCTCCCTTTACTCTACAGCGGTCAGTATCAGTAATATCCTGACCCGATCTGACAGGGAGGAATCGCTGGCCGACCTGCAGGATATATCAGTCCGTCCGGATCCGAGGGAACCGGATATGCCTCGCCCTGCGCCGCTGGATCTGCCCCGGCGCAGAGGCAACGACTCAACAGTATGACAGGAGCAACCCATGACGGACCTTAAAGTGCTGGTAGTGGAAGACGAGCCGGTAATGCGAGAGCGGCTGGTGAACATGCTCTACAAGGCCGGAGCAACGCAGGTCGCCGAGTGCGTGGATGCCGGCTCTGCCAGGTCGGCCTTCGAAGCCGGTGAGTTCCAGATCATCCTGCTGGATCTCGGGCTGCCGGACGGCGATGGCCACGAGCTGATGCTGGAGTTCAAGCGGCGCCGGGAGGAGCAGCACATCGTTCTGGTGACGGCTGACGATTCAATTGAAAGTATTCAGCGGGCCATCAGTGCGGGCGCCAACGGCTATGTGGTGAAACCCTACTCCCAGGAAAAGATTCATGATGTAGTGAACAATTACGCCATGGTTCACGGCGGAGACATGGCGACCATGCAGGGTCTGAACCGTCGCCACTGACCGGTCCAGACCCGGAATGGTGTAAACCCTGGCAAGGCGCTCAGGCTACCTGCCTGGCGATCCAGGAGTTGTAACGGGTCGCCAGCGCCCTGACATAGCGCGCTTCGGCGTCGTTCAGGTTGCCCAGGACTCCCTTGAAGATCCAGCCTCGCTCGTACACACCCAGCACCCGCTGTTCGTCGTCCAGATTGACGCGCTGATTCAGTTTCTTGCAGATTGCATCCAGCAGCGGCAGCTTCTCAGGCCGCTTGATCGGGCCCTGACGCGTGCCCATGGGCTGGTTCGCGGCGCGTGTTGTCGGATGTCTTTTCATGATGTTCTCCTTGTCGTTTTGCGGCTGCAAAAACAAAACCCCGGTGCCGAGAGCAACCGGGGTTTCGCGGAGAAGCTGACCCGGTCGCTACAAAGGCTCCCGGGACTGACCGAAAGCCGTTAGATGTCTTTCACCATCGCGCGAACAGACTGCCCTGCGTGGCAACCTGCGGCTATGTAAGCAATGAGCTGTGGAATCATTCTGGTCATACCGGCTCTTTTGTTTCGGTTCACTTGCCAGTGTATAGGCTATCAGGCCGTTTGCAATAGGCCGGGCTCTTCGGCAAACCCCTACAGACGGCGCCCGGGGCGATTGGCATAATTTTCGGCGTCACGTGTTTTACGTTGTGCAATCCCGATTGTCTGCCGCGCCAGACAGTCGATGGATCTCTCCTTTATACGCAGCCCTCAGGGCTGCGTTTTTTTTGGTCAGAGAAACTTCGTAGTCGGTACGGCGGTGTGATCTTCCACGGCGAGGCGTTGCCAGGTTTTATGCAGGATCAGGGCGTCATTGGCCGCCCGGTGCACGGGCAGGCCGAGTTCCGAGATGACCTGTTGGCGCGTGGCGGACCACTGCCGAACCTGCCGTGAATCCAGCAGGGCCGAGATAGACTCGAGCTGGAACGCCGGCCGTATGCGGGTTGCCTTGAACAACCGGTGCAGCCAGAAACTGTCAAAGGTCCAAGCATCGCAAAACACCTGTTCCGGCACCAACTCATTCAGCGCCCGCGCCACCTCGCTGACCGCCGCACCGTCCCTTTCCAGGGTCTGGCGGGAAATGCCGTGGATCTGCTCGGCACTCTCGGACCAGTCCTGCCAGAGCACATGGGGACAGATCAGCCAGCTGTGCAGGCTTCCGTCCGGCATGCAGATGCCTACTTCAATCGGGTAGCTTGCGATGAGATCAAGACTGGATGCCTCGAAATCGATGAATGCCGGGCGGATAGTGGTCATTGCGTCAGCTTGGAAGATGAAGTGTTTTTAGCTGAGTTTACCCGCCCCGAACCCGGGACGCGAACCCAACCTGTGCCTGCACTGTTACAATATGTCCATTGATTGTAAAAGCCCGATGACAGCGACCGGTCAAGGGCCCGACAGTAAACCAGCTAAACCAGAATCGCACCATACGGGGAGCCCGAATGACTGACACCGTGGTTGTAATCTATTCCGGAGGCATGGACTCCTACACCCTGCTGCATCTCGCCAGGGAGCGTGGCTATAAGGTACATGCCCTGTCCTTCAATTATGGCCAGCGGCACGTCAAGGAGCTGGACTGCGCGCGTTCGGTGTGTACGGCCCTGGGCATTCCCCACAAGGTGATCGATATCCGCGCCATGAGTGAGGTGATGGCCGGTTCCTCGCTGACGTCGGATCTCGAGGTGCCGGAAGGTCACTATGAAGAAGACAGCATGAAGGCCACTGTGGTGCCTAATCGCAACATGATCCTGCTGTCGCTGGCGACCGGTTACGCGGTGACGATGGCTGCCGATGCTGTCTGGTATGGCGCACACGGCGGTGACCACGCCATCTATCCGGATTGCCGGCCGGAATTCGTGGCGAAGATGGATGCGGTGTGCCGGGTGGCCAACTATGAGCCGGTCGGCATCGAGGCGCCCTTCATGGCCATGGACAAGGGCCGGATTCTGGCGGAAGGTCTTCGTCTCGGGCTGGATTACGCCCGCACCTGGACCTGCTATAACGGTCGCGACCGGGCCTGTGGCCGTTGCGGCTCCTGCGTCGAGCGTCTCGAGGCGTTTGCCGCCAATGGCGTCACCGACCCGCTTGAGTATGAGGGTAATCGTTGATGTATCGGGTCAAGGAAGCTTTCTACACCCTGCAGGGTGAGGGTGCCCAGGCCGGTCGTGCCGCCGTGTTCTGCCGGTTCAGCAAGTGCAACCTCTGGACCGGGCGGGAGAAAGACCGGGCCAGTGCGATCTGCAATTTCTGTGACACGGATTTTGTCGGCACCGATGGCCAGAACGGCGGCCGGTTTGACTCGCCGGACGCCCTGGCCCGCCACATTCGTGCGCTCTGGCCGGATGCGCCCGGCAAGCCCTACGTGGTCTGCACCGGCGGCGAACCCCTGTTGCAACTGGATACTGCCCTGATTGAGGCTTTCCATCGGGCAGGCCTTGAAGTCGGCGTGGAAACCAACGGTACCCTGCCGGCGCCGGAGGGCATTGACTGGCTGTGTGTCAGCCCGAAGGCCGATGCGCCGGTGGTGATCGATACCTGTGATGAGCTGAAACTGGTGTACCCGCAGCCTCTGGCGATGCCCGAGCGCTTCCTGGGCATTCGCGCAAGCCATTACTTCCTGTCTCCGATGGCATCGCCCGCCGTACCGGAAACCGCCGTGGACGAGATCAAACAAAGCAATACCCGCCGTGCTACGGATTACTGCCTGGCCCACCCGCAATGGCGCCTGACCCTGCAGATGCACAAGATCATTGGCATCGACTGACTACCCGGCTACCGGCACCCGCTCGGCGGTCTTTTTCCCGACGCCCGCTGCTTTCCAGGTGTTCCGGTACTGGCTCGGGCTGGTGCCGGTCCAGCGCTTGAAGGCCCGGGTAAAGTTGGCCGCATCGGCGTAACCCAGGGCATCGGCAATCTGGCTCAGGTTCATGGCGGTATTGCGGAGCAGATCCGCCGCCCGTTCCAGCCGAACCCGGTCCACCAGCTGCTGGAAACTGGCGTCTTCCTCGTGCAGCCGGCGCTTGAGTGTTCGGTCGGAGACGAAGAGCGTACCTGCAACCCGGGCGAGTTTCGGCGGGAAGGGGTAACTGGTTTCAATCACCCGGCGCACCCGGCAGGCGAATCCGGCATCCTCGGTGAGTTGCTGAAGCGCCTCTTCGCACTGGGCCCGGGAGGAGGCAGCCAACTGGTCGTCGGTGAAGCGAACCGGCAGGCTCAGGCGGGCCAGCGGAATGACCAGGGCATTTTCCGTGGCACCGAATTCCACCGGTACCGGAATCCGGGCGCGAAAGCGCTGGAAATAGGCAGGCTCCGGGCCACGGCGAAGAATCCGCAACCCGTCAACCACCGAGCCGGTCAACTGGGCGCCCATGGACACGCACCCGAACAGCATGGCATCCATGATAAAGCCCTGCAGCGGCCCCAGATCAATGCCACAGGACACGAGGTACCACGCGAGACTGCCGTTTTCCCGTTTGCTCACCTTGAGGTGGGGCACCCGAAGGGTCAGGTAGCGGGTCACCAGCTCCATGGCGTCACCCAGGGTGCGGCTGCTCATCACCGCCGTTCCCAGGGCGCCGTGCAGGGGAAGTTTCAGCTCCCGGGCCAGCAGTATGCCAAGCCCCGGCTCGCCGCTCTCGATAATGGCCCGGGTGACAAATTCGCTGGCCTGGGGCTGGCTGACCCGGAGATTGGTGGATTGCAGGCGGGCCGGATCCAGGCCGACCCGGAGCAGGAGATCCTGCTCGTCGACACCGATGGTGTTCAGCAGCTCGGCCAGAAGGTGAAGATAGATGGCCGGCATGCCCAGATCCTGGCCCGTTGATACGGAGGCGCGCATGGGTTTCCTCGTCTGACGCTGTTTTTGTTATGCCGTGGAATGCGTGGCTTTCACAATTATGGCGCCTTCCGGGCCATTCCCCCATGACTTCGCTGACGGAAACAATGGCCCGAAAGGCCAACTCGTGGCCAGAGTTGCGGGCGGGTAGTGAACTCTCACGGCCCTTGGCGGCGAATGAAGCGCTCCAGGACGCTCGCGGAACGCCCGGGCGTTTCCAGCATCGGCAGGTGCCCGATACCCCGGAACATATGGATCTCGGCGTGAGGTGTGGCCGAGCTGAGCCAGTCAACGCATCGGGTGGGTGTGATAACGTCCCGGTCGCCCCACTGGACTTGCAGTGGTGGCGTGTCCGGCCCGAGATAGCGGGCCGGCGCCAGGGCGTCCGCCAGCATGTCCCGGAAGATATGCTGAAGGGCACTCCGGCGCTCCAGAAGATCGGGTCCCAGCAGGCCGGCCATGGCCAGCCCGGAGACTGAGGGCCTGCCCGTACCGACACTGTTGAACATGCGGTAAACGCCTTTCCAGTCCCGGGGAATCAGAATGGCGTCCCGATCGGACTCAACGGGCGCGTGGATGTCCACCTGGTCGTGCTCGGGGATCCCGGCACTGTTCAGCAGGGTCAATGAACGTGGCGCAGAGGGCAGTGAATGGGCCAGAACCGCCGCAATCGCACCGCCCATGGAACTGCCGGCGAGGTGAAGGTTGTCCGTATGCACGCTGGCCAGCCAGTGCTTCAGGCGTTGTGCCTGGGTTTCGTAGCGGTAGCAGGCATCCGGCCGGTAGTCGCTTTCACCGAAGCCGGGCAGGTCGGGTGCGAGCAGGTGCCAGTCCCGGGGTAGCCGTTGCAGCCACAGCCCCCAGTTTTCCTTCATCGCGGCAAACCCGTGGATCAGCACCAGGGTCGGGCGCCCGGCGCCCGGCTTGCCGCGTTCCAGATAGACCATGTTGTGGCCGTCAACCAGGGTTTGCCGGCGGCGCGCCTGCAACAGGACGCGTTGCCCTATGCGTGCAGCAGGCCAGAGGTTGGGCGTGGGAACTCTCATGGTGGTGGATGATTTCCGGTTGTGGGTCTGGCTTCCAGTGTATCCTGAGCGGCGCCCGGTGCTTTGGCTAAAGTGCCGGTTTGTCGCGGCGGACGGGCAACCACGGGCGCCCGGACTGCCCTCAGAGCCTGAGGTCGATGATCACCGGGTTGTGGTCGGAGGATCGCCAGGGCCCCTGCTGGCCGTTCTGGCGGATGCCCTGGTAGCCGATCGCCCGGGGCTCATCGGTGTTCACCAGCCAGGCCTTGGCGCCCAGCACCCGGGGGCGCAGTTGTTCGGAGGCCAGGGCGTGGTCCAGCGTGCCTTTTTCGCCCTTGTAACGGTAGGTGTAGTGCCGGCAGCGGGCCGGCGTACAGGGATGAAAGTGATGCACCATGCTGGTAAAGCCGGCGGCGGAAAACACCGCCAGTGGCTGTTCACTGAGGTAACTGTTGAGGTCGCCGGCGATCAGGGTGCCGATGGACTGCCCGTCGCCGGAATGGACGCCCGGCCAGTTGACCAGCGCGCTGGCCTCGGCCACCCGCCGACGGGTATAGCAGCCCTGTCCATCGGATTGATCCCGGTCGGCTCCCCGCGCGCCGCGGCAGGATTTCGACTTCAGGTGGGGGGCAACAATCCGCACTGTCCGCTCACCGCCAATGCGGCGAAAGTCCTGGGCCAGCGGGGGCCGGCCCTTGGTCCGGAAGGTACCGTCGGTCAGCCGGGAGGGTGCGCCGACGGGTGTTATCCGGTCGCTGCGGTATAACAGGGCGGTGCGGATTTCATCGCCACCGTCCTCGCCCGGCGTGCGGACATACTGCCAGTGATCGCCCAGGGACCGGGCGAGCCCGGCAATGGCGCTGGCGGGACCATAGCCATCATTCTCCAGTTCGGAAACGGCCAGGATGTCCGGGTCCGGCGCCAGCAAGGTGTGGATCAGGCGCTGTCGCTGCTGTTCAAAGGCCGCGAGCGTCCCGGCGCCGCGGGAGGTGGGAAATCCCTTGCCCTGGCCGTTGCCGTTGAAGTAGTTGCCCAGGTTCTGGGCCATCATCCGGACAGTATCGTTCTGCAGGCGAGTGGGCGCCCGCGATCGGGGGTTGCTGGCAATAAATGCCGGTTCGCCCGAGGGCTGGATGCGCCACGCATCAAACCGAAAGTCCAGCACGCCGGTGAGGTTGCCGACCCGGTCACCGGCTCTCACCGTGGATGCAAGCGACAACCCTGCCGGTGGCCAGGGCACCGGGCGGGGATCGCGCACCGAGCGGTTGTCGTCCAGCAGCACCCGGTTCTGCCGGTGGCTGGCGGATAACCGATAGGCCTCCTGACCCGGGGCACGGTATTCGGTGGGCTGTACCTGATCCGAGGCGGCCAGTGCCAGTTCGCCGTATTCTGCGAGATTGTAGTTATCCACCACCGTTAGCGGGTAGCGGAAGCGTACCCGCATGTTTTCCCGGCTCTCGGGATGCATGGACCATGGCAGATCGACCATGACCGGCTCGGGTTGCGCATCCCGGCCACACTCCCGGATGCTCCGGACCGCCACCAGCTCTGTCAGGCCATGGAACTCCTTGACCTTGCCGGTTACCCGCAGGCGGCTGCCAGGTTTGCCGGTATCGCGGTTGGTGTAGACGAAGATCGCCTCGGAGGTGGCCGGATTGCTGTCGGCCTGGTGATCTGCCTGTTGAAGGTAGAAGCCGCCGAATCCGCCTTCGGCCCGGGAGTCCTGGGTAACGATGCCTTCCACGGTCACCGTCTGCCCGACCAGTGTCGAGGCCGCGCCACTGCCCTGGACAGCCGAAATCGCAGTGGCGGGATCACCACAGTCGGCCGCTGCCGTTGCAGCGCCCTGCAGCAACGGCAGTACCAGATAAAAGAAACGGAAAAATAACCGGTGTCGGAGGTTCACACCCGCAGTCTAGCAGAGGCCGGCAACCGCTTTGAGCGCCTGCTCACGTTTGCTGCCGAATCCGAGCTGATCCGGATTGGCCAGCTCAAGCTGCTGAACCAGCGGATCCGGGTGCAGGTTGTCGAAGGTAATTCCCAGCCGCGAAAGCACATAGGGCGCCAGGGCTGCCCGGGTGCCAATCTCCAGCCGGCCACGGTCCATGCCGTAGTCACCGGCGATAATTTCCTGCTGGGCTCTGGTCAGGCGCTGATCCGGTGTGATCACCAGGGTAACCTCGCGGTTCCAGTCCTTGTCCTGCTCGCGCGGGTGTTTTGCCCGTTGTCTCAGGGCCTCCGGCGCGGTGCGGAACCGGCTCAGGGCGAAATCACGGAATTCCCGGTTTGAATCACACCAGGCGCGCAGGTGCCAGCTGTTGCCGGCACACACCAGGGTATGGGGCTCAAGGATGCTTTCAACCGCTTCCGGCCGGCTCAGGGAGGCGTAGCTGGCTCGCAACTGGCGCCCTTGCCGCGTCGCGGCAACCACCGCCCGCATTGTTTCCGGGGCGATAACACGGTTCGGGCCCGGCACGACAATGCTGTCAGGCAGGCCAATGTCGAGAGACTCGAAGGTATTGCTCAGGCTCTGCTGGCGGGCCAGCAGATCCAGATACTCGTTCACCATGCCCCGGGTAACCACCGGGCGGAATTTTGCAGCGGGAACGTAACCTTTGAGGTGGCGGTCATAAACCAAGTTGCCGGGAGCCAGCTCCCGCAGATAGGTATTGATGTCCTTGGACGCTTGCTGGCGACCAATACCAAAACTGTGGCAGATGTGGTTGGTGGTCAGACGACCTTCCCACAGGGCAACGGTTTCAATCAATCGGTAGCGAAGCAGCAGATCCCAGCGGATGGGCCATTCCGTTTTTTTCATAACCAGGCGCTCGTGGTCCAATGAATAGCTCGCATTTATGTTACCTGCTCCGGCCAGCAGGGTCTGTTACGGCACATTAATGTAAAACTCTGTTAAACCGCACCATAACTGCCTTTGCGGGTTTTTGTGACCGGGTTAACAGGTTTCGGGAAGTGCTTAGTGGCTTCACCTCGGGCGCCTGATCTAATACGTGCCCGGCAAAGTCCGGTGCTTGCTGCTACTTTGTGTTCCATCAACCCGAAAACATCCTGTAACGCCCGGAGCTGCTGTAATGACCCGAATGGTCACCTCCCTGTCTGCCCTGATTCTGAGCATTATCCTGCTGGTCAGTGGCAATGCGTTCCTGATGACATTGCTGGGCATCCGCCTCAGTATCGAAGCGGTATCGCCGGATATCATTGGCTGGATCCTGGTCTGTTACTCCATCGGTTTTGTGTTGGGCACACTTTACGTTCACCGGGTTATCGGCCGTGTTGGCCATATCCGGGCCTTTGCGGTATTTGCCGCCATTGCCGCCGTGACGGCCCTGCTTTACCCGATGGCGGTTTCCGAGCTGTTCTGGGCCGCTCTGCGCGTGCTGTCCGGGTTCAGCATTGCCGGCGTGCTGGTGGTAATCGAGAGCTGGTTTTCCAGTCGGGCCACCAATGCCAATCGCGGCGCACTGTTCGCCGTGTACCAGATTGTATTCTATCTCTCGGCGGCCGGTGGCCAGTTAATCGTTAATATTGGCGACCCGGCCAATTTCATGCCCTTCTCGATTGCTGCGATTTTGCTGGTGCTGGCGCTGGTACCCCTTTCGATGACCCGGATGGAAGCCCCGGTGATTGAGCAGGTGCAGCGTATTTCCTTTTTTACCCTCGCCCGGGAGTCCTTCACCGGCGTCACCGGTGCTCTGATCTGCGGCATAATGATCGGCGGTTTCTACGCCCTGGGACCGGTCTACGCGACCCTGGTCGGGCTGGACGTTGCCAGAACGTCCACCTTCATGGCCAGCGCCATCGTGGCCGCGATGATAATGGCCTGGCCACTCGGCCGGCTGTGTGACCGGTTTGATCGCCGCCGGGTGATGTTCTGGGTGGCTTTGACTGCCGCTTCCTCGGCGGGCGGCGTTGTGCTACTGGGGGCCGCCAACCTCTGGCTGCTGACCCTGCTGGTGGGCTTGTTTACCGGGCTGTCCGCCACGCTTTACCCGATCGCGGTGGCCATCACCAATGACCGCATGGAAAGCACACGGATTGTCGCGGCCAGCGCCACGCTGCTGCTCAGCTACGGTGTCGGGAGCGTGATCGGACCGGTCGCCATGGCGGAACTGATCAACCTGCTCGGGCCGAAAGGGCTGTTCCTGGGCAATGCCGCGTTCCTGCTGGGACTGGCCGTTATCACCAGCTACCGCATCACTCACACCGAGGACGTTGCGGTTGAGGATCAGGAGCACTTTGTGCCGGCGATGCCGGAAACCTCTCCGGTGCTGACCGAGATGGATCCACGGAACAGCGATTTCCACCAGTCGACCAAAGTCGACGACATGCAGGAAGAGCTGCGCCAGGCTGGCTGACGCAGCGCCCTCTCGGTTTTCCCCGATTTTGTTTTGACTTTCGCATCTGTTTTTATTTCAATTGTTAGCATACTATTGGTAACTTTCCGATAGGGTTATTGATTGGCCGATTACCGGCCTTGCCGAAGGCTGGCCCCGGTTCCATTTGAATGGAGTGACGACAGATGAGAGAACAGTTTCCTTTTGCGGTAGCCCGGGTTACCCGTCGCTGGCGAAAAATGCTGGATGAGCGCCTGAAGGATCTTGGCGTCACCCAGGCACGGTGGAGCACCATGGTGTATCTGGAAAAGGGCGGTGAAGGCCTGACCCAGCGAGAGCTGGCCAGCCTCATGGCCATCGAGAATCCGACGCTGGTCCGCCTGCTGGACAGTCTGGAGCAGCAGGGGCTGATTGAGCGCAGGCCCTGCCCGAACGACCGCCGGGCCCGCCGTCTGCACCTGACAACCGCCGGCCGTGGTTTTATGGATGATCTGTCCAGGCGGGCCAGCACGCTTCGGGAGGAAATGCTCGAAGGGATCAGCGACGAAGATATCGAGTGCACCGTCCGGGTGTTCAACCGAATCCTGGAAAACGCCGAAAAGCAGAAGTAATCATCCTTGGCTGATAATTCGGTTGAGGGCCTGAAGGCCCGCTACGGGGATCGCTGGCGTTGGCTGGCACTGGTTACGGTAGTAACCGGTACCATGGCCACGGTTCTCAGCGCCACGGTGGTCAACGTGGCGCTGCACGACATCATGGTGGAATTCGGCATCCGCCAGGGCCAGGTGCACTGGCTCGCCACGGGCTTTATCGCCGCCATGACCACCACCATGCTCGCCTCGTCCTGGCTGCTGGATCATTTCGGGATCCGGAAAACCCTGGCCATGGCGATGTTCCTGTTCACCCTGATTTCTCTGGCCGGTGGATTTGCCGTCACCCCGGAACAGCTGATTGTTGCGCGTATTGGCCAGGGCGCCATGGCTGGCCTGATGCAGCCCATGGGCATGTTCCTGGTGTTCCGTATCTTTCCCCGGGATCGCCGTGGCCAGGCCATGGGCATCTATGGCATGGGCGTGATCCTGGCGCCGGCTCTGGGCCCGGTGCTTGGCGGCTTTCTGGTCGATCAGCTGAGCTGGCGATATGTAATGTTTGCTCCGGCTCCGGTGACCCTGATCGGGGTTCTGATGGCCTGGCGTTTTCTGCCAGTGCCGCCGGACCGTCCTGCTCCCTATCGGTTTGATCTTGCCGGCCTGTTGCTGCTCGGTGCTGCCATTGCGTTGTCACTGGATACGCTCAACAGGCTGCAGCAGGCCGATGGGCAGTGGGCATGGATCGGGGCCGAGGCATTGTTGGCGCTGGCTGCCCTGTGGCTTTTTGTCTTCCGGGAGCGGCGCACCCGAAACCCGCTGGTGAACATTGACCTGTTGCGCAAGCCGACGTTTCTCTTTGCCTGCCTGGGGGCAATGGCGCTGGGTCTTGCCCTGTTCGGATCGACCTATCTGATTCCTCTGTTTGTGCAGACAGCTCTTGGGTTCACGGCGACCGAGGCCGGTCTGTTGATGTTGCCGGCCGGCATTGTCCTGGGCATGATTTTTCCGCTCGCGGGCCGGCTGGCCGACACGCAGAGTGCCCGCAAGCTGGTTATCTTTGGTATCGCCGTATTTGCCCTGTCTGCGGCGCTGTTTGCGCTTTCTGATCTGGAACTGGCTATGGGCTGGCTGGCTCTCTGGGCGGTGGTGGGCCGAATCGGCATCGGCTTCATGCTGCCCGCGCTGTCCACGGGCGCGCTCAATCCGCTGGAGCCCCATGAACTGGGGGCCGGCTCCAGCACCCTGAACTTCATGCGGCAGCTCGGTGGCGCATTCGGTGTCAATCTTGTGGCCTTGACCATTGAGTTCGGTGAGCACGCTGGTGGCATGCCAACCATCAGTGCCTTTCATTCGGCCTGGTGGCTGGTGGCGGCATTTGTCGCGGTCGCCGCAATACCGGTATGGAAAATGCGGGGTTAGTTGCCCTGCCTCCACGAATCCATTACTATTCGCTCACTCTTCAGGGGAGTAGCCTCCGCACCCGGTATTCCGGTCGGATGGTAGTCAACACACTTGGGGCCCAATCCCCATGGCTATCATGTTTCACCGGCGCCTCGGTGAAATTGGCAAGACCTGAGGCAGTTTCACCTCCATAGGGCGGAAGGTGAGCTGTCTCATGTCTGACGATCCGCCCTGGAGTTTTTCATGGACGCATTCCTTGCCTCAACGGTCGCTGTCGCCATAGCGGAAATCGGTGACAAGACCCAGCTGTTATCGCTTTTCCTCGTTGCCCGATATGCAACCCGCTTGCCGATTATCCTCGGCATCCTGGTGGCCACCATTCTCAATCATGCCTTGTCTGCCTGGCTCGGTGCCTGGGTCGCCAGTCTCATTCCCGAGGCCTGGCTGCCATGGATATTGGCGGTAAGCTTCGTGGCCATTGCGCTCTGGTTACTGATTCCGGATAAAGACGACAGCGATGATTCGAAGTTTCTCGGCATGGGGGCTTTCATGGCCACCACGATCATGTTTTTCCTGGCCGAGATCGGCGACAAAACCCAGGTGGCGACCGTTGTCCTTGCCGCCCGCTTCACTGAAACTTTCTGGGTTGTGGTCGGAACCACGGTGGGGATGCTGCTGGCCAATATACCGGTTATCATGGCAGGACGCTGGCTGATGGAACGGTTGCCCCTGGCCACTGCGCGAATTGGTGCAAGCGTTCTTTTTGTTGCGCTGGCCATCGTTACTGTGTGGGCGATCTATGTGAACTCCTGACGGTACCCGCTGTCATTATCCGGGTGCCATGATGATTTCGGAGCATTATCTATATGTGGTTGAGATTTTCAGCGGTGCTGCTCCTGGCCCAGATGCTGACGCTGCCGGTACTTAACGCGGCAGAGCCAGCGAACTCCGGGGCCGCAGCAGGCGGGGCAGAGGGAACTGACGGAGCCAAGGGTACTGACGAGCCGGAAACCATTGACCGGAGTCCCCGGGTTCCCACGTTTCCCATCAAGGGCGACCTGGCGGGTGAACTGGGGGTCTATGAGACCAGCTACGAGGATACCTTTGCGGGCATCGGCAACCGCCTGGCGCTGGGGTATCTGGAGCTGGTGAAGGCCAATCCCGGTGTCGACCCCTGGCTCCCGGGGGAAGGCACCCTGATCACCCTGCCGCGACAGTATGTGCTTCCGGATGCCCGGCGCGAAGGTATTGTTATCAACCTGGCGGAATATCGCCTGTACTACTTTTCCGATAACGGCGTGCAGGTGTATCCGGTCGGGGTGGGCACGGCAGAGAATCCCTCACCGCTGACCAACGCCAGGGTGACCATGCCACTGGAATCGCCGGCCTGGTATCCCCCCGCCAGTATCCGGGCAGAATACGAGGCCTCCGGTGGCTTTCTGCCCCGAATGATTCCGCCGGGCCCGAATAACCCTCTGGGCAGTCACGCCCTGCTGCTCAGTGAAGACGGCTACCTGATTCACGGTACCAACAAGAAGTTTGGCGTCGGTATGCCGGTCAGCCATGGCTGCTTCCGGATGTACAACGAGGATATTTCCCGGTTCGTGTACCAGGTCGAGAAGGGCACTCCGGTTCAGATCGTGCGTGATGCCGTCAAGATCGGGCTCTCCCGGGGCGAAGTCTGGCTCGAAGTGCATCGCCCTCATGAGGAGTACACGGGCGAGGATCGTGACCGGTTATGGCAGCAGGTTTTCACCGAGGTTGAGGCGTTCCGCGCCAATCATCCGGGTGTTCAGGTCAAGCGCGCTGCGATTGAGCTGGCTGTGGATCAGGCCGATGGCATTCCCACCATGATCGGTGAACGGGTGACCCAGATGGCGGCCGACAAGACCGTCGACGAAAAAGCACCTGAATCCACCGCGGAACCCGAACAGCGGCTCTATTTCTGAGCGGGCTCCGGCCCGTTCGGTTTTACCCGGCAGCTGACAGAAACCGGTTTTCTGTCTCTCTGCCGCATCCCGGGGAGGCGTAAGGCAGATGCACCGTCCCACTCGATTACCGAGCCCTGCCCGCCTGAAAATCCGGGCACTGGTGCTGCTGGCCGGTCTGTTAATGGCTCTGGGATCATTGAGCCATCAGGTGCTTGCCCAGCAGGCATCCAGCGGAACCGCTCTGGTACTCACCGTTGACGGCGCCATCGGCCCCGCCACCATGGATTACGTCACCCGCGGCATTGACCGGGCTGAATCGGAGGGTGCCGGGCTGGTGATCATCGAGATCGATACCCCGGGCGGCCTGATGAGCTCCATGCGGGACATTATCCAGGCCATTCTTGCCTCTGAAGTACCTGTCGCCACCTACGTTTCTCCCCAGGGCGCCCGGGCTGCCAGCGCCGGCACCTATATCCTCTACGGCAGTCACATTGCCGCCATGGCACCGGCGACCAATCTCGGGTCGGCAACGCCGGTCCAGATGGGTGGCCTGCCTGGCAGCCAGGAACCGGCCAGTGAGCCGGACGCCGGAGATGGCAGCACCGCCATGGAGCGCAAGGTGCTGGAGGATGCGGTCAGTTACATCCGCGGGCTGGCGCAGCGCCACGGCCGCAATGCCGACTGGGCTGAGGAAGCGGTGCGCAAGGCCGTCAATCTCAGCGCCACAGAAGCACTCGAGAAAAACGTCATAGACGTGGTTGTTCCGAATCTGCGGGAACTGCTTCAGCAGATCGACGGCCGCAAGGTTGCCATGGCGTCGGGAGAGGTGACCCTGGCTACCGCCGACCTCGAGATTGTCCGCGCCCAGCCAGACTGGCGTACCCGCCTGCTGTCGGTGATTACCGATCCGAACGTTGCCTATTTCCTGATGATTATCGGGTTCTACGGCATTGTTTTCGAGCTGGCCAGCCCCGGCGCGGTCGTGCCCGGCGTGGTTGGTGCCATCTGTCTGGTTCTGGCGCTGTTTGCTTTCCAGGTGCTGTCCGTCAACTACGCCGGCCTGGCGCTGATCCTGCTCGGCCTCGCCTTCATCGTGGGAGAGGCCTTCGTGCCCAGTTTCGGAGTATTGGGGGTCGGAGGCATCGTGGCGTTTGTGACGGGCTCGGTCATCCTGATGGATGGCAGCCACCAGGATATATCCCTGCCGACCATTGGCGGTACCGCCCTGGTCGCCGGCGGTTTTATCCTGTGGACGGTCACCCGGTTTATCGGATTGCGGCGCAGGTCCCCGGTCAGCGGTGTCGAGCAGTTGAGCCATGAAGAGGGCGTGTCGCTGGAAGATTTTTGCGCAGAGCATGAGCATTACCGGGGGCATGTCCGGGTCAGTGGTGAACGGTGGAATGCCATCAGCAGCCAGCCGATCCGCAAGGATGACCGGGTGAAAGTAACAGCAGTTGAGGGTTTAACGCTGAGTGTCAGGGTGCTGCCGGGCAACGGCTGATCCGATAGGCACAGGCAAACGGCAAAACAAGGAGGCCGTATGATTGGTGAACTGGTTCCCTATATCGCACCTGTTGTGGTGTTATTGCTGATTCTCGGCTCGGCCATCAAGATAATGCCGGAGTACGAGCGCGGGGTGGTGTTCTTCCTCGGCCGCTTTCAGGGCGTGAAAGGGCCCGGCCTGATCATCGTGATTCCGGTGATCCAGCAGATGGTTCGGGTGGATCTGCGGGTGATCACGCTTGACGTTCCCAGCCAGGACGTCATCTCCCGGGATAACGTCACCGTGCGGGTGAACGCCGTGCTTTATTTCCGGGTGGTGGATCCTGAGCGGGCTATCATCCGGGTTGAGGACTTTGGTTCGGCCACCAGTCAGTTGGCCCAGACCACATTGCGGTCGGTGCTCGGCAAACACGATCTGGATGAAATGCTTTCGGAACGTGACAAGCTGAATTCCGATATCCAGGAAATAATCGATGCCCAGACCGAGGAGTGGGGCATCAAGGTCGCCAACGTTGAGATCAAGCACGTCGACCTGAACGAATCCATGATTCGGGCCATTGCCCGTCAGGCGGAGGCCGAGCGTGAGCGCCGTGCGAAGGTGATTCATGCCGAGGGCGAATTGCAGGCCTCGAAGAAGCTGGTGGAAGCCGCAGATGTGATGTCCAGCAATTCGGGCTCAATGCAGTTGCGGTATCTGCAGACCCTTGCGGACATGAGTAATACCAATTCGGCGACTATTGTGTTCCCGCTGCCGATGGAACTGATGACAACCTTCCTGAAGCAGAACAAGCCGGTGACCACGGGCAAGCCCGAGCCCGAGGCATAAAAAAGGCCGGCAGTGCCGGCCCTTTCCTGAAACGTTTCAGCCTTACTTCTGGCTGGAACGCTCGAGCATACGCTTGGCACGCTCGTTTGCTTCCTCGGCAGCGCGCTGAGCAGCCTTGGCAGCTGCCAGTGCTTCTTCTGCGGTCTGCTCGGCAGAGCGAGCAGTGCTGGCTGCGCTGTTAGCAGTGTTCAGTGCCTTCTCAGCGGTGGTCTCGGCGGAGTTGGCTGTTGCATTAGCTTCGTCGATGGCACCCTGATCGGTAGTGGCACAACCTGCAGTCAGTGCAGTGGCCAGTGCAATCCCGGCGATCGTCAGTTTACGCATGGTAAATCCCCTTATTGGTCGAGTTATTTCCTGTGATCCGAAAGTCAGTGTAGACGACTTCCTGTCAACTTGCCCGACAGTTTCGGGCAATGACTACCGGAGTCGTAAAACAGTGTAAAACACTGTAAGGAAAAATGTTAACTCAGTAAGGGTAAATTTTCTTTGCTTATGACAACAACTTAATGCTGCTGTCAGGTTTTTCCGGGAACGTTTCAGGGCTGAATGCTGATCGGCGTGCCGTTCGACACCAATTGCCAGATTTCATCGATCTCTTTATTGGTCACGGCAATGCAGCCGTCCGTCCAATCCAGGCCCCTGTAGGCAAACGCCATATCTTCCTCGCCGTTCGGCAAGCCATGAATCATGATGCTGCCGCCGGGATCCAGCCCCCAGGCCGACGCCAGCTCCCGGTCCCGTTCGCTGGGGTAGGAAATGTGGATGGATTTGTAGAAGTCGCTCTCGGCATTGCGCCAGTCCAGGGTGTAAGTGCCCTCGGGGGTGCGTTCGTCACCTTCGTAAAGTTTATGGCCCTTTGGATTATCGCCCAGGGAAATACGATAGCTGCGCACCACCTCGTCGCCGCTCATGAGGTAAAGCCGCCGTTCACCCTTGCGCACAACGACCTTGCTCACGTCCTGGATATCGGCTGCGTTGTAGGTGGTTTTTGCCGGCATCCGGGTGTCGGCTTTGGCCAGCAACCCGGCCGCCAGGGCCTGGGGTGAGGCAGCCAGCGACAGCAGGACCAGGGCGGAAAAAACAGCACGGAAAATCAGCATAGCCTGAACTTACCAATGATTAATCTTTATACAGGCGTTTTATACCATAGCCCGCCGGGGGGCTGTTAAGGGATTTTGTTAACTTTTTAGGCTATCTCGTTTACTGATCAACCGTTTTGTGAACTGTCCATCTTAAGCCCCACCTTGGTGACCTGATCGGCACTGGTGGCCCGGGCGACCAGTGTGACCGGGCCGAGGATCACCACGTCCCCGACAACAGGGTGCCCCTTGGTTCGCCTGGCAAAGCATTCGGCCAGGGACAGCTCCGGTGGCAGGTCATCGAACTCGATGCCGTAGACCTGCTCCACATCCCCCAGCAGGGCGTCGCCATTGAGTACGAAATCACCGAAGAACGCCCGCTCGGCAAGGTATTTCGGTGCATGCCGGCCACTGAGTGCCTTACCCAGCTCCGGCAATACGCCGGGCGTGGCAAACATCGCCACCATATCGCCGCTGGCGACTTCCAGGTCGCCTTTCGGTTGCAGGCAGACCCGGTTGCGGAACACTCCGGCTACCGCCGTGTTCTCCGGGAACCGGAGCTGGCTCAGGCGACGGGGCGTCTCCCAGTTCTCGCCGCGCAGCGGGAACAGCATCAGCTCATGATCACCCGCTGCCGGGGCATCCAGCGGAAGCCGGCGATAAGGGACTTCCCCGGCCGGGACCTCCAGGCGCAGCCTGCGGGCCAGAGGCGCCATGGTCGTGCCCTGAACCAGCAGGGACACCAGCACAATGAAAAAGGCCGCGTGGAACACCAGATCCGCCTCCGGCAGGTGCGCGATGATCGGGAACAGGGCCAGAACGATGGGTACTGCGCCGCGCAGGCCCACCCAACTGATAAAGCCCAGCTCCCGCCGGTTAAAGGCGAACGGCCAGAGGGTGAGCATGACGGTGAGCGGGCGGATCACGAAAATCAGCGACAGTGCCAGTATCAGGCCCCCGCCGGCCAGCGGAACCAGGTCGGACGGATTGACCAGCAGGCCGAGCATCAGGAACAGACACAACTGAGCCAGCCAGGCCAGGCCGTCATGGACCTGCAGGATCATCGGCATCATGCGCACATGGCGGTTGCCGATCACCACACCGGTCAGGTAAATCGCCAGGAAACCGCTGCCTCCCAGGGCGTTGGTGGCGGAAAACACCGAAATGCCGGCGGCGGCCACCAGCAGCGGGTACAGCGACGGTGTCAGGCGGATGCGGTTGGCCAGTTCTACGATGGCAAAGCCGCCGAGGATGCCGGCTATGCCGCCAATCCCGAACTGTTTGGCCAGCATGGTCAGCGCTAGCCAGCCGGCCTGATCGCCGGAATTGCCGATGAAGGTCACCAGCATCAGGGTCAGGAAGATGGCCATCGGGTCGTTACTGCCCGATTCAATTTCCAGGGTGGCACTGACCCGTTCGTTCAGGTGTAGGCCACGGCCCTGGAGCAGGGAGAATACTGCCGCGGCGTCGGTGGAGGAAATGATGGCGCCAATCAGCAAGGCGGTCAGCCAGTTCAGATCAAACACCCACCAGGCGATAATGGCCGCGCCGCCGGCCGTCATGGCTACGCCGAGGGTTGCCAGTACCAGGGCGGGGCGCAGGCCGACACGGAAGGTCTCGGCCCGGGTGCGCATACCGCCATCGAGCAGGATGACCCCCAGCGCCAGGTTGGCAATGACGAACGCCAACTGGAAATTATCGAATTCAATCCCGCCCGGGCCGTCTTCGCCCATCATCATGCCCACCACCAGAAAAATCAGCAGCACGGGCATGCCGACCCGGCTGGAGAGCGGGCTCAGGACAATGCTGATGACCAGCATCAGGGCGCCAATCAGGGTCAGGATGGGATCCATTCAAGCTCCAGACAGAATGCTTGCCCTCGGGCGGGCGAAGCGCTTATATTGCTCTCGCGGTGATTGCGTCGCGGGTGTAGTTCAATGGTAGAACGGCAGCTTCCCAAGCTGCATACGAGGGTTCGATTCCCTTCACCCGCTCCATCAGTATCTTCTCATATTCACCTGTATCATCTGTAATATCTTTCCCATCATATAGTTGCATATTAACGAGCTGTTTTCCCCCAGGGGTTTGCGCAATCGGGAAGCCATTGCTAGCTTTTAAGTCAGGTATTCAAAACCACGGCAGCAGACTGTCGAGGGGAGACTGGATGATTGAAGGCACGGCGCATGGCGTGGCCCAATACTGGGCGACCGGGTTTTTTATCGTTGCGGTACTGGGCCTTTGCGCCTTTATGGTGGGTGCGTCGAGCCTGCTGGGTGGCCGTAGCCATGGCATCAGCAAATCCCTTCCGTTTGAATCCGGCATTATCGGCGCCGGCAGCGCCCGCCAGCGCTTTTCAGTCAAGTTCTACCTGGTGGCCATGCTGTTCGTGATCTTCGACATTGAGGCGGTGTTCCTGTTTGCCTGGTCGCTGGTTATCCGCGATGTCGGCTGGACCGGGTTCTGGGGAGCTGCCGTGTTTATATTCATCCTGCTGGCCGGCCTGATCTACGACAGCCGCACCGGCGCCCTTGACTGGGCTCCGCAAAGCAGGACAGCGGACAAACGCGGTTCTTAGCAAGCGCCCATCAATGACCCGGGCCTGTCAGGCCGGCGAGTAACGATGGCGCGAGTATCACTGGAGGAACTCAATGGCCTATACCCTGACCCGGGCCGAGGGTCCGACGGGGGATGACGCCCGTTATCCCATTGATCACCGGAAAAAAACCGAGGACCCGGTGAAACAGCAACTGGAGCGTAACGTTTTTACCGGCAGGCTGAGCGAAGTGCTCAACTCGGCGGTCAACTGGGGCCGGAAAAACTCCCTGTGGCCCTACAACTTCGGGCTGTCCTGTTGCTATGTGGAAATGACCACCGCGTTTACCTCGCCCCATGATATCGCCCGGTTTGGTTCGGAAGTGATCCGGGCCTCCCCCAGACAAGCCGATTTCATGGTGATTGCCGGCACCTGCTTTATCAAGATGGCGCCAGTCATTCAGCAGCTTTATGACCAGATGCTGGAACCCAAGTGGGTTATTTCCATGGGCTCCTGCGCCAATTCCGGGGGCATGTACGACATTTACTCGGTGGTGCAGGGCGTGGACAAGTTTCTGCCGGTCGACGTTTACGTGCCCGGTTGCCCGCCACGGCCCGAGGCCTTCCTGCAGGGTCTGCAACTTTTGCAGGATTCCATACAGGAAGAGCGGCGGCCGCTATCCTGGGTAGTAGGGGATCAAGGCGTCTACCGGGCCGAGATGCCCTCGCAGCGGGAAAAGTGGCGGGATCAGCGTATCCAGGTCACGGAGCTGAGGACGCCAGACAAGCTGTAGAACGGTACGCCGTTGTTTACCCACCTGGTTTCAGGAGTCAAACCACGAGCATGAGCACAGATACCACCGAAGCCGAACTGGTCGAAGCCCTGCAGCGGGATTTCGGCCATGGCGTGCTGAGCTGCCAGCAGACTCGCACTGGTATGCCTGTGCTCTGGGTAACGCGAGAGTCCCTGACCGATGTCCTGGGCTACCTCAAGGGCCTGAACGCACCCTTCGACATGCTCTACGATCTGTCGGCCACGGACGAGAGGCTGCGTGGTCATCGTCACGGATTACCGCCCTCGGAATTCACGGTGTTCTACCAGTTGATGTCGGTTACGCGAAACCGCGACATCATGCTGAAAGTGCCACTGAGTGCGGACGACCTGAGCGTACCCTCAGCCACTGGCGTGTTCCCGTCCGCCAACTGGTACGAGCGGGAAGTGTGGGACATGTTCGGCATCGGCTTTGCCGGCCACCCCCACCTGGAACGCCTGTTGATGCCGCCAACCTGGACCGGCCATCCCCTGCGCAAGGACTACCCCGCCCGGGCCACGGAATTTGATCCCTACACCCTGACCGTGGCAGGCCAGGAGAAGGAACAGCATGCCCTGCAGTTCGTGCCCGAGAACTGGGGCATGGCGCGGGAACGGGATGGCGCGGAGTTCATGTTCCTGAACCTGGGGCCCAACCATCCCTCTGCCCACGGCGCCTTCCGCCTTGTGCTCCAGCTCGATGGTGAGGAAGTGGTCGACTGCGTGCCGGATATCGGCTACCACCACCGGGGCGCGGAAAAGATGGCGGAGCGCCAGTCCTGGCACAGCTTTATTCCCTACACCGACCGCATCGATTACACCGGCGGGGTAATGAACAACCTGCCCTACGTGCTGGCGGTGGAAAAGCTGGCGGGCATTGAAGTGCCAGACCGGGTGAAGACGATTCGGGTGATGATGGCCGAAATGTTCCGGATCACCAGCCATCTGCTGTTTCTGGGCACCTACCTGCAGGACCTGGGGGCCATGACACCTGTGTTTTTTACCTTCAGCGACCGGCAGAGGGCCTACAAGGTGATTGAAGGCATCACCGGCTTTCGCATGCATCCGGCCTGGTTCCGCATCGGCGGCGTGATGCAGGACCTGCCCCAGGGCTGGGAGAAGCTGGTGCAGGAGTTCCTGAACTGGATGCCGCCCCGGCTGCGTGAGTACGAGCGGGCGATGATGGAGAACGCTCTGGTGCGCGAGCGGACCCGCAACGTGGCGGCCTTTAACACGGCCGAGGCTCTGGCCTGGGGCGTTACCGGTCCGAACCTGAGGGCCACCGGATGCAATTTCGACCTGCGCAAGCAGCGCCCCTACTCCGGTTACGACAACTTCGAATTCGAGGTGCCGCTGGGGGATCGCGGGGATGTTTTCGATCGGGGCCAGCTCCGCATCGAGGAAATGCGCCAGAGCCTGCGGATTATCCAGCAATGTGTAAACCACATGCCGGCGGGCGATTTCAAGGCCGACCACCCGCTCACCACGCCGCCGCCCCGGGAGCGGATGCTGGAACACATTGAAACACTGATTACCCATTTCCTGCAGGTGTCCTGGGGACCGGTGCTCAAGCCCCAGGAATCCTTGCAGATGGTAGAGGCCACCAAGGGCATCAACAGTTATTACCTGACCAGTGATGGCAGCACCATGAGTTACCGTACCCGGATCCGGACCCCCAGCTTCCCGCACCTGCAGCAGATTCCCAGTGTGATGCGGGGCGGCTTTGTGCCGGATCTGATCGCCCACCTGGGCAGCATTGATTTTGTGATGGCAGACGTGGACCGCTGATGATGGAACACACACAGGCTTCAAACCAGCAGACCTCGAGCGGGCAGATTCTCGCCACCGATGGCTTTCAGCTGCATCCGGAGGATGAGACCGCGATCCGCGAGGAGCTCAGCCACTATGAGCAGCCCCAGGCGGCCTGCATAGAAGCGCTGAAAATTGTCCAGCGCCGCCATGGCTGGGTGCCGGATGCGGCCATCCCGGCGATTGCCCGGGTGCTGGGGGTGGGCCCGGCCAGCGTTGAGGGGGTGGCCACCTTCTACAGCCTGATTTTCCGCCAGCCGGTGGGTCGCCATGTGATTCTGGTCTGTGATTCCAGTTCCTGTTTCCTGACCGGCTTCGACCAGCTCCGCCAGGCCCTGAGCGAACACCTGGGCATCGGCCTGGGGCAAACCACCGCCGACGGCCGCTTCACCCTGCTGCCGGTATGTTGCCTGGGCGCCTGTGACGGTGGCCCGGCCATGATGATCGACGACGATGTCTATGGGCCGGTAGGCGCCGATGAGCTTGCCGGGCTCCTGGAGGGCTATTCATGAACAGCCAGCGCCAGTCTGCGGTGTACCGGAGCCGGATACTCCAGCCCGCTGCCGAGCGCAGGCCGGAGACCCATCCGCTGACCTGGCGGCTGCGGGACGATGGCCAGGTGGTGAATCTGCAAGATTACCAATCCAGGGAGGGCTATCTTGCGGTCCAGCAGGTCCTGAACGAACACGATCCCCGGGCGGTTATCGCCACCATGAAACAGGCCAGAGTGCGCGGCCGTGGCGGCGCCGGCTTCTCCGCCGGCCTGAAATGGAGCCTCACCCTGCAGGGCGGCGACATGCCCCGGGGCTATATCGTCTGTAACGCCGACGAGATGGAACCGGGCACTTTCAAGGACCGCCTGCTGATGGAGCAGCAGCCGCACCTGCTGATCGAGGGCATGATCCTGGCCGCCTTCGCCAACAACGCCCGCTACGGCTACATCTTCCTGCGCGGCGAGTACGTGGAATCCGCCAGGGTTCTGGCGGAGGCCCTTGTGGAAGCCCGGGAGGCCGGCTGGCTCGGGCGGGATATCGCCGGTAGCGGCTTCGATTTTGATATGGCCGTGCATACCGGCGCCGGGCGCTACATCTGTGGCGAGGAAACCGCCCTGCTCAATTCCCTGGAGGGCAAGCGCGCCAACCCGCGGGCCAAACCCCCGTTCCCCGGCCAATCCGGCGCCTGGGGCAAGCCCACGGTGGTGAACAATGTGGAAACCCTGTGCAACGTGCCGGCGGTGATGCTGCGGGGTGCCGACTGGTACCAGGGGTTGTCCGGTGGGCGCACCGAGGATGGCGGCACCAAACTCTACGGCGCCTCGGGCCTGGTGAACCGGCCCGGCCTCTGGGAACTGCCCATCGGCATCACCGGCCAGGAAATCCTGGACCGTGCCGGTGGCCTGCGGGACGGCCGGGCGCTCAAGGCCTGGCTGCCCGGCGGTGCCAGCACCGGCTTTCTGTTGCCGAAGCACCTGGACCTGCCACTGGATTTCGACACCGTGGGCAAGGAAGGCAGTCGCCTGGGCACGGGGCTGATTACCGTAGTCACAGAAGACCAGAGCATGGTCTCGCTGATGCGTAATCTGGAGGAATTTTTCGCCCGGGAGTCCTGCGGCTGGTGTACCCCCTGCCGGGATGGCCTGCCGTGGACCGTGAAGCTGTTACTGGCGCTGGAGCGGGGCGAAGGCCAGGCCGGCGATGTCGAGCTGCTGGACAAGCTGGCGGCGGACTGCGGGCCGGGGCTGACCTTCTGCGCCCACGCCCCGGGCGCAGCCATGCCATTGCAGACCGCCCTCCGGCACTTCCGGCACGAATTCGAGCAGGGCGTTCATTACCCGAAGGGCAAGGCCCATGCGGATCCGATTCCGGTGGGGGAAGTATGACCCGATCACTGACCGCGAACAGGGAGTAAACCGGCACCATGGCAACCATTCATGTGGACGGCCAGAGCTACGAGGTCAACGGGGCAGACAACCTGCTCCAGGCCTGCCTGTCCCTGGGCCTGGACATACCCTACTTCTGCTGGCATCCCGCGATGGGCAGTGTCGGGGCCTGCCGCCAGTGTGCTGTGCGCCAGTACAAGGGCAGCGACGACCATAAGGGCACTCTGGTGATGTCGTGCATGACCCCAGCGGCAGACGGCACCCGGATTGATATCGAGGACGAGGAGGCCCGGGCCTTCCGGGCCAGTGTCGTCGAGTGGCTGATGATCAACCACCCCCACGACTGCCCGGTGTGTGAGGAAGGCGGTCACTGTCACCTGCAGGATATGACCGTGATGACCGGCCACGACCGCCGCCGTTACCGGTTCCGCAAGCGTACCCGCCGCAACCAGTACCTGGGCCCGTTCATCGCCCACGAGATGAACCGCTGCATCACCTGCTACCGCTGCGTACGCTTCTACAACGACTACGCCGGCGGCAAGGATCTCGGAGCGTTCGGGGCCAAGGACAACATCTATTTCGGGCGCCACGAGGAAGGCACTCTCGAAAGCCGGTTCGCAGGCAACCTGACCGAAGTCTGCCCCACCGGAGTGTTCACCGACCAGAGCCATTCGGACCATTACACCCGCAAGTGGGACCTGCAATTTGCACCCAGTATCTGCCACCAGTGTGCCGTGGGCTGCAATATCAGTCCGGGTGAGCGTTATGGCGATATCCGCCGGATTGAAAACCGCTACCACGGAGAAGTGAACGGCTACTTCCTGTGTGATCTGGGGCGGTTTGGCTATGGCTATGTCAACCGCACCGACCGGCCCCGTGTGCCGGAGTGGCGGCCGAGCCCCGGTGAGCAGCCGGCAGAGCTCGAGGTGGATGCGGCGCTGGCGCGTATTGGCGATGCCCTCAAACATGCCCGCCGGGTGGTTGGTATCGGCTCACCCCGGGCCAGCCTGGAGAGCAATTACCAGCTCCGGCAACTGGTGGGACTGGCGAACTTCTCCACCGGCATCGAAGCACGGGAGCAGGACTGCCTGGAGCGCATGAATGACATCACCCGCAGCTGCGGTTTGCCCGTACCCACGCTGCGGGAAGTGGAGCAGCACGATGCGGTGCTGGTGCTTGGCGAGGATCCCATGGAAAGCGCGGCCCGTCTGGGGCTGGCCATTCGCCAGGCGATAACGGCCCCACCCTCGGAACGGGCAGCGAAGCTGGGGATTCCGGGCTGGAACGCCGAAGCCATGAAAACCCTGGCCCAGGACCACCGCCAGCCCCTGTTCATTGCCTACCCGGCGGCCACCGAGCTGGATGAAATTGCCCGGCCCAGGCTGTCCCTGGCGCCCGACGACATTGCCCGGTTGGGCTTTGCCATCGCCCATGCCATTGATGCATCGGCACCGGCGGTTACGGATCTGGATGATGGGCTTCACAAGCAGGCCGGCGATATTGCCCGGGCCCTGATGGAGGCGGATCGTCCGCTGGTGGTCAGTGGCGGTTCGCTGGCTTGCCCGGCGGTGCTGGATGCCGCCGGCAACATCGCCCGTGCGCTGGCCCGGCGGGTATCCGGGGGCGGCCTGATGCTCATACGTCGGGAAGTGAACAGCACCGGTCTGTCCCTGATGGGTGGCCAGCCCCTGGACTGGGCACTGGCGCAGTTGTCCGGCGGCGAGGCCGATGCGGTGGTGATTCTGGAGAATGATCTGTACCAGCGCCTGCCGGATAACCAGGTCGATGCGGCGCTTGACCGTGCCGAGGTTCGGGTTGTGCTGGATCACCAGCGTACCCGTACCCTGGCCCAGGCCAACTTTTCACTGCCGGCGGCCAGCTTTGCCGAAGCCGATGGCACCCTGGTCAGCCTCGAAGGCCGTGCCCAGCGTTTTTTCCAGGTATTCGACCCGGCCTACATGCGGCCCGAGGCCCGGATTCACGAGAGCTGGCGCTGGCTGCACGCGCTGTCGGCCCGGAAAAACACGTCGGGCTCCGGGGATATTACCCTGGACCAGGTCACCGGGGCCTGTGCCGGTGCCTGTCCGGAACTGGCCGCCATTGTGGGTGCCGCGCCGGATGCCGGCTACCGGGTTGAGGGGCTCCGGCTGGCCCGGGAGCCACACCGGTACAGTGGCCGCACTTCCATGCGGGCGAACCAGAATGTCAGTGAACCCCGGGCGCCCCAGGATCCGGATACCGCCTTCGCGTTCTCCATGGAGGGCTACAGCGGCTACCAGGAACCCCGGCAACAGGTGCCCTTTGCCTGGGCGCCGGGCTGGAATTCGCCCCAGGCCTGGAACAAGTTCACCGATGAGGTGGGGGGGCACCTGCGCGGCGGTGATCCCGGCGTCCGGCTGCTTGCTCCCCGGCCCGGTCAGTATCACTACGCCACGGCCATTCCCCACGCGTTCCGGCCCGGAGGCGATGATTGCCAGGCCGTCGTCTTGCCGCGACTGTTTGGTGGGGATGAAACCTCTGCCCGGGCGGAGCAGATTCGCCAGCGTATGGAGCGCCCGGTGTTGCTGCTGTCGCAAGCCGACGCCACACCTTTGGGCGCAGAACTCGGCGGGCTGGTGACTGTCACCGGCGAGCACGCCTGTGTCAGCCTTCCGGCCTGCGTGCAGACTGACTGGCCCGCCGGCCTGGTGGGCCTACCAGCGGGCAGCGTGCCGGCCGGGATTGCCGGCGGCCGGGTCACGCTTACTGCCGGCCCGGGGTCGACGCCGACCCCTGGTGAGGAGGTGCAACCATGAGCTGGCTGAGCCCCGATCTGCAGGCCATTCTCTGGGGTATGTTCCAGGCCCTGGTGATTCTGCTGGGCGCGGTTTTGCTGGGCGCGGCCATGACCATTGTCGAGCGGCGCCTGCTCGGGTTGTGGCAGGACCGTTATGGGCCGAACCGGGTGGGGCCCTTTGGCACTCTCCAGCTGGTGGCGGACATGATCAAGATCTTCTTCAAGGAGGACTGGATTCCACCCTTCGCCGACCGGCCGCTGTTTGTGCTGGCGCCGATGGTCGCGTTTGCCTCTCTGCTGCTGTCGTTCATCATCATCCCCATCACCCCCGGCTGGGGCATTGCCGACCTGCACATCGGCCTGCTGTTTTTCCTGGCGATGGCCGGAATCAATGTCTACGCCGTATTGCTGGGCGGCTGGGCCAGTGGCAACAAGTACGCCCTGATCGGGGCCATGAGGGCTTCGGCCCAGACGCTCTCCTACGAAGTATTCATGGGTCTGTCACTGATGGGCGTGGTGGCCCTGGCTGGCTCGTTCAACATGCGCGACATAGTCGTGGCCCAGGAAGGCCTCTGGTTTGTGGTGCCCCAGTTCTTCGGTTTCTGCACCTTCCTGATTGCCGGTATCGCGGTGACCCACCGCCATCCGTTTGATCAGCCGGAGGCCGAACAGGAGCTGGCGGACGGCTACCACATTGAATACTCCGGCATGAAGTTCGGCCTGTTCTTTATCGGCGAGTACGTCGGCATGGTGCTGGTGTCGGCCCTGATCGTCACCCTGTTCTTCGGTGGCTGGCAAGGCCCCTGGCTGCCGCCGATTCTCTGGTTCGCAATCAAGACCGGTTTCTTCCTGATGCTGTTTATCCTGCTGCGGGCATCGCTGCCGCGGCCCCGCTATGACCGGGTGATGAGCTTCGGCTGGAAGGTGTGTCTGCCGCTGACCCTGATCAATCTTCTGGCCACCGGCGCAGTGATGCTGCTGGTTGGCCCGTAAGCCTGGGAGGACCCTGTTATGGAGAAGGAAAAGGTCCCGTTTATCCGGTCGGTGCTCTGGTTGGTGCCGGCCACCTGGACCCAGTTGCGGACTCTGGGCATGGTGTTCATGCACGGTTTCCGCAAGCGTGAGACGGTGAACTACCCGGAGGAGGCTGTCTACCTGCCGCCCCGCTACCGGGGCCGGATCGTGCTGACCCGGGACCCGGATGGCGAGGAGCGCTGTGTGGCCTGCAACCTGTGCGCGGTGGCCTGCCCGGTGGACTGCATCTCACTGCAGAAAGGCGAGCAGGAGGATGGCCGCTGGTACCCGGAATTCTTCCGTATCAACTTCTCCCGCTGCATTTTCTGCGGCATGTGCGAGGAGGCCTGCCCGACCTCGGCAATCCAGCTGACCCCGGATTTCGAGATGGCGGAATACGATCGGCAGCAACTGGTGTACGAGAAGGAAGACCTGCTGATCAACGGCCCGGGCAAGGACCACGATTACCACTTCTACAAGGTGGCGGGCATGGCCATCGGGGGCAAGGACAAGGGCCAGGCACTGAATGAAGAGGAACCGGTGGACGTACGTTCCCTGTTGCCATAAATCGGGAGGTGAAGACCCATGGAGCTGGCATTTTATCTGAGTGGCCTGGTGGCGGTTCTGGCCACAGTGGGCGTGATTACCGGCCGCAACCCGGTGCATGCCGTGGTGTATCTGATCGTCTCGCTGATCGCCGTGGCGCTGGTGTTCTTCGCCCTGGGAGCGCCCTTTGCCGGCGCCCTGGAAATCATCGTCTATGCCGGTGCCATCATGGTCCTGTTCGTGTTTGTTGTGATGATGCTCAACCTCGGGGCGGACGCCGAGGCCGACGTCGACGGCTGGCGCCATCCGCGGCACTGGATCGGGCCTTCGCTGCTGGCCCTGACGCTGTTCGGCGTTCTGGTGTATCTGCTTGCCGGCGGCGACATGGCGCGGGCCATTGACGGCGAACTGCTGACCGCACGGGCGGTGGGGCTGACGCTGTTCGGGCCCTGGCTGATGGTCGTTGAACTGGCGGGTCTGCTGTTGCTGGGGGCGCTGGTGGCGGCCTCCCATGTCGGGCGCAGATCGAATCCACTGCGACACAGGAGAGGTTCCTGATGGCGGGTATTCCGGTGGAACACGGCCTGTTTCTGGCCGCCATTCTGTTTGTCCTCGGACTGGCGGGCCTGATGCTGCGCCGCAACATGCTGTTTGTACTGATGAGCCTGGAGGTCATGCTGAATGCCGCGGCCCTGGCCTTCGTGGTGGGGGCCACGGCCTGGAGCCAGCCTGACGGCCAGGCCATGTTCCTGCTGGTAATCACCCTGGCCGCCGCGGAAGCGTCCGTGGGTCTGGCGCTGATGATCCAGCTCTATCAGCGGGTACGGTCTCTCAATCTCGATCTGGTAAGCAGGATGCGCGGATGATGGAGCTGTTGGTCACCCTGTCCTTTGTCCTGCCCCTGATGGGCACCCTGGTACTGGCGCTCACCGCTGGTCGTCTGGGGCCACGGGTCGGCGCCTGCATTGGCGTTGCCAGTGTGGGGCTGGCGGCCCTGGCGACGGCCTGGGCGATAGCGATCTACCCGCATGCTGGTGGCGCGGTTCGCTTCGCGCTCTGGACCTGGATGGAGGTGGGCACATTCAAAGCGACCATCGGTCTGGCGGTGGATGGCCTCGCCCTGGTGATGATGGCAGTTATTACCGGTGTGGGCTTCTTCATCCACCTGTTTGCCGCCTGGTATATGGCCGGCGAGGCTGGCATTACCCGGTTCTATGCCTGGATGAACCTGTTTGTCTTCAGCATGATGGTGCTGGTGCTCGGGGACAATCTGCTCCTCTTGTTCCTGGGCTGGGAAGGGGTTGGCCTGTGCAGTTACCTGCTGATCGGCTACTACTATCAGGACAGCGCCAACGGCATGGCCGCGTTCAAGGCCTTCGTGGTGACCCGGATTGGCGATGTGTTTCTGGCCCTGGGTCTGTTCCTGATTTTCCGGGAGCTGGGCACCCTGGATATCCAGCAGGTGATGGCGCGCGCCTCCGAGGTCTGGTCGCCGGGGGATCCGATGGCCAGTCTTATCGCATTGTTGCTGCTGGGCGGTGCCCTGGGCAAGTCCGCCCAGGTACCGCTGCATACCTGGTTGCCGGATGCCATGGCGGGCCCGACCCCGGTCTCGGCCCTGATTCACGCGGCGACCATGGTCACCGCCGGGGTCTACCTGATTGCCCGCCTGAACGGGCTGTTCCTGCTGGCCCCGGATGTCCTCGGGCTGGTCGGCATCATTGGCGCGGTCTCTCTGCTGCTGGCGGCCTTCGCTGCCCTGGCCCAGACCGATATCAAGCGGGTGTTGGCCTATTCCACTATGAGCCAGATTGGTTACATGTTCCTGGCGCTCGGCGTCGGGGCGTTCGATACCGCCATTTTCCACCTGGTCACCCACGCCTTCTTCAAGGCGCTGCTGTTCCTGTCGGCCGGTTCGGTGATCACCAGTTGCCACCATGAGCAGGACATGGCCCGGCTGGGCGGGCTGAGAAAGCGCCTGCCGGTGACCTATGCCGGTTTCCTGGTTGGGGGAGCGGCCCTGGTGGCCCTGCCGCTGGTGACGGCCGGCTTTTACAGCAAGGATGAAATCCTCTGGCAGGCCATGGCGGCCGGCAACTCGGGCCTTTTTCTGGCGGGCCTGCTGGGCGCCCTGCTGACCTGCCTCTACACGGTGCGGCTGATTCTCGGCATCTTCCATGGCGAGTACGGCAGCGACAACGCCCGGAACGCCGAGCCCGGCACCCAACTGCTGACCCATCACCTGCCTCTGGGCGTGCTGGCGGTGCTGTCCACCTTCGTGGGCGCCTGGCTGTATCCGCATCTTGGCAGTCTCTTCCCGGCGCCCCCCGGGGAAAGCACGAAGACCGGCCATACTCTGGTCCAGGTGCTGGCCATCGGCACTGTCATTGCCGGCCTGGCGCTGGCGGGATGGCTGTTTCTGGCGCGGGCCGGGTGGTTGCGGCAACAGGTCAGTCGGGGGCCGGGCGCCATGCTGTGGTCCCTCTGGCACCGGGCCTGGGGTTTCGATGCCCTGTATGACCGCCTGCTGGTGCGGCCCTGGCTGATTCTGGTTCGCATACTGCGGCACGACCTGGTGAATATGGCGGTCAACCTGCTGGCGCTGCTGGCCCGGCTGCTCAATGGCGGCCTGGTGCGAGCCCAGAATGGCCGGGTGCGCAGCTATGCAACCGCGATGATTCTGGGCGCGACGGTGATCTTGCTGGCGCTGGCCATTGGCCCGGGGGGTGTTTCGTGATCCTGGTGTGGCTGATCGTGATTCCGTTCCTGGGTGGCCTTTTGTGCTGGTACTCCGATCGGTGGGGCAAACAGACGCCCCGCTGGATCGCCCTGGCCACCATGCTGTTCGTTCTGGTGATCAGCCTGTGGCTCTGGGTGACCGGTGATTTTGCCCTGCCCGCGAAAGGGCAGAGCCAGTGGCTGCTGGAATGGCGGGTGGACTGGATTCCCCGGTTCGGCATTCAGATCCACCTGGCACTGGACGGACTCTCGCTGATCCTTGTGGCGCTTACCGGTTTTCTCGGCGCCCTGGCGGTGCTTTGTTCCTGGCAGGAGGTCGGTGACCGGATCGGTTTCTTTCACCTCAACCTGTTGTGGATTCTGGGTGGGGTGGTCGGCGTTTTCCTGGCCCTGGATCTGTTCCTGTTCTTCCTGTTCTGGGAAATGATGCTGGTGCCCATGTATTTTCTGATCGCGCTCTGGGGCCACAGTGGTTCCGCGGGCCAGACCCGGATTCGTGCCGCCACCCGCTTTTTCATCTATACCCAGGCCAGCGGCCTGCTGATGCTGGTGGCGATTCTGGGTCTGGTCTTTATCCACTACGGCAACACCGGCGAGCTGTCATTCAGTTACGGGGTATTGCGCCAGACAGAGGTCCCTGATGCCATTGCGCCCTGGCTGATGCTCGGATTCTTCATTGCCTTTGCGGTCAAGCTGCCGGTGGTGCCCCTGCACGGCTGGCTGCCCGATGCCCACACCCAGGCGCCCACCGCCGGCAGTGTCGACCTGGCCGGTATTCTCCTGAAAACAGCTGCTTACGGCATGCTCCGTTTTGGGCTACCACTGTTCCCGGAAGAATCCGTGGCCTTTGCTCCGGTTGCCATGACCCTGGGCCTGGTGAGCATCGTGTATGGCGCCGTGCTGGCCTGTGGCCAGCAGGACATCAAGCGGCTGATCGCCTACACCAGCATTTCCCACATGGGCTTCGTACTGATTGCTATCTATTCCGGCTCGGAACTGGCGATCCAGGGCGCCATCGTGCTGATGGTGGCTCACGCATTCTCCTCCGCCGGGCTGTTCATCCTGAGCGGGCAGCTCTATGAACGCCTCCATACCCGGGACATGCGCAAAATGGGTGGCCTCTGGGGCCGGCTACCGGTGCTGCCGGGGTTTACCCTGTGTTTTATTGCCGCCTCCCTGGGGATTCCGGCCACGGCCAATTTTGTTGGTGAGTTCATGATTATGTTTGGCACCTTTCCGACGGCCCCGGTGGTCGTGGTGATCGCCAGTAGCGGGCTGGTGCTGGCGGCCCTGTACTCGCTGATCCTGATGCAACGGGTGCATTTCGGCCCGGTGTATCGGGAGGGCCCGCTGCCGGGGCCGCACTGGCGGGAGTACTTCATGATGCTGGTTCTGCTGGCCCTGGTGCTTCTGGTCGGCCTATACCCCCAGCCGCTGCTGGATACCACTGCCGTCCTGGCGGGGAACATTGCGGAGTTGTTCGCCGGCGCCGCCGGTGACCATCTGATCGACCTGTCCGGGGAGGTGCGCTGATGCTGACCGCTGCCCACCTTCTCGCGCTATTGCCGCTGATCATTGTCGGGGTCACGGCGGTGGTGGCCATGCTCGGAATTGCCTGGCAGCGCCATCACGCCGGCACCGCCCTGGTCTCTGCGGCGGGGCTGGTGGCGGCCCTGCTGAGCCTCCCTCTCAGCTATCCCGCGGCCAGTTCCCCGCCTCTGATGCAGGTGGATGGCGTGGCGGTCATGGCTGGCGCCCTGATTCTGCTATCGGCGCTGGTAACGGTGATCCTGAGCCATCACTACCTGACCGGCTATATCGGCCCCCGGGAAGAGTTTTACCTGCTGCTGCTGTGTGCGACGACCGGTGCCCTGGCCCTGGTAAACAGCGATCACCTGGCGATGCTGTTTATCAGCCTGGAACTCTTGTCCATGCCGCTCTATGGCATGCTGGCCTACAGTTTCCGGGCCGAGCGCTCACTGGAGGCAGGCATCAAATACCTGCTGCTCTCGGCGGCCGCCACGGCCTTCCTGCTGTTCGGCATGGCGCTGATCTATGCCCGCACCGGCCATCTGGATCTGGCGGGCCTGGCGGGCGCTCTGGCCGCTGCCCCAGATGCCTGGATGCTTGCCGGCGCGGCACTGATCGTGGTGGGGCTGGGCTTCAAACTCTCGGTGGTGCCCTTTCACCTGTGGACGCCGGACGTCTACCAGGGGGGACCGGCACCGGCCACCATTTTCCTTGCCACGGTCAGCAAGCTGGCGGTGTTTGTGGTATTGCTGCGCCTGGTGCTGGCGGCGCCGGTGTTCAGCAGTGAGTGGCTGCAGACCCTGGTCACGGTGCTGGCCCTGCTGACCATGCTGGGGGGGAACCTTCTGGCGCTGTTCCAGGCCAATCTCAAGCGGCTGCTGGGGTATTCGTCCATCGCCCATTTTGGCTATCTGCTGGTGGCCATCGTGGTGGGCAACGCCCTGGCTATCGAAACCACGGGGGTTTACCTGATCACCTATCTGGTGACGACACTGGTAGCCTTCGGCGTGGTGACCCTGGTATCGAGCCCGTTCGGCGGCGAGGATGCGGACGCGTTGCCATTATACCGGGGCCTGTTCTGGCGCCGGCCCTATCTGGCGGCCGTGATGACCGTCAGTTTCCTGTCGTTGGCGGGTATTCCGCTCACCGCCGGATTCATCGGCAAGTTCTACGTGATCGCCCTGGGTGTGGCAGAAAACCGCTGGTGGCTGGTGGGAGGCATCGTTGTCGGCAGTGCCATCGGGCTGTATTACTACCTGCGGGTGATGGTGACCCTGTACCTGCCAGAACCGGGCATGCGCCAGCGGGATGTGACCAACGACTGGGGCAGCCGTATTGGCGGGATCACCCTGATGGCCCTGGCTGTGGCGATACTGGTGCTGGGCATTTACCCGGGCCCGATGATTGACTGGGTGCACCAGCTGCACTTCGGCTAGTGCAGCTTGAGCCTCGGATGCATGGCCCGGCTGATCCGGTCCATCAACCAGATGATGCCGGTACGGAGCATGCCGTGCAGCGCGACCTGGTGCATGCGGTAGAGCGACAGATAGAACAGGCGCGCGACCTTGCCTTCTACGTACATGCTGCGGCCGGACAGGTTGCCCATCAGGTTGCCAACGGTGGTGTAACGGCTGAAATTGATCAGTGAGCCGTGATCGTTATAGACAAACGGCACGGCCTTACCGTTCTCCAGTCGGTTGCACAGGGTCTTGAACAGGGTGTCGGCCTGCTGGTGAGCCGCCTGGGCCCGCGGGGGCACCGGCCGGTCGGAATCCGGTTGCGGACAGGCCGCGCAATCCCCCAGGGCGAAGATGTCGGTGTCCTGGGTGGTTTGCAGGGTCTGCTCCACCACCAGCTGGTTGCTGCGGTTCACTTCCAGGCCACCGAGTTCGGCGAGAAACGCCGGCGCCTTGATGCCGGCCGCCCAGATGGTCATCTCGGAAGGCAGCTCGGTGCCATCTTTCATGACGATGCTGGTGGCCCGGACTTCGCTTACCGGCTGGCCGGTGAGTACCTTTACGTTCTGCCGCTCCAGCTCGCGGGTGGCCGCGGCCGAGAGCCGGGCCGGCAGGGCCGGCAGGATGCGGTCTGCGGCTTCGATGACGTTGATCGAGACGTCGGATGCCTGCAGATGATTCATGCCGTACACCGGCAGTTCCCGGGAGGCCAGGCGCAGTTCCGCTGCCAGCTCCACGCCGGTGGCGCCGGCGCCGATGATATTGACATTCAGTGCGTGTTCCGCCCCCTGCATGGCCTCGTGGTTCTTGCGCAGAAAGGCGTTAAGCATCAGTTTGTGAAACCGGCGGGCCTGTCTCAGGCTGTCCAGGAACAGGCAGTTGTCCTGGGCGCCGGGGGTGCCAAAATCGTTGGCGGTGCTGCCTACGGCGATCACCAGGGTGTCATAGCTAATGTGGCGTTCCGGCACCACTTCCGCGCCATCCTCGTCATAAAAGGGGGCAATAACGAGCTTTTTGGCGGTGCGGTCGAGCCCGCTCATGCGCCCGAGCTGGAACTCGTAGCGGTGCTTCCTGGCATGGGCCCGATAGTTGATCTCGTTGGCGTTGGCGTCCAGGGAACCGGAGGCGACTTCGTGCAGAAGGGGTTTCCAGACATGAGTCAGCCCGGCATCCACCAGGGTGATCCGGGCTTTGCGTTTCTTTCCCAGTTTGTTGCCAAGACTGGTGACCAGTTCAAGACCGCCGGCGCCGCCGCCGACAACAACGACGTGATGAAGGTTGTCCATTGCAATCAGACCTGTAAGTGAAGAGAGCCAAGCGCTCTTCCGGGAAAGCGCTTGGCTGTCCTCACTGGATAGTCAAAAAAGGTAGGTTGCTAATGCTACCACAACAGGCAAGTAATGGTCACTTGGATAAGTGGCCAATGCAATGCTACCTAAGTACAACCGGCTTCAGCCCCGGAGCGAACGTCCGGAGCTCGTGGCGGGCCTACTCAATGGTGGGCCCGGTAGCCGTCCAGAATGGCGGCGATATCGTCGCCGAGTGCCCGCATGGCCCGGGCGTCGAGCTCGCGCTCCCCCATGGACCGGAGCCCCATGATCTGGGCCTGAATCAGCCGGCCAAGGCGCCCGCAATCCACCGCCTGCACCAGCTCGCCCCGGGCCTTGGCCTGTTCCAGAAGGTCAGTGAGGGATTGTTCAATGGCGGCAAGAATACGGTTGGCCTGAGCGGCCAGGGCCGGGTGTGTGCTGCTGGATTCGAGCAGGGTTTTCACGATCATGCAGGCGCGGGAGGGTGGTTGGTTTCCGCCGCCAGAACCGCTGGCGATGCCGCGCAGGTAGTCCTGTAACCCTTCCACGATGGAATCGTAGCTCTTCAGGTGGGCTGACAGTTCGCGCCCGGCCTCTTCCGCGTAGGCGGCAAGGGCTTCTGAGAACAGGCCGTCCTTGCTGCCAAAGGTGGCATAGATGCTGCCCGGGCGCATATCCAGGGCCTGCTCAATCTGTTTCATGGAGCTGCCGTGATACCCCTTTTCCCAGAACAGGCCGACGGCCTTCCCGAGGGCGGTTTTCCTGTCGTAGCGTGCATGTCTGGCCATACCAGCAGTTCACCGATTTCGTGGTTTGAATGACTGCTCAATCATAACTTGAGCAACTATTCATGAACAGTCAGCCGGCGTCCGTGGCCAGTATGTTGGCCTGCTTCGCTCGTTTTTTCTGTTCAAGCCGCTTGTCGACGCAGGCGTCCTCATCCCGAAGGATAACCACGCATTCCAGGCACTGGATGCACTCGTCGTAATCCACTTGCCCGTCCTTGCGGATCGCGTTGATACCACAGGCGTTCTTGCAGTGCTGGCAGGGGTTGCCGCAGAGCTCGACCCGCTCCAGCCAGCTGAACAGGCGTAACCGGCCCAGCACCGCCAGGCCGGCGCCCAGCGGGCACAGGTAGCGGCAATAGAATTTGTGAATGAACATGCCGATCACCAGCAGCCCCGCCGCGTAGGCGACAAACGGCCAGTACCGGACGAACAGCAGCGTGATGCTGGTCTTGAAGGGTTCCACCTCCGCCAGCCGTTCGGCCAGGGTGAGGGAGTAAAAGGCGCTGCCGACCAACGCCAGCAGTATCGGATACTTGAGCAGGATCAACCGGCGGTGCCAGCGCTCGGGGATTCTGATCTGCCGGAACTTCAGTTTTTCCCCGAGCCAGGCGGCTATTTCCTGAAGCGCGCCAAACGGGCACAGCCAGCCACAGAACAGGCCTCGGCCCCAGATAAACAGGGTGATGAAGGTGTAGGTCCAGAGGATGAACAGGATCGGATCGAGCAGGAACACGTCCAGTGTGAAGCCGTCCCAGACCGCCAGCAGCAGGGTGTAGATGTTGACCACCGAGAGCTGGCCCTGGGCATAGAAACCGATGAAAAACAGGGTAAAAAACAGGAAGCCCCAGCGGAAGCGGTGCACCAGTTTCGGACGCCGGCTCAGGGTTTTCTGCCGGGTAAAGAATACCGTCAACACCACGAGGCCAAGCACCAGCAGGCTGATCTGCCACCAGCGTTGCTGCCAGAGCCCGACCCAGACCGGTTGCCGGGTCTGTTCCGGCAACGGTGCCACCTCGACCGTTTCGAACAGATCCGGGTGGAAGGCCACGGGAATATCCAGCGTGGTGCGATCCACCATCAGGTAGTTGCGAGCCAGTTCGATATTGAGCTTGAGCGTGGCACTGGCGCCCGGATTAAAACCGGCGTTGCCGCCGATGCGGAACAGGGTCTCGCGGCCGAACGCGGGCATGCCATCGGCCCGGAAACCGATCGCCTGGTCAAACATGTTCAGGTCCCGCAGGGTTACCGACAGGTTATTCTGCACCATGCCGAGCCGGTCTGGTGTGCTGGCGGGGACGAAATCCTCCGACAGATGGCTGAAGGCCCCGCGGGACATCACGGCCAGAATCTGTGCGTTGTCGCCGGCTTTGCTGATAAGCCGCCGATAGCCCTCGTCGCCCAGCAGATTCCGGCCAACCATGGGCGCGTTAATATAGCCGAAATACAGCTCAATGAAGGGTTCGCCCGGCTCCGGTTGCGGGGCATCGGGATAATCCGCCAGCGGCCGCCCCAGGGCCTGCTCGACCGCTTCAGCACTGATCTTCCAGTGGCCCAGGTAGCCGCGTTCGACCAGCGCCTGCCAGCCCAGGGGCTGGAAAAAGTCAGGCCTGGCCCGGGTTGGGGGTGCCTGGGTAAAGCCCTCAAGTTTGTTGCGGGCCACCTTCAGGGCAGAGGACAGCACGGTATCGTTGATGATGAGGACCGATACCGTTGCCTTGCTGACACCGTCAAAGTGCACGATGTTGCCCTGGGTATCCCGGCCGGAGCGCCCGGAATTGGAAGTGTCGACGATGATCTGCTCACGCAGGGAGTGGCCGGCGTACTGGTCGACAAACTCGAACAGGGGTGCTTCACCGAGCCCGTGCAGGAATACCGGCTCATGATGATTGAGCACCGTCACGCCGGTAAAACGGCCACGGGTATCAAGGCCGATCAGCATGCTGATGGGTTTGCCGGCAAAACCCTGCAGCCGGCTGAGATCCACCGATTCATAGGCGTAGCCCAGCAGTTCCTGAAGCTGGTAGACCGGGTACACCGGAAAGTCTGACCGCTTGTCCTCGATCACGGTGGCCTTGGGAAACATCGCCTGGATCAACTCCCGTTTCTGCGCGGACAGGTCTGCCTGGGCATACGGTAACGTAAAGAGACAGGCAAGAAGGAGCACGATGCGCCCTGCCATGGGGTACTCCTGTGGTTCTTTTTGTTTGACCTTCCATGCTAGAGTTTTTGAACATTGGCTCAATGCGACCTCGGAGCCACCTGGATGCTACTTTGTGAGGAGACGTAACATGACCGACGCAACCTATACGCCACCCAGAGTCTGGAAATGGGAGGCCGAAAGCGGAGGTCGGTTTGCCAGCATCAACCGACCCATTGCCGGGCCGACCCATGACAAAGCGCTGCCGGTGGGCAAGCATCCGCTGCAACTGTATTCCCTGGCGACCCCGAATGGCGTGAAGGTCACGGTAATGCTGGAGGAACTGCTGGAATTGGGCATTTCGGGCGCGGAATACGACGCCTGGTTGATCCAGATTACCGAAGGCGATCAGTTTGGCAGCGGCTTTGTCGAGGTGAACCCCAACTCGAAGATCCCGGCCATGATGGACCACAGCGTCACGCCATCCATCCGCCTGTTCGAATCCGGATCGATCCTGCTGTACCTGGCGGAAAAATTCGGTGCCTTCCTGCCCAAAGACACCGCGGGCCGCGCAGAAACCCTGAACTGGCTGTTCTGGCAGATGGGCAGTGCGCCCATGCTGGGCGGTGGCTTCGGCCATTTCTATGCCTATGCACCGGAGAAGTATGAATATCCGATCAACCGGTACGCCATGGAGGTCAAGCGCCAGCTGGACGTACTGGATCGCCAGCTGGCCAACAACCGGTACATTGCCGGTGATGAGTACAGCATCGCCGATATGGCAATCTGGCCCTGGTACGGCGCCCTGGTAAAAAACAAGGTGTACGACGCGGCCGAGTTCCTTCAGGCCCACACCTATACCAATGTGGTGCGGTGGGCTGACGAGATCGCCCAGCGGCCGGCGGTCAGGCGCGGGCGCATGGTGAATCGTACCTGGGGTGAGCCGGAAAGCCAGCTTCACGAGCGTCATGATGCCAGCGACTTCCAGACCCGGACCCAGGACAAGATCGGGGACGGCGAATGAGGTTAGCGGTCTATTGCGGCTCCCGGTTCTTCTCACTCGGCCGGTTGGTTTGAAGATCAACGCAGGTCCGGGTGACCTCGCTCAGCACTGGTAGCTTTCCGCTCACTCCAGGCGGCGGACTTTCGTCATCAGTCGCCGCCAGTCAATGGGCAACCGGGTTTCCAGCTCCGCCAGAACCGGGTCCTTCGAGTGCACCGACTGGAAGTGCTGTTTACTGGCGTAAATGACCGTGTTGTTGCTCTTGCTGCGGAACATCAGTAGCACGGCAAAGTGTTTCCTGAGCTGCCTGAAGTACGGCCCCTCGACATCTGGGGTGCGGTGGTAATTCAGTACCAACCAGCCATCGTTGCCTAATGCCCGGGCGCACTCATCCACAAAGTGCCTTTGGGCCTGGGCCGGACTCATGCGGTCCGCGTTGTAGAGGTCGGCCAGGATCATGTCGGTGCTGGCCTGCGGCATCGCCTCCAGTGCCTGCCGGGCATCGGCGATGGTGACTGTCAGTCGTTCGCTGTCTGGCAGATCGAAAAATTCCCGCGCAGTTTCCAGCACCGCCTGTCGGAGTTCCACCGCGTGGATCCGGCATTCCGGGTGCAGGTGGTGTACGGCGCTGGCCATAACACCCCCGCCCAGGCCGAGAATGGTGACATGGCAGGGGTTGGCCAACGCCGCCGGTAACAGCATGGCCCGGTTGTACTCGTGCACCGGGACATGGGGCTGGCGCCGGTCGATCTTGCTCTGTTCAAACACCGAGTTGAAGGTGAGTACCCGGTGCTTGCGGTAATCAATCACCAGGATGCTGCCAAGGGCATCCCGGGTGTGATGAATGATCTCGCCCTTGTTGAACATCCGGATTACTGGCTGGAAGGCTGTTGCGGCTGGCCGGGTTTCTGTTGGCTCATCAGGGCTCCGTGGTCAGTTCAATCGGTTTTGTGTTAAAACCGTATTATCACAGAATGCGACTGTCCCAGACACAGTCAATGAGCCAAAGGCCAAAACGACAGGAGGCAACGCCGTGAAACTACAGGTTCAAGGCATAAAAGAAGGCCAGTCGATTCCCGAGAAATTCGCGTTCGGGGTCTACAGCGAAGATGATCACATGAGTTTCGGGCCCAACCGGAATCCCGAGATTGTCTGGGAGGGGGCGCCCGAAGGTACCCGGAGCTTCGTGGTGATGATGTTTGATCCGGACGTGCCCAGCGTTGCAGACGATGTGAATCAGGAAGGCAAAACCGTCTCGAAGGACATTCCGCGGGTCGATTTTTTTCACTGGCTTCTGGTGGATGTACCGGCCGGTACCGGCCGTATCCCGGAAGGCGAGGACAGCGACGGCGTGATTCCCAAAGGCAAGGACCCTGGCCCCGGCCCCATCGGCATTCGTGGCGTCAACAATTACACCCAGTTCCTCGCCGGCAATCCGGACATGAACGGCACCTACGCCGGCTACGACGGCCCCTGCCCGCCCTGGAACGATGAAATCATGCACCACTACCACTTCGAGGTTCATGCGCTGGATGTCGACAGCCTGAACCTGGAAGGGGAGTTTGATGGTAACGATGTCCGGGAGGCGATGGCCGGCCATGTGCTGGCCAGTGCCCGGGTGACCGGCACCTACACGCTGAATCCGGATCTGCGCCAGGGCTAGTTGCCTGTCCATAGCGGTTTTCTATCCACGTTATTGCCGGAATACGGGGTAACCCGATTCCGGCATTTTCTTTTCCCGGTTGCCGTCGCTTCGCCAGCCATGGCATGGCTTTCCGGCGATTTTCCCGGCGCCTTTTCTCGCCGCTCACCCTATGCATAGGGATGCATAATACCTTCCGCTAGTTGTTACTGAATCGCCAATTGACTCCAATCATCACGCGACAAAGCTGTGTCTTGATCTATATCAAATATGACTGCAAATGCATATCTGATCAATCCGGCGCGTGCTTAAAACAAAAAAATCCATAAAAACAAAAGAGGTACAAATATGGATGGGGTGACGGGAGATCGTGTGTACGACGGAGAGGTCTCTGGCAGCAAGCCGGGGTTCTTTGACCGTGAGAACACCATTGCCGGACCGAACTTCAATCGCTGGCTGGTGCCCACCGCCGCACTGGCGATTCACTTGTGTATTGGCATGGCCTACGGGTTCTCGGTGTTCTGGCTGCCAATGGCCAATCTGATTCCTGCCTCCGAGGTTGCCGCAAGCTGCGGCGATATTGGCCTGCTGCAGGCACTGACCACCACCTCCTGTAACTGGGCGGTGAGTCACGTGACTTACACCTTTGGAATATTCATCGCGGTGCTGGGTATTTCGGCTGCTCTGTGGGGCTCCTGGCTGGAACATGCCGGGCCACGCAAGGCCGGTGCCATTGCCGCGCTGTGCTGGGGCGGCGGCATGGTGGTTGGCGGCCTCGGTGTGATGACCCACCAACTGTGGCTGCTGTACCTGGGTGCAGGCGTGCTGGGCGGCATTGGCCAGGGCCTGGGCTACATCACGCCGGTATCTACCCTGATCAAGTGGTTCCCGGACCGCCGTGGCATGGCCACCGGCTTTGCCATCATGGGTTACGGTGGTGGTGCCATGGTGGGCGCGCCGCTGGCGGTTTGGCTGATGGGCAGCTACTCGGCCGATGGCGGCAAGGGCGTTGCCGCTACCCTGATTACCATGGGCGTTATCTACTTTTTCGTGATGATGGCCGGGGCCCTTGGTTTCCGGGTTCCGCCCAATGGCTGGAAGCCGGAAGGCTGGCAGCCCTCAGGTTCGCCTTCAGCCAACTCGATGATCACCCATGGCCACGTTCATCTGAACAAAGCCTGGAAGACCAGGCAATTCTGGCTGATCTGGGGCGTGTTGTTCCTGAATGTAACCGCCGGTATTGCGGTGATATCCATGGCCAGTCCGATGCTCCAGGACGTCTTCGGCGGAGCCCTAGTGGGTCTTGAGGAGGGCGGAAGCCTTACGGCTGCCCAGAAAGCTGCCGTGGTTGCTGCCGCTGCCGGCCTGGTGGGTCTGATCAGCCTGTTCAACAGTGTCGGCCGCCTGTTCTGGGCCTCGCTGTCGGACAAGATCGGCCGCAAAAACACCTACTTCACCTTCTTTGTGCTCGGCATCATCGTTTACTGCCTGCTGCCCACCTGGGGCCATATGGGCATGGCTGGCATGTTCGTGATTTCCATCTGCGTGATCCTGAGCATGTACGGGGGTGGTTTTGCCACGGTGCCGGCTTACCTTGCCGACATCTTCGGCACCCAGATGGTCGGTGCGATTCATGGCCGCCTGTTGACCGCCTGGACGGCAGCCGGTCTGGTCGGGCCGGTCATTATTGCCCTGATCCGCGAAGCACAGCTTGATGCGGGTATTGATCCGGCGCTGGTATACGACCGCACCCTGTACATTATGGCGGGTCTGTTGTTCCTGGGCCTGATCTGCAACAGCCTGATCAAGCCGGTGGATCATTCCCTGCACATGACCGAAGAAGAGCTGGCGTACGAGCGCGCCCTGCAGCACGACACCGGTGTGGCGGTGGATGCCCAGAAAGCGGCCCGTGGTGCCTTCGGTATGACCGGTGTGCTGGCCTGGCTGGCGGTGGGTGTGCCCTTCCTCATCGGGCTGTACATTGCGATCGCCAAGGCGGCTGCCCTGTTCTGACCGGCCCCGGACGCCCCGGTTCAGTCGACTCCTGCGAGCAACTGCTCAAAGGTGGTGACGGTTCCGGGAGCGTCCGGCTCATAGCCGGGGAGATGGTGAATGCGGTCGATGAACGGCTGCGAGCGCATGAGGTTGAGCAGGTGGTTCAGGTTGCTCTGGTCCATGCGATCTTTATGGCAAAGCAGCAGGTAATGCTCACGGGCCATTTCCACGAAGTCGAGATTGAACTGGCTGGCGGCCGCTTCCACGCCGAAGCCCACGTCAGCCATGCCGGCGGCCACAAACGCGGCCACGGCAGTATGGGTAAATTCCTGTTGGGGCGACCGGTTGATGCTGTCTTCAGCCAGGCCGGCCTGGCGCAACAGCAGGTTGAACAGAACGCGGGTGCCGGAATGCCGGTCCCTGCCAATGAATCTCAGTCCGGAGCTGGCCAGTTCAGGCAGGCTGCTAACTTTAACCGGCGCATCCTTGCGCATCATCAGGCCCTCGCGGCGGGTGACGAAACGGATCAGCCGGAACTGATCGCCCACCAGTTGGTGGCGGTAATAGTGAAGAATTTCCCGGGCCCGCTCGGGACAGGTGGGAAAGTGGAAGCTGGCCAGGTCGCATTCACCCCGGTTGAGCGCGGTCAGGGCTTCCTCCGGGTTTCGGTACTGCAGGTTGATTTCAACCTGGTCAGAAAACTCCGGCAGCAGTGCCACCGCATAACCGTGGCTGGCGTGCAGGCGGAGTACCGGGTGCTGGCCGGCCAGCAGTTGCTGGATCTGGTCGTTGAACTCGGAGGCCATGCTGTCGATCTGTGGCCCCAGCCGGGCTTTTACCCGCTGGTCGGCCCAGAGCAGTTTCTCGCCGAGGGGCGACAGCTGCGTGCCGTGGCCCTTGCGCATCAGCACCATCGGCAGGCCGAAGGTGTCGGCGCCCCGGTTGAGGAGGTTCCAGGCGTGCCGGTAGGAAATGCCGGCCGCAGCGGCGGCCGATGTGAGCTTGCCGCTTTCACGGATGTTCTCGAGCAGGCGGAAGAGTACCGGTTCGAACAGGTCGCCCTCGTCAGTCCGGAAGATCCAGGCGGGGGCGATGGAGAGTTTCTTTTTATGCATGCGGATTCATATTCCGTTGGCCGTGGTGGGGTGCTAGCGTAGCGGCAATTGCGCATAAGTACTGTACCAGGAATAAAAACAGGTAGGAACAGATATGCATATGGCAGAACAGATCAACCAACCACCGGTTGCCTCCCGTGGGGCCGCGACCGGAGACTGGACCCCTGACATGATCCGGGAAGAGGTGGTCGCCCTGAAGCACAAGCCGGGTGCCTTGCTCCCGATCCTCCATGCCGTACAGAACCGGGTGGGGTATATCCCCGAGGGCGCGGTGGCCATTATCGCCGAGGCGTTGCAGCAGACCCGGGCCGAAGTGCACGGGGTGATCAGCTTCTATCACCATTTCCGCACCCACCCGGTGGGCAGCAAGGTTATCCACGTGTGCCGGGCAGAAGCCTGCCAGGCCATGGGTGGCCGGGATCTGGAAGCCCACATCAAGTCGCGCCTGGGCGTGGACTACCACGGCACCACGGCGGATAACGAATTCACCCTGGAGCCGGTGTATTGCCTGGGTAACTGTGCCTGTGCGCCGTCGATCCGCGTGAACGACAACATTCACGGCCGGATGACCCCACAGAAGTTTGACCGCCTGGCGGACAAGCTCACCACCGCCACCCTGGAAATCCGGTAATCACAGGAGCATTGATCATGGCAACGAAAATCTACGTGCCCTGCGATACCACCGCGCTTTCCATGGGCGCGGATGAGGTGGCAAGGCTGATCGAGTACCACGCCGGGCAAAAGGGTGTGGAGATAGAAATCGTCCGCAACGGCTCCCGTGGCCTGTTCTGGCTGGAGCCGTTGGTGGAAATTGAAACCGCCACCGGCCGGATCGGTTATGGCCCGGTTGAGCCGGACGAGGTTCCGGGGCTGGTGGCGGCGGGCCTGTTTGATGCCAGATCAGACCATCCGCTGTATCTCGGTTCGGTGGCGGACATTCCTTACCTCAAGCGCCAGCAGCGCCTGACCTTTGCCCGCATCGGCATCACCGACCCGCTGTCCATTGCCGATTACCGCGCCCTTGGTGGCTTCGAAGGCCTGGGCAAGGCCCTGGCGATGACACCCCAGGCGATTGTCGATGAGGTCAAGACCTCCGGCCTGCGGGGCCGTGGCGGCGCTGCTTTTCCCACCGGCATCAAGTGGCAGACCGTGTACGACGAGCCCGGGCAGCAGCAGAAATACATCGTCTGCAACGCCGATGAGGGCGATTCCGGTACCTTTGCTGACCGGCTGGCCATGGAGTGCGACCCCTACATGCTGATTGAGGGGATGGCCATTGCCGGGCTGGCAGTGGGTGCCACCCAGGGCTTCATCTACCTGCGCTCTGAATACCCGGTGGCACACTCGATTCTGGAGGAAGCGATCAGCCGGGCCGAAAGCGAGGGTTTTCTGGGTGCCAATATCCGGGGCAGCGGCCAGGCCTTCCACCTGGAAGTCCGGCTGGCGGCGGGTGCCTATATCTGTGGTGAGGAAACCTCACTGCTGGAGAGCCTGGAAGGCAAGCGGGGCCTGGTGCGGGCCAAGCCGCCCCTGCCGGCCATCAAGGGGCTGTTTGGCCAGCCCACGGTGGTGAATAACGTGCTGTCGTTTGCAGCGGTGCCGTTCATTCTCGACCAGGGTGGCCAGGCCTACGCCGACTACGGCATGGGCAAATCCCGGGGCACCCTGGCCATCCAGCTGGCGGGCAACATCCGCCAGGGCGGGCTGATCGAACTGGCGTTCGGTGTCAGCCTGAAGGAAATTCTCGAAGACTTTGGCGGCGGGACCTTCACCGGCCGACCCATGAAAGCCGTGCAGGTGGGCGGGCCCCTGATGGCCTACATGCCGCACAGCCAGTGGGACACGCCGATGGATTACGAGGCCTTCGCCAAACTCGGTGCGGGCATTGGCCACGGTGGTGTGGTGGTGTTTGACGACACTGTCGATATGGGGGCCCAGGCCCGCTTCGCCATGGAATTCTGCACCGTTGAATCCTGCGGCAAGTGCACGCCCTGCCGGATCGGTTCGGTCCGGGGTGTGGAGGTGATTGACCGCATCCGCGCCGGTGAGAACCCGGACGCCAACCTGGTTCTGCTGGAAGAGCTGTGCGAGACCATGGTGGATGGCTCGCTTTGTGCCATGGGCGGGATGACTCCGTTCCCGGTGCAGAGTGTGATGAAACATTTCCCGGAAGACCTGACGGCCTGACCGAAGCATGTGGAGGCAATAACAATGTTGCAATATTTCGATCCCGGCACGAGCGGCCTGAACCCGAACATCGACTACGGCACGCCGCCCAGCACATCCGAAACCCTGGTCAGCCTGTCCATCGACGGCACCGACATCAGTGTCCCCGAAGGCACCTCGGTGCTGCGGGCCGCCGCCCTGGCGGGCATCAATATTCCCAAGCTGTGTGCTTCGGACAACCTGGAAGCCTTCGGCTCCTGCCGGATGTGTGCGGTGGAGATCGAAGGCCGCCGGGGCTATCCCGCGTCCTGTACCACGCCGGTGACCGAGGGCATGGAAGTCACCACCCAGAACGGCAAACTGGCCAGGCTCCGCCGCAATATCATGGAGCTGTATATTTCCGACCACCCGCTGGACTGCCTCACCTGCCCGGCCAACGGCAACTGCGAGCTGCAGGATGTCGCCGGCGCGGTCGGCCTGCGGGAAGTGCGCTATGGCTTTGAGGGTGAGAACCACCTGGACGCCGAAGTCGACGACTCCAACCCCTATTTCAGCTTCGACCCCAGCAAGTGCATTGTCTGCTCCCGTTGCGTACGTGCCTGTGAGGAAGTGCAGGGCACCTTTGCGCTGACCATTGACGGCCGCGGCTTCGATTCCAAGGTCTCTGCGGGCCAGAACGATCCGTTCATGGATTCCGAGTGTGTGTCCTGCGGTGCCTGCGTGCAGGCCTGTCCCACCTCCACCCTGATGGAAAAGAGCGTGATCGACGCCGGCCAGCCGGAGCACAGTGTGGTCACCACCTGTGCCTATTGCGGCGTGGGCTGCTCCTTCAAGGCGGAAATGAAGGGGGATCAGCTGGTGCGCATGGTGCCCTACAAGGGCGGTGAAGCCAACCAGGGCCACTCCTGTGTCAAGGGCCGGTTCGCCTTCGGCTACGCCACCCACAAGGATCGCATCAAAGAGCCAATGATCCGGGAGTCGATCAACGATCCCTGGCAGGTGGTGTCCTGGGACGAGGCCATCGCGTTTTCGGCGAAAAAGCTCAAGGACACCCAGGCCAGGTACGGCCGGGAAAGTATTGGCGGCATCACGTCCTCACGCTGCACCAACGAGGAAACCTACCTGGTGCAGAAGCTGATCCGCGCCGCGTTCGGTAACAACAACACCGACACCTGCGCCCGGGTCTGCCACTCACCGACCGGGTTTGGCCTGAAAACCACCCTCGGCGAATCCGCCGGCACCCAGACTTTCGACTCGGTGATGAAGGCCGACACCATTGTGGTGATCGGGGCCAATCCCACCGATGCCCATCCGGTGTTCGGTTCCCAGATGCGCCGGCGCCTGCGCCAGGGTGCCAGGCTGATCGTGATCGATCCTCGCCGTATCGACCTGCTGAAAACCCCCAACGGCACGGAAGGCATTCACCTGCCGCTGCGCCCAGGCACCAACGTGGCCATGATCAACGCCCTGGCCCACGTTATCGTGACCGAGGGCCTGGAAGACAAGGCCTTTATCGAAAGCCGGTGCGAGCCGAAGCAGTACAATGACTGGCGGGAATTCATTGCCGAGCAACGCAATTCGCCCGAAGCCATGGAGGCCGTCACCGGCGTGTCCGCCGATCTGGTGCGCCAGGCTGCCCGGGAATACGCCAATGCCGGCAACGGTGCCATCTACTATGGCCTGGGCGTGACCGAACACAGTCAGGGTTCCACCATGGTAATGGGCATTGCCAACCTGGCCATGGCCACCGGCAACATCGGCCGTGAAGGCGTCGGAGTGAATCCGCTGCGCGGCCAGAACAATGTTCAGGGTTCCTGTGACATGGGCTCCTTCCCCCACGAGCTGCCGGGCTACCAGCATGTCGGCGACCCGGCCGTGCGGGCCAAGTTCCAGGCGGACTGGGGCGTAGCCATCGATGACGAGCCCGGCCTGCGGATTCCGAACATGTTTGACGCCGCCATCGCCGGCAGCTTCAGGGCCCTCTATGTGCAGGGCGAAGACATTGCCCAGTCCGACCCCAATACCCAGCATGTCGAGGCGGCACTCAGCGCCCTGGATTGTCTGATCGTGCAGGATATCTTCCTGAACGAGACGGCCAAGTTCGCCCACGTGTTGCTGCCGGGCTCCACCTTCCTTGAGAAGAACGGCACCTTTACCAATGCCGAGCGTCGCATCAACCGGGTGCGCAAGGTGATGGCGCCGGTGGCCGGCATGGAAGACTGGGAAGTGACCATGGCGCTCTCGAATGCCCTGGGGTATCCGATGAACTACCAGCATCCGTCTGAAATCATGGACGAGATCGCCCGGCTGACCCCCACGTTCACCGGTGTCAGCTACGACAAGCTGGAAAAGCTGGGCAGCATCCAGTGGCCCTGCAACGAGGAGCATCCGGATGGCACGCCCACCATGCACACGCTGGACTTCCCCATCGGCAAGGGCAAGTTCGCGGTAACGGAGTACATCGCCAGCGAGGAGAAATCCAACCGCCGGTTCCCGCTGCTGCTGACCACCGGCCGGATCCTGAGCCAGTACAATGTGGGCGCCCAGACCCGCCGTACCGAAAACAGCCGGTGGCATAACGAGGATGTGCTGGAGATCCATCCCAGTGATGCCGAACTGCGGGGCGTACGCGACGGCGACTGGCTGGGTATTTCCAGCCGCGTTGGCCAGACCGTTCTGCGGGCGCGGATCAGTGACCGCATGCTGCCGGGTGTGGTGTATACCACCTTCCATCATCCCGGAAGTGGCGCCAACGTGATCACCACCGACAGCTCTGACTGGGCCACCAACTGCCCGGAATACAAGGTCACGGCCGTGCAGGTGGAGAAAGTGTCCCAGCCGTCGGACTGGCAGCGCCATTTCGAGCAGTTCGACAAGCGCCAGCAGCAGTTGCTGGAACCGGCCGCGAGCCACATGGAGCAGGCCGATGCGCAGGCACTCAAATAGTCAGGGCGGCGCGGCCATGAAGGCGCCCCACCCACAAGCGCAACCACTTCCGCCGGACGGCTGTGAGGTCCCGGTGGAAGTGCGGGGCGGCATTGCGGGCGCGCCCGGCCGCGACGTTGTGGCCGAGGAGGTGCCGGTGGCCATGGTGTACAACGGCATTTCCCATGCCGTGATGATGGCCTCGCCGTCGGACCTTGCTGACTTTGCCCTGGGCTTCAGTCTCACCGAAGGTATTCTGGACCGCCCGGACCAGCTCTTTGGTCTGGAGGTTCAGGCGGTTGAGGAGGGCATTTCGATAGACATGCACATTGCCGGTGACTGCTTTGCCCGGCTGCGGGAGCAGCGCCGGAACATGACCGGGCGGACCGGTTGCGGGCTGTGCGGCACGGATTCGCTGGCCCATGCCATCCGGCCCATCCAGCGGGTTCCGGTGCAACCGGTGCCGCCGGCCGACAAGGTCCAGCGTGCCCTGGCCAGCCTCCGCAAGCACCAGCCCCTTCAGGCGCAGACCGGTGCCACCCATGGCGCTGCCTGGTGCGACGCCGATGGCCGGCTACTGCAGGCCCTGGAGGATGTCGGGCGCCATAATGCCCTGGACAAGCTGATCGGAGCCCGCATACGGCATCACGGTGTCGCAGCGTTTGATAACGGCTTCGCGCTGATTTCCAGCCGGGCCAGTTTCGAGATGGTGCAGAAATGCGCCAGCGTGGGTATCCGGTGTCTGGTGGCTGTTTCCGCACCCACGGCCCTGGCGATCCGGGAAGCCCGTGCCGCGGGCATGACCCTGATCGGCTTTGCCCGCCCGGGTCGCCACGTGATCTATGCCCGGGGCGATGACCAATTTTCTGAGGAGACGCCTGAATGAGCGACCAGCAACTCCAGAACCTGATCAAGATGATCAACCAGATCAGCATCAACAACCTGCACCACGGCGATGAAGACCAGGCCGCCGAGGTGGTGACGACGCACATCAGGAAATTCTGGGCCCGCAGCATGAAACAGCAGATCATTGCCTACGCCGAGTCTGACGGCCTCGAGCTGTCATCGGTGTCCCGGCTGGCGGTCAAGCGCCTGGCGGAGCCCCAGACCGCCTGAACCCGGTCATTAAACTGTCGCCTGCCTGTCACCTGTCCGTCACCGCGTTTTGCCAAGGTGGCATCATCCGGAATGGTTGAACGGCGGGGGACGGCATGCGGAGTTACCGGAGCGTATTCATATCCGATGTACACCTGGGCACGGCAGATTGTCAGGCGGATTATCTGCTGGACTTTCTAACCCGGGTGCGCTGCGAAACCCTCTATCTGGTGGGTGACATTATCGACCTGATCGCGATGCAGCGGCGGGTTCACTTCCCGGCCGCCCACCAGGCCGTCATCCACAAATTCATCGAGCTGGCCGCCAGCGGAACCCGCGTAGTCTATGTGCCTGGTAATCACGACGATTTCCTGCGCCGATTCTGTGGCCAGACCATTGCCGGCATCGAGCTTCACGACAAAATCGTGCACCGCACCGCCGATGGTCGCCGATTCATGGTCTGCCACGGCGACCAGTTTGATCAGGTGGTGCGCTGCAGCCCCCTCATGCTGCTGGTTGGTGACCGCGCCCATGGCCTCCTGTTGCGCCTGAACCGATGGTTCAACGCCTGGCGCCGGCTCAAGGGCAAACCCTACTGGTCGCTGGCAGCCTGGGTGAAAAGCCGCATTGGCAAGGCCAGGACATTCATCCGCCGGTTCGAACTGGCGGCGCTGACCGTCGCGGAAAAGGGTAATTACGACGGCTTTATCTGCGGCCACATCCACTCTGCCGGATTCCTGCGCAGTGAAGAAGGGCTTTACTGTAACGACGGCGACTGGGTGGAGCACTGCACCGCCCTGGTGGAGCAGGACAATGGCAAGCTGGAACTGCTGCACTGGTCCGAAACCCCGGCCGTGCTGGCGGTAGAACCAGACGCACCGCATCCGGACGTGTGCGGGGATGCCCGGCCGGTGCTCGACAGCCTGCCGACCGGATTTGTGGAGCAGGTCAACCGCCTGGCCAGTTGAGTGATCGGCTGTCCCGATGGCTGCATCTGTCTGGCAGGGTGTGAGTCTGGTCTTTGATTATCAACGTCTGTTCTCTCCGCTGTTACCTCCCGATCCTCAAGAAGCACGGGTGACGATCACCAGCCAAGCTTGTAGATGCTGGTATGAAACGAACCATGGATTCTCTTTGAAGGAGCCATTCTATGAGCAGACTGTGCGCAGTGAAGACTACTTGCTGGATCTGGAGGCATCGATTGCAGGCGCCCATTGAAAGCCAACTGGGGCTCTGCTGTTTACGCACTCTTACACCGGGTTCGTGGCCAGAATTTTCTTCAGAAAGTCTTTCGTTCGGGGATCTTTCGGGTTGTAAAAAATTTCGCCGGGCGGTCCCTGTTCCACAATTCTGCCGCCGTCGATGAAGATCACCCGGTCGGCGACATCCCGTGCGAAGGACATTTCATGGGTAACTACCATCATGGTTTGTCGCTCGGAAGCGAGCTGCTTCATTAAACCTAGCACTTCCTCCACCCATTCGGGATCAAGGGACGAGGTGGGCTCGTCGAACAGGATAACCTCGGCTCCCGTGGCCATGGCGCGACCAATACCCACACGCTGCTGCTGGCCGCCGGACATGGCCGCCGGGTAGGCATCCGCCTTATCGGCCAGGCCGATCTGCTGCAGGATCTCGCGAGCTCTCTTGTAGGCTTTTTCCTTCGGCCATTTGTCCACCACCAGCAGACGCTCGGCGATGTTCTGTAGCGCGGTCTTGTTGGCAAACAGGGCATAGTTCTGGAACACGAAGGCGGTTCGCCGCCGCATGGAAAGGATTTCTGCCCGGCTGGCGTGGTTCACATCCACGGTCAGATCGCCGACGGTCATGGTGCCGGCAGTGGGCTGTTCCAGAAAGTTGATGCAGCGCAGCAGGGTGGATTTTCCGGTGCCCGAGGGCCCGATGATTACCACGATCTCGCCTTTCTCGATGGTCAGATCGATGCCGTCGAGAACGACGGTTTTGCCGAATTGCTTGCTCAGTGAGTCCAGTCTGATCATCGGCTATAGGCCCTGTTCAGGCGGATTTCCAGGTAGCTCTGAAGCTTGGACAGCATCTCCACCACGATCCAGTAGATAACGGCGGCGACGATGAAAGCTTCGAAATACAGAAAGCTGCCGGCGGCTTCTTTCTGGGTGGCACCCATAAGTTCGGTCACGCCAAGGGTAAAGGCGAGTGACGTTGCCTTGATCATGTCGATGAAGTAGTTCATCAGGGTGGGCAGCGCCACCCGGGTGGCCTGGGGAAGCACGATCCGGCGCATCATCTGGCCGTTGGTCATGCCGATGGACAGGGCCGCTTCGGTCTGGCTGCGATCAACGCCCACGATGGCGGCCCGGATCGATTCCGCCATATAGGCGGAAAAGTGCATGGTCAGGCCCATGATGGTGGCGGTAACACCGTCGATGACGGTCAGCACGCTGAACAACTGAGGCAGACCATAGTAGAAGAGGAACAGCTGCACCAGCAGTGGCGTACCCCTGAAAAAGGAGATGAACACGATTGTCAGCTGGTTGAGTACCGGTATGCGGAGCACCCGGACCACAGCAAACAGGCAGGCAAGGATCAGTGCAAGCACCATCCCCGTTCCTGCCAGCTGAAGAGTGAGGGGTAGATAGCCGAGCAGAACGGGTACCAGCCCCACCATGTATTCGACGTTTAGCACGTCCATAGGCAGTCAGGCCTCGTTTGGGCCCTCAGGGCCGGGTGATGTCGGTGCCGAACCACTTCTCGGAGATGGCTTTCAGCTCGCCTTTTTCCCGCAGATCGGCCAGTGCCTTGTTCACCTGGTCCCGCAGCGCACGGCCCGCCTCTGTCTCCCGGAACGGGTAGGCGTTGGTGATCTGTGAGAAGGTGGGGCCGGCCAGCTCAAGGGGCAAAGGCTTTTCCTTGATAATCTGGCTGGCGCTGACCCGATCCATGACAAAGGCGTCCACGCGGCCCAGCGCGGTGTCATGCTCCAGATTACTCTCATAGGTTTTGATGTTGATCTGATCCGAGTAGGGCAGCTCCCGCAACAGGTCGGCGAAATTGGAACCCAGGTTTACTGCAACGGTTTTGCCCTTCAGATCTTCCACGCCCTGTATCTCGGTGTTGCCTTTTTTGGTCACCACCTGGGCGCCGTCATAGACGTAGGGTTCGCTGAAAATATAGGCCTTCTTGCGTTCTTCGGTGATGGTGATCTGGTTGGCCACGGTGTCGATCCGTCCCGATGCCAGCATGCCCATCAGGCCGGAGAAGTTGGCGGTTTCGAACTGGATTTCACGGCCCAATTCTTTGCCGATGGCGTTCATGACGTCCACTTCAAAGCCCTTGAGTGTGTCCTGCTCCACAAAAGTGAATGGGTAATACTGGCCGGACATGCCTACTCGCAGGGGGATCTCCTGGGCCTGCAGAGCGCTGCCTGCCAGCAAGGAAATAATCATAAGCGTCGTGGCTAAAAACGTTTTCATGAAGCCTCCTTCTCATAACACGTCGAACGTTCAGCATAGACCGGGTCGGCCCTCGGGGGAAATCACCGCCTGCCTTGCACCAATTAATTAAAGGGTTTATTAATATTGGTCATGAGCCAGCGAAAACGACAACGCCAAACCACAGGTCCGCATCAGCCGCGCAGCCCTGGCCGGCCCAGCGACGACCCCGCCATCCGCGAACGAATGATTGAAGTCGCGCTGAGTGAGTTCTCCGCGCACGGCTTTCGCGGTGTGTCGGTGACTGCCATTGCGAAGCAGTCCGGTGCCACACCGGCGATGATCCACTACTACTTCGGCAACAAGCAGGGTCTGTATGAGGCAGTGCTGCAGCATGCGTTGGGCCCGATCCTGAGCCGGTTACAGTCCGCGACAGAATACACGCCAGACGGCGAGGACCCGCTGCCGCGGTGGTCGCGGGCTGCGGGATCTCGTGAAGGGCGCCCAGAAGCTCGGCACCCTGCGCTCCGATCTCAATCCTGAGCTGACCGCGCTGTCACTGCTGAGCATGGCTGTCTTCCCCTTCATCGGCCGGCCGGTGGCCGGGCAGGTACTGGACTACAGCATCGAACCCGGACGTATCGACACACTGGCTGATCACACCCTGCAACTCTTCTACCACGGAGCCGGCACATGACTCCTTCTGTTTCCGGAACCTGTGTCCTGCTGGTGCTGATTGCGCTGACCGGGTGCAATGAGGTGGAGGAATACCCCGTGGTGGGCACGCTTGAGCGCGACCGCATCGCCCTGACCGCCGAGCGGGCCGAACCGGTCACCGCCATTCATGTGCGTGAAGGCCAGCCGGTTGCGGCTGGTACACTGCTGGTTGAGCAGGATCCCCGGCGCCTCGAAGCCGATCTGGCGCGACTGGAAGCCGCCGCCGATCGCACCCGCAGACGGCTGGATGAGCTGCTGCGCGGCCCCCGGCAGGAAGTCATCAACGAGGCCCGCGCCCGACTGATGGCCGCCGGGGCGGCCCTGGAAAAGGCCCGCAACGAGCTGCAGCGCATCGCACCTCTTCAGGCCCGCAACCTCGCCAGCGTCAGTCAGCTTGACGCCGCGCGCAATGCCCGCGATCAGGCCCGGGGTGAGGTGGAGGCCGCCAGCGCCGCATTGGCGGCGCTGCTTGAGGGTACCACCACCGAGGAACTGGATCAGGCCCGGGCCGCCGTGCGCGAAGCCGAAGCCGTTGTCGAAGGGCAGCGATTGACGCTGGACCGGCTCAACATTGTCGCCCCGCGTGCCGCCCTGGTCGAATCGTTACCTTTTGAGCAGGGTGAAACGCCCCGTCCGGGCGAAGCCCTGGCCCTGTTGCGCGCCACCGACCAGCCGCCGTATGCCCGCGTCTACGTACCTGCTGCGCTGCATCACCAGTTCCAGCCGGGCGACACCGTACAGGTGAGCATCGACGGCCACGGCCGCCGGGCAGGCCAGGTACGCTACATTGCCAGTGAAGCGGCTTATACGCCCTATTTCGCTCTGACCGAACACGACGCCGGTCGACTCAGCTATCTGGTGGAGATAGATCTTAAAAATGCGGAAGAGCTGCCCAGCGGCATTCCGGTGCGCGTGGTCGTGCCCGGACCCCCGGCAGGAGGCGGCGATGAGTGATTCCATCGCCATCGACGCCAAAGGCCTGACCAAACGCTTCGGCTCACTGACGGCGGTTCAGGATGTCAATCTGCAGATTCCCGAGGCCGCAATCTATGGTTTCCTGGGCCCTAACGGATCCGGCAAATCCACTACCATCCGCATGCTTTGCGGCCTGCTTACGCCCAGCGCCGGAGAAGTGCAGGTGCTGGGCTTCCGTGTGCCGGGGCAGGCCGAGGAAATAAAACGGCACATCGGCTACATGACCCAGAAATTCTCGCTGTATGAGGACCTTACCGTGGAGGAGAATTTGCGCTTTCTGGCCGCTGTTTATGGTTTGCCGAGGCGCGATCTGAAGCAACGCATTGATCGGGCGCTGGAGGAATACTGGCTGACCGAACAGCGCAAGCAATTTGCCGGCACCATGAGCGGCGGACAGAAGCAGCGTCTGGCCCTGGCGGGCGCTACCCTGCACCGTCCGCGCCTGCTGATCCTGGACGAACCCACGTCGGCAGTCGATCCGCAGAGCCGCCGCGACTTCTGGGACATCCTGTTCGCGCTGGTGGAACAGGGCACCACGGTGCTGGTCTCCTCCCACTACATGGATGAGGCCGAGCGCTGCCACAACCTGGCCATCCTGGACCGCGGTCGTCTGGTGGCTGAGGGCCGCCCACGTGACCTGATCCGCGACATCAATGCCGGTGTGGTGGAGATCGAGACGGCCACACCCCGGGCGGCGCGCGACTGCCTGGAAGCCACCGACGGCGTGCAGAGCGTCGCTCAGCTGGGCACCCGCCTGCACGCGCTCACCGACAAAGCGGTCGAAGATCCCGCCGGTCTTATCCGCCGGGCCCTGAAGCAGGCTGATATCGACAGTGAGGTCGAATCCGTCACCGCCAATCTGGAGGATGTCTTCGTGGCCGCCACGCGCCTGAACCGCCATGGAGGCAGCGCGGCCCATGCGTAGACTGCTCGCCATCGCCGGCAAGGAAGTTCGCCAGCTCAAGCGCGACCGGCTCACCTTCGGCATGATCGTCGGCGTGCCGCTGCTGCAGATCCTGCTGTTCGGTTACGCCATCGACCTGGACGTTCGCAATATCAGCGCGGCTGTCGCGGATCATGCCAACACCAGCCTTTCCCGACAGTTGGTAGCGTCTGCCGAGGCCAGCCAGATTGTGCGGATTACCCGCTCAGCCTCGGGCCCCGAGGAGCTGGAAGCGATGCTCGATGCCGGTGAGATTGATGTTGGCATCTACATCCCGCACGACTTCGAGCGGCGTGTGATGGACCCCACTCGCCCTGTCGGTCAACTGCTGATCAATGGTTCGGACCCGACGGTGGAAAGTATCGCCCGGCGACTCACGCAGATGCCCCTGCCGGGCCGGGCGCAGCCGCCACCCCTGTTCGAGGCCCGCACCTATTACAATCCCGAACATCGCTCGCCGGTCAACATCGTCCCCGCCCTGATCGGCGTTATCCTGCATCTGACCATGGTGTTGTTCACGTCTATCGCCATTGTGCGTGAGCGAGAGCGCGGCAATCTGGAATTGCTGATCACCACGCCGGTGAAATCGTGGGAGCTGATGCTGGGCAAGATCATCCCCTACGTCATTATCGGCCTGATTCAGGTCACCCTTATCCTCTGGGTCAGTCAGTGGCTGTTCGATGTGCCGGTACGGGGCCAAGTGCTCGATCTCTACCTGGCTTCGGTCTTTTTTATTCTGGCCGCGCTGGCACTGGGCCTGACGGTGTCGACCCTGGCGAAGACCCAGTTCCAGGCTATCCAGCTCACGGTGTTCACCTTCCTGCCCTCGATCCTGTTGTCCGGCTTCATGTTTCCGTTCGAAGGGATGCCGCGGGTTGCGCAGTGGCTCGGGGAAGTCATTCCGCTGACCCATTTTGTAAGACTGTCGCGGGGGATACTGGTGAGAGGTGCAGAGCTCTCAGAGCTGCACGCGGAAATCTGGCCGCTGCTGGCGTTCTTCGCGGCTTTCATGGTGATCGCGACTCTGCGGTTCAGTAAGCGGTTGGATTGAGATGTCTGCCGTTGCCCTGCCAGGGCCTCATCACAATGAGCCCCCGGGAGGCTTTTCAATGCGTCGGGTAATCCTTGTGTTCCTGACGTTTCCCACGTCCTGTTAACCAGTATTTCGATGTTCCGGTAGAGGGCGGGGGCATCACTGACCCGGGCCAGCCAGCTCAGTGGTATGCCCCGTTCGCCGCCCACACCATGCACAGCCGCCATTGCCGGTCCGATAATCCACGCCCGCCAGTGCAGACTCAGGCTCGCTGCGTCCGCGACCCAACCGCCAGCAAGGGCGGCGATCATTGCAGGATCTCTGTGGTCGGAGAGGTGGTCGGTCATTCGGGGCTCCTTCTTTGTCGGTGCGCCAGATCTCCTTCAGTTGACGTCCGGCCAGACCAGTTGGCCATTGTCATTCCATCGTAGGGCTTTTCCTGCACCGTCACCACCGTCCGTTCATCTTGCACAATGGGCAGCGGGCGGCAGCACGTTGACGGGCTGGCAGGCGAGCTCTACCTTTAAAAGACGAGTTTCCGTAGTAATCGTTGATCACCACGAATATCACGGATAAAGAGGAGGCATCCCATGAACATGCCAATGAACGCACTGCTCTTCGTGATGACCCTGGCAACCGGACTGCCTGCCGCCAATGCGGCGGACCCTGCCAAGATCACCGTCGCCGAACAATCCCCCTTCGGCGCCTACCTGGCCGATAGTGAAGGCCGAAGCCTCTACCTCTTTGAGGCCGACGAAGCCGGCAAAAGCACTTGTTACGATGCCTGCGCCAACGCCTGGCCACCGTTCACCACCAACGGCAAGCCCCGGGCAGGCAAGGGTATCGATGCCGACGCCCTGAGTACCCTTGAGCGCGCGGATGGCACGATGCAGGTGACCTATCACGGGTGGCCGCTTTACTACTTCATTAAGGATCAGGCGCCGGGCGATACCAAGGGGCAGGATGTCGAAGGTTTTGGCGCGGAATGGTATCTGGTCACGCCGGGTGGCGAAGAAGTGCACGCCGAGTGACGGCGTAATCCGGCCCAAACCGAAAGCATAAGGGGAACTATGAGTCATACACTGGAAATTCAGGATATTCAAAACGTCACCCACGACGTCAGGCAGATTCGGCTTGAAAAGCCCGAGGGCTTCACGTTCGCGCCCGGGCAGGCCACTGAGGTAGCCGTTGATCGCGAAGGCTGGAGGGATGAGAAACGGCCGTTCACTTTCACATCGCTCAGCACTGATCCCTATCTGGAGTTCGTCATCAAGATTTATCCGGATCACGAGGGTGTGACCGATCAGATCGGACGGCTCAGCGCGGGTGATAAGCTGATCATCGGCGACCCGTGGGGCACCATTCAATACAAGGAGGAGGGCGTGTTCCTGGCCGGCGGCGCGGGTGTGACACCCTTTATAGCCATTCTGCGCGATCTGTATCGCAAAGGCGAGATTCGCAATAACCAGTTACTTTTTTCCAACAAGACCGAGCGGGACATTATCCTGAAGGAGGAGTTCGAGACAATCCTGGGTGACCAGTTTATTAACGTGATCACCCGGGAGAAACCGACGGGTGATCATATCTTTCTGGATGGGGTTATCGACAAGGCTTTTTTGAAGTCACAAATCAGGGATTTCGGCCAGGCGTTCTACGTGTGCGGCCCCGGCCCGTTCAACAAGGGCATCATGGCGGCACTTGAGGAATTGGGCGCCAGCCCGGACGCCTTGGTCTTCGAGAAGTAGGTTATCTCGCAAAATGTCTGGATTTCAAAGTAACAGAGGTTGCGTCATTTTGTTACGAAACTGGAAGTAAATCGTGGCCTCCATCCTGCCTCACCTGCTTCGCCGGTTGTTGAACGCCACAACTCCTCGAACACGCTAGGGGCGGTCGACAGTGCTTCAGGAGTCTTTTCGGGACGGCGCACGGCTTCCCTGAGTCATTCGCCACGGCATGGGTCGCACGTTCAATCGTCGGTCTGAACCTGCCGTGCAACCTCTCTTTGCCCGCCCGATGCGCTATACTCTTGCGTCCCGTCGAAACCAATGTCAGGACCTGCTTCTAACCGTTCTTCGTTGATGCACCTCCATGCCAGTTGACTACGCGCCCGAAACAGACGACTTGCCGCCTCCGAAGGCGTTTCAGGATCTGCTGGTTGTCACCGTCGCCCTGAGCCTGGCCATGCTGGCCAACGCCATGTTGCTGCTGACGGTGCCGTTGAAGGCACTTGCTCTTGAGATCAGCCCGTCGATGATCGGGCTGGTGGTCTCCGCACCTTACATTCTGCCGCTTATCCTGGCCATTCCGGTCGGCGGGTATATCGGGCGCATTGGCGCCAGGACCGTGATCATTGGCGGCGCCGTCGGCATGGCCACCGGGCCGGTTTTCTCGCTGCTGTTTCCCACGCTTGCCGGCCTTCTGGTGACCCAGCTGATTGCCGGCATGTCCAATATGCTGTTGATCATTGCCGCCCAGGCGCTGATTTCAGGCCTGGCCAGGGGTAAAACCCTGGAGCAATACTTTGGCTGGTACACCATGGGCATGTCAGGCGGCCAGTTGCTCGGGCCTTTGCTGGCGGGCTATCTGATCGATCAGCATTCCATCAATCATGCGTTTGTCGCCATTGCGCTGGTACCGGTGTTATCGGCCCTGATGGCCCTGCTGCTGTCACCGCACGCCAGCCGCGGCACCCCTGCGCCAAAATCAGCCGCGGGCTATGGCGCGCAATGGCAGCTGTTTCGCACCAACCGGGGCCTGCAGTTGTCCATGGCCATGGCCAGCGTCTCGCTGTTTATCATGAGTGTCCACTCGGGATTCATGCCGGTTTACCTGGAAGGCCTGTCGATCAGTGCTGCGACCGTGGGTGTGCTGATCAGTCTCAGAGCCCTGACTTCCATGCTGGTGCGGCTGGTGATGTCACCCATGATCGGCTGGCTGGGCGGGCGCACCCGCAGTATCCAGATCGGCGTGCTGTGCGTCACCCTGTCGCTGATGCTTACCGGCCTGGCGGGTGATCGGGTGGTATGGCTGGCGTTACTGGCCGTTGGCATCGGGATAGCCGGCGGTCTGTCCCAGCCGCTGTCGATGGTGATTCTGTCGGAGAGTGTCAGCAAGGCGCAGCGTGGGCCGAGCCTGGCCTTACGTTTGATGGGCAACCGCCTGGCCCAGGCCATTGCCCCGCTGATGGTGGGCCTGATCGCCGACCTCTGGGGCTTTCCGGTGGCCTTCGCCGCCTCGTCCGGGGCTCTGCTTCTGCTGTTCGGGCTGTGGGCAAAATGGGCGGGGCTGGGCCGGGAGCTCCGTGCGGAGCGCTCCGATGATTAGCGTTCGCCGAAGCCAGGCCTGTTACAGACACAAGGGACGGTCACTACTATCCGGCTAGAGTCCATGCGGCGGGCACCGGTCCACCATGGCCTCTTCTGGGCGCTTACGCCGTCTCACACTCCCTCCGTCACGCACTACAGCAGGTCAATGCCAAACCGGCGAACGACCAGGGCAAAGACGCCGAAGCAGGTCATTGTGATGACCGCGCTGGATAACAGCGAGAGCCAGAATCCGAGCCTGGGAAGCAGAAAGGGGAACAGCAGAAACATCGGTAGTGTCGGAAGCACGTACCAGAAGGTATACCAGGCGTGGTTGCTGATCTTTTCCGACGGCTGATGTTCCACGTACAACCAGATCATGGCCAGGACCGTAACCGTGGGCAGTGCCGCAATAAGCGCGCCCAGTTTGTCACTGCGTTTTGCCACTTCGGAGATCAGAACGATCAGGGCTGCAGTAATGGCGTATTTGGTGATTATCCAGGTCATTAAAAGGAGTCCAGTTGAGCAGAGAAATAGGGAACTTGGTGATCGTTTGTTCATTATTCCTTTTCGGGGAGGTTTTTGCGATGGCGGTTGCCTGAGTATCCCCCGCTGGGCGTGACCAAATTGTTAGATATTCATGAGCAATCGTTGACACAATACCGGTCCGAATCACGTACAACCTTTATAAAGCGGCAAAAGCAGCAAAAACGGACGGGTACGATGTAACACTTCCGCGAATGCTGTGTCTGCTCAGTATCGGGTTAGTCTCTGCAGTACCGGGTCAAGGGTAACAAGGATTATTTCATGACATCGAAAAAATGGATTCTGCTGGCGTTGATTGTGGCGGTGGTCATCGGCTTTATCGCCAGCGGTGGCAATGACCTGCTGACCTTGCAGAATCTGCAGGATAATCAGCAGCTTCTGGAAGACTGGATCGGCCGGAACCTGGTGCTGGCGGTGCTCGGTTTTGTGGCGATCTATGTGGTGGTCACCGCGCTGTCACTGCCCGGCGCGACCATCATGACCCTCGCCGGCGGGGCTTTTTTCGGCAATCTTTATGGCCTGGCGGCGGTGTCGGTTGCCTCCACCCTCGGTGCCTCCCTGGCGTTTCTGGTGGCCCGGTTCCTGATGCGCGATACCCTGCGCCGGCGCTATGCCGGGGCGGTGGCGAAAATGGACCGGGGCATTGAAAAAGACGGCGCGTTCTACCTTGCAACCCTGCGCCTGGTGCCGATCTTTCCCTTCTTCGTGATCAACCTGGCCATGGGCCTGACGTCAATGAAGTTGCGCACCTATGCGCTGGTGAGCTGGGTGGCCATGCTGCCCGGAACTTTTGTGTACGTGAATGCGGGCACCCAGCTCGGGCAGATCCAGTCCACCGGTGACATTGTCTCTGCCGATCTGCTGCTTTCCCTCGCCTTGCTGGGCCTGTTCCCGCTTATTGCCAGGTTCGTGGTCGGTTTTATCCGTCGCCGCAAAGTGTATGCCGGCTGGCAGAAGCCGGAGCACTTTGACTACAACCTGCTGGTGATCGGCGGTGGCTCAGCCGGTCTGGTCTCGGCCTATATTGCCGCCGCCGTGAAAGCCAAGGTAGCGCTGATCGAAAAGCACAAGATGGGTGGCGATTGCCTGAACACCGGCTGCGTGCCCTCCAAGGCGCTGATCCGCAGTGCCAAAGCCGCGGATACTCTGCGCCATGCCAACCGTTACGGGCTGGAGTCGGTGCCGGTCAGAGGTTCGTTCAAAACTATCATGGATCGGGTCAGGGCTGTCATTGCGAAAGTGGAGCCCCACGATTCCCCGGAGCGTTACTGCAAACTGGGTGTGGACTGCATTGCCGGCGAAGCCAGCTTCGTTTCGCCCTGGGAACTTGAGGTCAGACATAATGATGGCCGCATCGAACGCCTCACCGCCCGCAGCATCGTTGTTGCCACCGGCGGCAAACCGGCGGTACCCCCGATTCCCGGCCTGAAAGACATGCAACCGCTGACGTCCGATAACCTGTGGGAGCTGCGGGAGCAGCCGGAGCGTCTGCTGGTGCTGGGCGGCGGCCCGATCGGTTCCGAGCTCGCCCATGCCTTCGCCCGGCTGGGCAGCAAGGTCACCCAGGTGGAAATGGGCGAGCGCCTGCTGGCCAAGGAGGATGTCGATGTCTCCGAGCTGGTACTCAAGCAGTTCCAGGCCGATGGCGTGGATGTCCGGTTGAGCCATTCTGCGGTGGAGTTCCGTATGGAGGAAGGTGAGAAGGTTGCCTACTGCGACCATCAGGGCGAACGGGCGCGTATTGCCTTCGATCAGGTCCTGGTGGCCGTCGGGCGGGTGGCAAACACCGCCGGCCTGAACCTGGAGCGGATTGGTCTGGAGACCCTGCCCAACGGTACGGTCGCGGTCAATGAGGACATGAGCCTGCGCTACCCGAACCTGTTTGCCTGTGGCGATGTGGCGGGGCCGTACCAGTTTACCCACGCGGCCTCCCATCAGGCCTGGTACGCGGCGGTAAACGGCCTGTTCGGGCAGTTCAAACGCTTCAAGGTGGATTACCGGGTAATGCCCTGGGTGACCTTCACGTCACCGGAAGTGGCCCGGGTCGGGCTCAGTGAAGCTGAAGCGAGAGAGCAGGGCGTCGCCTACGAGCTCACCCGGTATGGTCTGGATGACCTGGACCGGGCGATTGCTGACAGCGAGGACCAGGGTTTTATCAAGGTACTCACGCCGCCGGGCAAGGACAAGATCCTTGGGGCGGTTGTGGTTGGTTCGCATGCAGCGGACATCCTCGCGGAATTCACCCTGGCGATGAAGCATGGCCTGGGCCTGAACAAGATTCTGGGTACCATCCACCCGTACCCGACCTGGAACGAGTCCGCCAAATACGCTGCCGGCGAATGGAAACGCGCCCATGCCCCCCAGGGCATCCTGAAGTTGCTGGAGAAGCTGCACGGCTGGCGCCGCGGCAAAGACACGAAAACACCAAGGAGCCTCTATGCCCCTGACTGAAACCCCGACCGCCCGAAAAAAGCGCATTCCGGCCGTGGAAGTCCTGGAACCCCGGGCGTTCGACAGCTGGACCCACACCCGCAATGGTGCTCCCCGGGGTTACATCGATGCGGACAAGCTGAAAGAGCTGTGGATCCATACCGGCACCGCCTGCAACCTCGCCTGCCCCTTCTGCCTGGAAGGCTCGCACCCCGGCGATGGCCGCATTCCAGGCATGAAGCTCAGCGACGTAAAGCCGTTCCTCCACGAAGCCATCGACATGGGCGTGGAACAGTTTTCCTTCACCGGCGGCGAGCCGTTTGTGATCCGGGATTTCGTCAACATCCTGGATTACGCCAGCCAGCACCGGCCCTGTTTTGTGCTCACCAACGCCACCGAGCCGCTGCACAAGCGCCAGCATCAGGTGCTGCCGTTGCTGGACAACCCCTACCCGATCCATTTCCGGGTCAGCCTGGATTTCCCCGATCGGGCGCGGCATGACAAGGAACGCGGTGAAGGCAGCTTCGATGAGGCTTTGCAGGGCATTCGCTGGCTGATCGAACAGGGCTTCAAGGTGTCCATTGCCCGGCAGACCGATCCCGAGGAAATCCCTGCCGATGTGGAGGCGGCCTTCCGTGACATCTTCCGGGCGTGGAGCATTCCGGAGAACCTGGCGTTTACGGCTTTCCCGGATCTGGGCACACCCGGGTCGGAAGATGGCAGCCCGGAGATTACCGAGACCTGTATGGAGAAGTATCCGACCAAGGAGGCGCGTTCTCACTTTATGTGTACGTATACCCGGATGCTGGTGAAGAAGGGCGACCGGGTTCGGGTGTATGCCTGCACGCTGGTGGATGATGATCCGCAGTATGACTTGGGCGGGACGCTGGCCGAGAGTATGGATGAGCGCATTATGTTGCGGCACCATCGGTGTTTTTCCTGTTACCGGTTTGGGGCTAGTTGTTCGGCGCCTGCTTAACTTTGGTGTTGGGTCGCTCAGGACTGGTGGCTGGTCATTGGCGGCCTGGGTGGTGAGGTTATTTCCCCTTGGGAAAAACAACTCGCTTCGCTCAGACATCTTTTTCCTGGCGGGAAAATAACCTCACCACCCAGACCGCGGATGTGACTTTGCTATTCGGTTGCTGAGTGGGAAGGAAATACAGAATCAGAAAAGTGATTAAGCGAGGCAAGGGGATGGCTGATGGCTAACTCCTTCGCCGGGGAAGCCAGAACGGAAGTTGAACAAGGGGCAGGCCGGTAGGGCGTTCAAAAAATGTGGAGCGCCAAGGACGGCGCGACCAAGCCCCCCATGGATGGGTTCACGGGCGTTTTTTTGGACGCCCTACCGGCCTGCCCCGAAAAGCACTAAATCAGAAACCCCGGGAAAAGCCCCGGAATAAAGCACAAAGAACAAGGTACGAGAACATGAACTTCACAGAGGCCTCCCTGTTTTGGGGATTTCTGCTGGTCTACGGCGTGGTGATGTACGTGCTGTCGCCGAAGAGCAAGAACGCGAATTCGTTCTATAAGGGCGCGGATGATCAGGGTAACCCGGTGGGCCAGTGGTCGCTGACGGCGAGTATTTTTATCAGCTGGATCTTTGCCAAGTCGGTGACCAATGCGGCCAATCTGGGTGCCGCATATGGCGTCACCGGCGGGTTGGCTTACGCCAGTTACTGGCTGTCGATTCCTGTGGCTGGCTATATCATCTATCTGATCCGGACCCAGACTGGCGCCCGGAGTCTGCAGGATTTTCTGACCTCCCGGTTCGGGCGGTTTGCAGCGCTGGCGTTTGCGGCAGCGATTCTGATCCGGCTCTATAATGAAGTCTGGAGCAACACCGCGGTGGTCGGTGGCTATTTCGGCTTGCCGGGCCAGTGGCAGTATTACACGGCGGCGATGGTATTTACGGTGTTTACCCTGGCATACAGTCTGAAGGGCGGGTTGCGGTCATCGATTTTTACCGACGTGATTCAGGCGTTTGTGTTCGTGTTCTTCGTCGGAGCCGTGCTGTTCCTGATTATTCCGGCCAACGACTCCAGTGCGCTGCTGAGCAACGGCGAGTTCCGGCTCGATGCCGGTTTTGACCTGCTGCTGGTGGCCTTGCTGCAGATGTTCAGCTACCCGTTTCATGATCCGGTGCTGACCGACCGGGGTTTTGTGAACAAGGAAAAGACCATGCTGAAGAGTTTTGTAGTGGCCGGGCTGTTGGGCTTTGTGGCGGTGTTTATCTTCAGCCTGGTGGGGGTTCATGCCCGGCTGAACGGCATTGACGCCATGGGCAATGCCCCGGCGGCCGTGGGCCAGTCCCTGGGGCTGGCGGCCTTGTTCTTTATGAGTGTAGTGATGATGACATCGGCAGGTTCCACCCTGGATTCCACCTTTACCTCCCTGGCGAAATCCCTGGCGGTGGATCTGCCCCGGCTGGCCCGGCGTGCGTCGGACAAGCTGCCAAGCATGCGGGTGGGGGCGGTGGTGATGGTCATCTTTGCCTTTGCCGGTAACCTGCCTATGTTTGCCGGCACCGATATTCTCAAGGCCACCACCATTTCCGGCACCATGGTGATGGGGCTGGCGCCGGTGTTCCTGTTTTACGGTTTCACCAAATGGTCGCCCTGGAGTTTTCACCTGAGTTTCTGGACCGGCCTGGGGCTGGGGGTTCTGCTGGCGGTGGGGCTGATCCCGGCCAGTTGGGCCATTGGCGATGGCAAGTACGCCATGCTGCTGGGCGTGAATGCCTATGGCTTTCTTGTCTGCACGGCCGGATTCTTCGTTCCGTTGGTGCTTCGGCGCCTGAAGCGGCGTTCTCTGGCGGCGGGTGAGGCCTGAGGTCATGACCGAAGGACGCAGTTGCCCGCTGGCGTATCGATACTCCCCCGCTGTACTGTGTGAGGAGCCCCGCCAGGTCTCCGAGGATGTGCTCTATATCATCGGCGGGCTGTACGGGAACCCCTGGGCGCTGGATGAAATCGAGCAGATGGCGCTGGCGGAGGAGCGCCAGGGGCACCGGGTAAGGCTGGTGTTCAATGGCGACTTCAACTGGTTCAACGCCAGTGACAGCCTGTTCCGGAGCATCAACAACCGGGTTCTGGATCATACCGTCAGTCTGGGCAATGTGGATTTCGAGTTGGCCAACCCAAGCCCGGGTGCCGGTTGTGGTTGCGCCTATCCGGACTTCGTGGATCACGGTGTGGTGGCGCGTTCCAATCGCATCATGGAGCGGCTGCAGGCCATTGCCGGCGACCACCCGGATATCCAGAAGCGGTTGTCCCTGCTGCCGAGGTATCGCTGCCTTATGTTTGGAGGCCTAAAGGTTTTGGTGCTGCATGGCGATCCGGAGTCCCTGGCTGGCTGGGGCCTGGCCTACGAATCGTTCAGCGGGGGCAACGACGACAGGCTCTCGGAATGGTTCCTGGCGTCCGGTGCCGATGTGATCGCCTCGACCCATACCTGCCTGCCAGTGCTCTGGTCGGGGCTGGTGGATGGAAAACGCCGGGTGGTGGCCAATAACGGATCGGCCGGCATGGCGAACCTGCAATCCGATCCCCGGGGCCTGATCACCCGGATCGCGCTTTCCAGCCCGGTGGCTGAGCCGGTTGCCGGCCTTGAGCGCCAGGGCCTGCATGTGTCCCTGCTGCCGGTGGACTACTCACTGGAGGCCTGGTTGCCCGAGTTTGACCGGCTCTGGCCGGCGGGCTCGCCGGCGGCAGTGTCCTACCGGCACCGGATGCTACACGGCACGTCTCTTCGGGCCGAAGACGTGATTTTCCCTCCCGCATCTTAACCAATTTGTCACTGGCGAATGATTCGATCCGGTCTATTCTGAAAGGGTAAGCCGGAGCCGGGCATCGGACAGTTTTTGACCCGCGCTTGAAATATATTTTGTGGTCTATATAATTCAACACTAACTTTTGCGACGAATTGATCACGTTATGACCTCAGAAGGATCGAATACTACCGCCATCACGCTTCGCACACCGGTGAAGGATGATGGCTTCAGGCTCCACCAGCTGGTGGCTGAATGCCCGCCACTGGACCCCAACTCGATCTACTGCAACCTGTTGCAGTGCAGCCACTTTGCCGAAACCGGTGTGGCCGCGGAGAAGGAAGGCGATCTGGTCGGCTTTATCTCCGGATACATCCCTCCCCAACAGCCCGAGACCGTGTTTGTCTGGCAGGTGGCGGTTCACGAGAAAGGTCGTGGCCAGGGCCTTGCCAAGCGGATGCTGAAAGAAATCGTTGGCCGTGATGCATGCAGTAAGGTCACCCACATGGAGACCACCATCACGGAAGACAACGAAGCTTCCTGGGCACTGTTCCGTTCCTTCGCCCGTGATATGGGAGCCGAGCTCACCTACCACGAGCACTTCGAGAAAGAGACCCACTTTGGCGGGCAGCACGATTCCGAGTTTCTGCTGCGCATCGGGCCCTTCACGAAGCCAGCCTGAGCGTCCCGTTTCATGATCGGCCCTGTCACGGGCCAATGGAGCTGGGAACGACTGTAAAGCTGTGATCTGGATTAGCCGGTGGACCACTGAGGTAGGTCCGCCATCAGGCTTTAACCAACGCACGGCGGGCCTATCGCAACGACACCTGCATCCGTTTGATAAAGCCCCCCGCGCATCTACCTCGAACCTGACATGCTAAGAGGCAAGACGATGGAAATTTTCAAGTCGACTGAATCCGAAGTACGTGTATACAGCCGTGCGTTTCCGGTCATCTTCAACCGCGCCAAGAACGCGCACCTGTACACCGAAGATGGTAAGGAATACCTGGATTTCCTGGCGGGTGCCGGTTCCCTGAATTACGGCCACAACAACGACATCCTGAAAGAAGCTCTGCTTGAGTACATTCAGGCCGATGGCGTAAGCCAGGGCCTGGATATGTTTACCACGGCCAAGCACGACTTTATGGAGTCCTACAAGAAGTACATCCTCGACCCGCGTGGTCTGGACTACAAAATGCAGTTTACCGGCCCCACCGGCACTAACTGCGTGGAAGCGGCCCTGAAGCTGGCCCGCAAGGTGAAAGGCCGCAGCGGCATCATCTCGTTCACCAACGGTTTCCACGGCGTTACCATGGGTGCGGTTGCCACCACCGGTAACAAGCACCACCGGGGCGGTGTCGGAACGCCGCTGGGCAATGTCGACTTCATGTTCTACGACGGCTACCTGGGTGACGATGTAGACAGCCTGGCCATCATGGACAAGCTGCTCAGCGATGGTTCTTCCGGCTTTGAACTGCCGGCGGCGGTGATCGTGGAGGCGGTCCAGGGCGAAGGCGGCCTGAATGCCTGCCGCGCGGAATGGCTAAAGGGGTTGTCCGAGCTGTGCAAAAAACACGATATCCTGCTGATCCTGGACGATATCCAGGCCGGTAACGGTCGCACCGGTGAGTTCTTCAGCTTCGAATTTGCCGGCATCAAGCCGGACATCGTGACTGTTTCCAAGTCCCTCAGTGGCTACGGCCTGCCCATGGCCCTGGTGCTGTTCAGGCCGGAGCTGGATGTCTGGGATCCGGGCGAGCACAACGGGACTTTCCGTGGTAACAACATGGCGTTTATCACCGCCCGCACCGCCGTGGAGACCTACTGGAAAGATGACGCGTTCGCCAACGACGTGAAGGCCAAGACCAAGGTCCTGGGCGATGCCCTGCAGGCGATTTGCGACAAGTACCCCGGTGAGTTCAAAATGAAGGGGCGCGGTTTGATGCGTGGAATCGAAGCAACCCACGCGGATGTGACAGGCCCGATTACCAAGCGTGCTTTCGAGCACGGCCTGATCATCGAGACCAGTGGTCCGAATGATGAAGTCATCAAGTGCCTGATGCCGCTGACCACCAGCGAGGACGACCTGAAGAAAGGGGCAGCCCTGCTGGCGAAGAGTGTGGACGAAATCATGCAGGAAGGGCTCAGCGAGGCGTCGTAAGGCGCCCGCACCTCCGGACATTCATGCTGCAGGATAGCGAAGGCAAAATTATGACCAGCCAACTACATACCGTTGAAAAGATCGGCGGTACGTCAATGAGTAACTACGAGGCCGTCCGCGATAACATTATTATCGGGAATCGTAGCAAGGACGAGCTGTACCAGCGCATTTACGTGGTGTCTGCCTATGGCGGCGTGACCAACGAGCTGCTGGAACACAAGAAAACCGGCGAGCCGGGTGTCTACGCCCTGTTCGCGGATTCCGAATCGGACTGGGCCTGGGGTGACGATCTCACCAAGCTGGTGAAGTTTCTGACCGACATCAACGGCGAGTTGTTCGAGGATCCGATGCTCAAGCAGCAGGCGGACCAGTTCATCACCGACCGTGTGGAAGGCGTTCGGGGCTGCCTGATCGACCTGCAGCGTCTGTGCTCGTACGGCCAGTTCCAGTTGGAAGAGCATCTGCTCACGGTGCGGGAAATGCTGGCCGGCATTGGTGAGGCCCACAGTGCGTTCAATACCGCCCTGAAGCTTCAGCAGGAAGGCATCAACGCCCGCTTCGTGGACTTGACCGGCTGGCGTGATCACGAGCTGCTGCCGCTGGATGAGAAGCTCAAGCAGGCCTTCGATGCCGTGGATCTGAGCCGTGAACTACCGATCGTGACCGGTTACGCCCAGTGCAAGGAAGGCCTGATGCGCACCTTCGACCGCGGCTACAGCGAGATGACCTTCAGCCGGGTGGCGGTGATCACCGAGGCGCGGGAAGCGATCATTCATAAGGAATATCACTTGAGCTCCGCCGATCCCAACATTGTGGGCGCGGAAAAGGTGGTCCCCCTGGGCCGCACCAATTACGACGTGGCCGATCAGTTGGCCAACCTGGGCATGGAGGCGATCCACCCCCGTGCCGGCAAGGGCCTGCGCCAGAACGAAATCCCGCTGCGGGTGATGAACACCTTCGAGCCGGAGCACACCGGTACCCTGATTACCGGCGACTATGTCAGCGAGAAGCCTCAGGTTGAGATCATTGCCGGTGCCAAGGGCGTCTTTGCCATTGAAGTGTTCGATCAGGACATGCAGGGCGAGCCGGGGTCGGACCGTCGGATACTGGACGTACTGAGCCGGTTCAAGGTGCGTTTCATGTCCAAGGACACCAACGCCAACACCATCACCCATTACGTGGGCAGCACGCTGAAGCACGTCAAGCGGGTGGTCAAGGCACTGAAGGACGAATTCCCCAACGCCGAGATCAACACCCGCAAGGTCGCGGTGGTGTCGGCCATTGGCAGCGACATGAAAGTGCCGGGCATTCTGGCCCGTTCGGTGAAGTCGCTGGCCGATGAGGAAATCAGCGTTCTGGCCCTGCACCAGTGCATGCGCCAGGTGGACATCCAGTTTGTGGTGGATGAGGACGATTACGAGAAGGCCATCGTGGCCCTGCACGGTGTTCTGATCGAGCCCCATAACCACGAGTACGCCATTGTTGCCGCCTGACCGGCGATAGCCAAGGCTGCAGTCCCCACGGGCGAGACGGTTGCGTCGCCTGTGGGTTTCCCCTACCTGTCCCCGGTGAATCCATCGGCTTTCCGATGTCGTATTCTCTTTAAATTCTGACCGGTACCCGAGCCATGCGTAAAACCGACAGGCTGGGACCGTCTCCGACAACGCCCAACGATGGTGAAAGGGATTCCCTGGTCGGGCTGTACTTCAGGGATGCGTCCCGGTATGAACTTCTGACGGACGGGGCGGAACGCCGCCTCTCCCGTAAACTGGCACTGTGCTACCGAATCATCAGTACCGAGCTGGCATTGCCGGGGGCGACTCCGCAAACCTTCCGGGAAGTGATCGGCAGCCTGGGGGATGCCTGTGCCTTTTCTTCCCGGTGTCGACGGGCGTTCCACCTGGCCACGGCGTGTCGCCGCAAGCTGATCCAGAGCAATCTCCGGCTGGCAGTGCACATTGCGCGCCGGTACGGCCAGCATGGCATTGCCATGTCCGATCTCATCCAGGATGCCAACGTCGGCCTGATCAAGGCCGCGGAGCGGTTTGATCCGACCAAAGGCTTTCGGTTTTCAACCTACGCCTACTGGTGGATCAGTGAGGAAGTGAAACGCTGTCTGCAACGCGGGACTCGCCTGGTGCACACACCAGAGAATGTGGTGGACGAAATCCGCCAGCTTCACAAGGTGTCTTTGAGGATGCATCAGAATCTGGGGCGAACCCCCTCTCAATCCGAACTGGCCCGTGAGATGGAAGCCAGTCCGTCGAGGATCGGCGAGCTCAGGGCTATGGCGGCAAGAGAGCTGTCTACCGATGTGCCTCTGGTAGAGGACGGTTCGATAACCCTTGGAGACAGCCTTGGGGCGGCGAACCAGATGGAGCCGGACCATCCGATGTTCGACCGGGACCGTGTCCGGGCCTTGAAATCCATGCTCGGTGAGCTGACCGACCGGGAAAAGGACATACTGTCCCGGCGCTACGGTCTCGGGCTTCCGGAGCCGGAAACCCTGCAGGTGATTTCCGACGATCTGGGCATCAGCCGGGAGCGAGTGCGGCAGATTGAGAAGACAGCGTTGCGGAAATTGCAGACCCGGTTCGAGACCCGGGAGGACGCCTTCGGAGCCTGATCGTTGATCAGGCCCTGGCCGGCCGGCGTACGCCGGTTGTCAAGGCGCCGGGAGAAGGAAGAACCAGGCCGCCGCCGACAGCTGGCACACCAGCACCACCGAGGTCAGCAGCAACCGCAGCCGCAGATACCACACCGGCCAGTACACCCGCATCCACCGTGCATCCACCAGGTACAGTGCCAGATAAGCCAGGGTATAGAGCAGGATCTGCCCGGACGTCGGCAGCAACAGGCCGATTCCGGCAGCCACGAAGAACACCTGGCTCAGCAGCATGGTGATCAGCGGGGATACCGGGTAGCAGCAGTTATCCAGTTGCATGGCAATGGGCCAGTACACCCCTGCCATGAACGCCAGGATGCCGGCGCTGTAGAGATAGAAGTAACTGATCAGCGCAACGCTGTGCTGTGGCATGACAAACAGCCCGGTGATCAGCGCGATAAAGGGGATGAGGCCGGCAACGCCAACCAGTATGGCCAGTCGTGCAACCGCAATCACGTTTTCTGCCTCTGAACCCGGATCCGCAAAGGCTCGATCTGTGCCGGCGCCATGCCCACCATTTCGTGATAGGCCGAGGCGTGCACCACCTGGGTTTCCCGGATGGCAAAGGCAGCAAGGGTGTCCTGAATCTGCCAGGCGCTGCGGAACAGGCTGGTGCTTCCGCTCTTGTCGGACAGCAGAAACAATTGGCCATCGATGCTCAGGCGGGCCATGTAGTGCTGGCCTTCAAGGGACAGGATCTCAAGCAGATCAATGACAGCATCCTGCGTGCGTCTGAGTTCGTCGAGGGTGATTCTCACGGTGAAGCTCCGGGGTTTGAAACACCCCAGAACTTACGACCTCTCAGGCTATTAAGATCATTGGCTCAGTAAATAGCACTGCCGGTGCTGGGGGCACTGCACCAGGTGGTCATTCACCATGCCGGTGGCCTGCATGAAGGCGTAGACAATGGTCGGGCCGACAAAAGTAAAGCCGGAACGCTTCAGGGCCCGGGACATGGCCTCGGATTCCGGCGTGGCGGTGGGCACCTCCGCCAGGGCGCGCCAGCGATTCTGCTTCGGCTGGTTTTCGACAAAAGATCAGAGAAAATCGCTGAAGCCGATGCCTTTATCCTGCAACTCCAGGTAAGCGCGGGCATTCTTGATAATGGACCGCACCTTCAGGCGGTTGCGGATAATACCCGGGTCTGCCAGCAATTGTTTCACCCGGGCGTCATCGTAGTGCACGATCTTTTCCGGATCGAAGTGATCGTAGGCCGCCCGGTAACTCTCCTGCTTGCGCAGGATGGTGATCCAGCTCAGCCCGGCCTGCTGGCCGTCCAGGCAGAGCTTTTCGAACAGGGCGAGGGTGTCGTATTCGGGGCGGCCCCACACGGTGTCGTGATAGTGCACATAGAGCGGGTCGTTGCCGCACCAGGGGCAGCGTTCGGGGGTTTCCATGGTAGTGGCCTTTCCTGCTTTCCCGTGTTCGAAGTATCAGGCTTTCGGGCGAATGGTACGCTGGAACAGTGGCTCCCAGGAAGCCTCCATCGACACCGCATCCACCAGGGTGAAATCCCCGGGCGGTGGCTCCAGCAGGGTAATTTCCGGCCACTGCGGCCGGCTTCCGCGAAACACCACCGTTACCAGGTAGCCTTCGATGTAGCAGCAGGCCGCCTGCCAGTCGGCTTCGGGCCGGTCACCGTAGATTTCGAAATTCTTGCGCACTTCCAGAGTCTGCAGGTTGCCGGCAATGCCCCGACCGGTGGCTTTCAGCCAGGCTTCTTTCAGGGTCCAGACCTTCAGGAAGGTGTTGGTGTCGCCTTCCCGGAACAGCCATTCCTGTTCCACGGGAGAGAACCATCGGCGGGCCACTTTTTCCCACTGCGGATGCCGCTGGCAGGGCTCCAGATCCAGGCCAAGGGGGGAGCCGGCCCGGGTGCCGCAGGCGGACAGGCCGTGGCTGTGGCTGAGCGACAGCATGAAGCCGTCGGGGTGATGGGACGCGACCGGGCGGCCATTCACCGGGCGGCACTGATCCGGCGGCAGGCCGGAGGATTTGCCAATAGCCTGGCGAATCAGCCAGCGGCTGGCCAGGTATTCCCGCTCACGGGGGCCACTGAATTTGCCGACGGTCTGCCGCTCGTAGTCCGTCAGCCAGCCGGGCGGCGTTACCTCGGGGCCAACAGTCTGGTGGCACAGCCAGACTTCCGGTCGAGGGTCAGGGTTGGAGCCGTTGGATGTGCCAGCCATCGCCTTCCCTTACATATTCGAAGCGGTCGTGAAGCCGGCTTGGCCGGCCCTGCCAGAATTCAATGCGCTCGGGAACCACCCGGTAGCCGCCCCAGAAGCTGGGCAGGGGCACGTCACCATCGCTGAACTTGCGCTTGATCTCGGCTACTTTCTGTTCGAGCAGGCCCCGGGAGGTGATGGCCTTGCTCTGTTCGGACACCCAGGCGCCAATCTGGCTGCCCCTGGGCCGGGACGCGAAGTAGCGCAGCGACTCCGCCTTGCTGACCTTTTCCACCGTACCCTGGATCCTGACCTGGCGGTTCAGGCCGAGCCAGGGAAACAGCAGGGCGGCCCTGGGGTTTTCTTCCATCTCCCGGGCCTTTCGGCTGCCGTAGTTGGTATAGAACACGAAGCCATGCTGATCGAAATACTTCAGCAACACCGTCCGCAGGTCGGGCATGCCATCGCGGCCGGTTGTCGCCAGGGACATGGCGTTGGGCTCCAGAATGCCGGCCTCCCGGGCATCCTCGAACCAGGTCTGGAACTGCCTGACCGGGTTGTCATCCAGTGCATCGCGATCGAGGCCTTCGCTCTCGAAATCACGACGCATATCACCGATGTCCATAAACCATCCTCTCGCTCGCGCATTGATGCCACGGGATAAATACGACTGCTGAGCATATCGGGTTCAGGGGCGGCTGTCAGCGCTCTTTGTGTCGTACCCGTTTACATAAATCCAACAATAAACTGAGACCCGGTTCACAGCCGGCTCGTATCAACTTCTGCTTTACCAATGGGCAGCCGTTCGAAGGTTGCCTGGCTTGCTGTTTCACCCCCACAAAAAAAGAGTTGAGTAAGATGATGACCGAATACGATCTGCCCCTCGTGATTGCGTCGTTTCTCGTTGCCGTTCTGGCTGCCTACGCTGCTCTGTACTTCGGAGCCCGGCTGACCAGCACCGCGGGCGCTGAGCGACAGCGCTGGCTGGTGGCTGGTGGCCTGCTGATGGGAACCGGTGTCTGGACCATGCACTTCGTGGGTATGCGGGCCATGCCCATGGCTGTACCCATGACCTTCGACACCCTGATGACGGCGGCGTCCTGGCTTGCCGCCGTTACCGCCTCGGGCCTGGCGCTGCACATCATTGGCCGGCCGCAGCTCGGCAAGGGCCTTTTCGTCAGCGCGACGCTCGCGATGGCCGGCGGCATCGTAGTGATGCACTATCTGGGCATGTACGCCATGCGGATGTCCGCGCCGCCGGAATTCAACCTCGGGCTGCTGGCACTTTCGGTCGGCATTGCCGTGGCTGCCTCCGGCTCGGCTCTGGCGCTGTGCCGGAAGCTTCAGAAAATGGAAGGCGCCAGCGCCCTGGCCGTCCAGTTTGTCGCGGCGATGGCCATGGCCGCCGCGATCTGTGGCATGCACTACACCGGGATGTTGGCAATGACCTTCCCCGAGAGCGCGGTGCCCGCGGCGGACAACGGTCTGCGTGGTGAGTGGATGGGCATTCCGCTGGCGGTGTTCTGTATTGCCTTGCTTGCCGTTGCCCTGGTGGTGACTGTGCTGGATATCGGGCACAGGCGCGAGCTGGCGGAGCGCCGGACTCAGGAAGACCGGCGCGTTGCCGAGCTGGCGTTCGTGGATGCTGTAACCGGCCTGCCCAACCGCTCTGCCCTCGAGCAGCGACTGCTGGAGGTACTGGCCCGCGAGGGTGCCCGCCAGCACCCGTTTGCGCTGATCTACCTGGACGTCGCCAATTTCCGGGAGCTCTCAACCAGCATGGGCACCGAGTCGCTCAATGCTGTCGTCAACGAGATCAGCCAGTCGCTCAGGGACCATCTGTCCGAGGGCGTTTTTCTGTCCCGCTACTCAGCCAGTGGTTTCTTTGCCCTGGTGCCGGACCATAAGGATGCGCGCCACGCCTTCATGTACAAACGCCTGCGCCAGATCGACCAACGAATCGGTACCGAGGCCATGCCGGTAACCTGGCGTGCCGGCCAGTCCGCTTTCCCGGTGTCGGGGAACTCGACGCGCAAGCTGATTCGGGCGGCCATGGTGCCTGCGGACCTCAATGAGATAGGCCGGTTCGCTGGTATGACGGTGAGTCCGGAGCTGGTATTGCCCGGCCAGACCCTCGGGAGCTGACAAACCGGCCCCGGGCCGACTATCCTTGTCAGCAGGCAGGTGGGCAAGATTGCCCCTGGATTCCGCCGCTTATGAGGAGATGTCCGTGGCCCAGAGCCGTCAACGCAGTCGTATTTCCAGGAATCTGCTGGTCGGATTCCTGGTTCTTCTGGTTCTCTACGCCCTTGCAGGTTTTCTGCTCTTGCCCTGGTGGCTGGAGCGTGAGGTGCCGGAACAGCTGAAGCAGCGCCTGGGCTGGCAGGCACAGGTAACGGACATCAGTGCCAACCCATTCGCCCTGAGCATCGAGGCCCTCGGGCTCTCAGCCGAGGACAGCAGCGGTGAGCCTGTTGTCGGTTTCGATCGCCTGCTGGTAAATATGAATTTCTTCCAGCTGATCCGGGGCATTGCCGGTTTTGAAACCATTCGGCTGGAAGACCCCTTTATCCGGGTTGATCTGCTGGAGAATTACAGCGTCAATTTCGCCCGGGACTGGCAGAAGGCCAACCCCGCGCCGGCCCAGCCAGAGGCGGCGACCTCCGAAAACAACGCGGAACTGCCCCGGCTCTATTTCGGCCAGATCGCGGTCACCGGCGGCGAGTTGCTGTTCCGGGACTTCAGCACACCGGAGATGGCGGAGTTCCGGTTTACGCCGCTGAACCTGACCCTGAATGATCTCGCCACCTGGCGCCGGGAAGGCCAGAACAGTGACTACGTCCTCAGTGCCTCCCTGGGCGGCGAGGCCAGCATTGAGTGGCAGGGCGACCTGAGCGTGACGCCGTTCTATTCCAATGGTTCGCTGAAAATTTCCTCGGTGGGCTATGAAACCCTCGGCCATTTCCTGGCGCCCTACTTCCCCTACGACCTGCGCGGCGGCAGCATCACGGTCAGTTCGGATTACGAAATGCAGGCCGGCGAGGCCTTCTATCTGGAAACCCGCAATGGCGAGGTGGTTCTGCAAGACCTCGCCGTTGCCCTGGACCAGCAGAGTGAGCAGGCCCGGTTGACGAGTGGCACCCTGTCCGTTGATGCGATCGGGTTCGACCTGAATACGCGGGAAATCCGTGTGGGCCAGGTCTCGCTGGCGAATCTGGATCTGGCCCTGGCGCGCAGTGAAACCGGGCAGATTGACTGGCTGGCACCGTTCGCCGCCGACCCGGGGAAGAAGGAGCCCGATTCTGGGTCGGCAGGCTCCGGTCAGCCGTTCCGTTGGTCGGTGGCCGGTGTGACTCTGACCGACGGTCGGGTGCTCTGGCAGGATCGGCAGCCGGAGACCGCAGTGGAAATTGCCCTCGAACAGTTGTCGGTCTCAACAGGCAGGCTCAGTCACCAGTTGGATGAGCCGGTCAGCTACGAAATCTCCGGTACCCTGGCCAGCGGCGGCACCCTGTCCCTGACCGGCCAGGCAACGCCGGCACCGTTTACACTGGAGGCGGCCATTTCCGGTTCCGGGGTGAAGCTGGCGGCCTTTGAGCCCTACCTGCAGGAGGGTGCCAACCTTGCCATCACCGGCGGCAGCCTCGGTGTCGACGGCAATCTTGATCTGGATGGGCAGAAGGAACCGCTGACCGGCACCTTTAGCGGCACGGCGGAAGTGGCCGGGCTTGATGTCGGGCTGCCGGGCAGTTCTGAACCGCTGGTTTCCTGGCAAACGCTGCGTCTGGCCCCCATCGAATACAACGTCTACCCGGCCCGCCTGGAGATTGGCACGGTGACGCTTACCGATCCGATGGTCAACGTGATTCGCTATGCCAACAGTGTCCACAACCTGGAGCGGATTGTCCGGGACTCGGCTGGTGGCCAGGCTTCGGCGGACAACGCCTCGCAGCAGGGCGGTGATGCCGCTCCCGAGTTTATTTTCAGGATCGGCCAGTTGATCATTGAGGATGGCAAGCTGGCTTACACCGACAGAACCATGGAACCGGCCTTCACCACCTCGGTCGACCGGCTCAGGGGCAGCGTCACCGGCCTCAGCAATATTTCGCCCCAGGAAGGCAAGGTTGCCCTTCAGGGTCGGGTAGACGGCGTGGCTGACATGGATTTTGAGGGCACCATCGGCGCCCTCGGCACCGAGGATGTCAGTAATCTTCGGCTGATGATGGAAGGGCTTTCCCTGCCGGCGCTGTCGCCCTATTTCGGGCGGTACCTGGGGTATGGCGTGGACAGCGGCAAGCTGAGGCTGAATCTCGACTACAAAATTGCCGGCACCCGCATCGATGCCTCCAACCGGGTGGTGATGGACCGGCTGGAACTGGGATCGGCCGTGCCAAGTGATCAGGCGGTTAATGCACCGGTCAAGCTTGGGCTGGCCCTGCTGCGGGACCGGGGCGGTGTTATTGAGGTCAATCTGCCGATCAGTGGCAACCTGGCCAACCCGGATTTCAGTGTCGGTCAGGTTGTGATGCGGGCATTCGTGAACCTCTTGGTCAAAGCGGCCGCATCGCCGTTCACCATGCTGGGGTCCATTGCGGAGCTGGCCGGCCTCAGTGGTGAGGAGCTGGGCAAAGTGAGCTTTGTGCCCGGCAGTGTAAAGCTGGCCCAGGGCGAAGCTGAAAAACTCGCGGCACTGGCGGACGGGCTGCGGGAGCGTCCCAATCTGCTGCTGAACATTCGGGGCAGTGTCGATCCTCAGACCGACGGCCTGGCGCTGCTGCGGGACGAAATGACCGCGGGAGGCCAGAAGACGCTGTCGGAAGACGCCTGGCAGGAAGCCCGGAAAGCGTACCTTTCCGGTGAGCGCAAGCTGGCCCCTGAAGCGCTGGGCAACCTGGCGGCGGCACGGGGGGTGGCCATCCGCAATCTGTTGCAATCCACCCATAAGGTGCCCGAGGATCAGTTATTCCTGCTGGACCCCGCCCGTAATGCGCAAGTCAGCGGCGAGGGCAATGTGGTGACGGCCTTTACCCTGGATGTGCGGTAGCGCCCGCCTGATGCGCCGGCGGGATGCTAGGGGATGTCGAAGTGAGTCAGAAAACCGGGAGGCAGGCGCAGCCCCCACTTTTCAACGAGCAGTCGGTAGCGGCCGTTTTCAACCAGCGGCGCCAGCAACTGCATCATCGCTTTGGCGCTAATGGCGTCATCCTGCCGGCCAATGATGCTGAGCTGGTAGCGCTGGTCCGGTTTGTCTGAGATCAACAGCTTGTTCCAGTCTTCCGGGTGCGTGGCCAGGTGCATCTGCAGGTAGGAATGGCTGACGATCGCCACTTCGGCAACCGACGGCCGGTCGGCCTTGATCAGTTCCAGATTGCGGCTGTGGCTGTCGGAAAACTCGATGTCGAATTTTTTCTGCAAGGTCTCGTTGTCGGTTTCATACCCGGCAAAACCGTAATGGTAGCCGGACATGGCAATGATCGAGCGCTTTTGGATATCGTCGAAGAACGAGAGATCCCGGCCCGGCTTGTTGAGCGCCACGTAAAGATCTTCATCGGCAAGAATGGGGCGGCTGATACTGACGTCCTTGTTTTCCCAGCCCCACTTCGGGCTCTCGAAGAAAATAACATCGTACAGGCCGGCATCGAAATCCAGGTACCGGCGTTTGGGCGAGGTGTGGAATACCGGGAATGACACGCCTTCGTGAGTCTGTTCCAGTTCCGCCAGCAGATCGCCGAGAAGACCGGTGGCTTTGCCGTCGGGGCCGACACCGGCGATGGGAGGAAAGTTGTAGACGCCCACTGTGATTTCCCTTTCGGCGGCATGGACCTGCGCCAACGCGAACACGGTGGCGGCAACGATAATGACCACAAGGTTTCGGAACGGCGCTTGAACGGGCACGGTGCTCCCCGGCTATGTAACAATTGAATACTCGTTCAGAATAGCACTGTTGATCCGGCGCCTGAAGAAAAAGATCATTAACTTATGCAAAATGGATCTATAACTAATGAGTGCAATAATCAGCCATTTCTTTGCTTATGTTTCCCGCCTGCGCTGGATCAAACGCTGGGGGCTGATGCGCAACGCCATCGAGGAAAACGTCGCGACCCATTCCTGGGAGGTGGCCACCCTGGCCCATGCCCTGGCCATTATCCGCAACCGGCATTTCGGTGGTGGCGTGAACGCCGACCGGATTGCCGCCGCAGCGCTTTACCATGACGCAACGGAAGTGATTACCGGTGATATGCCCACGCCGGTGAAGTATCACTCCCGGGTTATGCGGGAAGCTTTCGGGGATATCGAGCACAAGGCCGAGGCGGAATTGCTGGCGCTGCTGCCGGAGGACCTGCGGGAGGACTTCTCGCCCTATATCCGGGAATCCCGGCTGCCGGCGGAGGATAAAGAACTGATCAAGGCGGCCGACCGGCTGTCGGCATGGCTCAAGTGCCGGGCTGAGATCCGGGCCGGCAATAAGGAGTTTGAGCCAGCCGCCCGCCAGATTCGCCAGCGGCTGGATGAGGACGGGCTGCCAGAGGTTGCCTATTTCCTGAAGGTGTTTGCCCCCAGTTATGAGCAACCTCTGGATAACCTCTTGGGCTGAGTGCCCGCCGGGCCGGTCAGCTGTTACCGGCGGAGCCGACCAGCCCACCGCGCAAACCGTCGCGCTGGAGATGCTGGCGAACCGTTTCTTCGGGGCTGCCCGCGAGCTCACGGAACATGCCCATGGAGCCCAGCAGGGCTGAGGATTCATAGGGCACGAACACCCGCTCCCCGTCCTTCGCCATGTTGGGCAGCACCTTGATGTAGCTCTGACCCAGCAGGTATCCGATTACGGTCTGTTTGTTGTCTTCGGAATCGCCGATGGCGTTGAGTACCAGCTTGATAGACTCCTGCTCGCCCTGGGCACGGAGGATGGCGGATTCCTTGTCGCCCTGGGCATTGAGGATCGCCGATTCGCGCTGGCCCTGGGCCTTGGCAATGGCCGCTGATTTTTCACCTTCGGCTTCGGTGACCGTGGCCCGGCGCTTGCGTTCTGCCGCCATCTGCAGGCGCATGGCCTCTTCCACTTCCTCCGGCATGCTGATGTCCTGCACTTCCACCCGGGTGAGCTTTACGCCCCACTTCGAGGCCGCCTCTTCCATTTCGGCCTGGATGGCGTTGTTAACCTCACTGCGGGATTCAAACAGCTTGTCCAGCTCCATCTTGCCCACCACCGACCGCAGGGTGGTCTTGGCGAGGACTTCCACCGCCTGGCTCATGTTGGCGACTTCGTAAACAGCCCGGCGAGGATCAATGATCTGGTAATAGAGCGCCCCATTGATCTTGACGGTGACGTTGTCTGTGGTCACCACCGGCTGGCCGGGGAAGTCCATGACGGTTTCCCGCCGGTCGATACGGGTCTCATCGCTCATCACCGGATGATAGTCCTCTCCCATACGCACGTATCGAAGCATGCTGATGGGTCGGGGCCGCTCAATGAAAGGAATAATGATGTTAACGCCGCTCTCGAGGATACGGTTAAACGAACCGAGGCGCTCAATGACCATCACCTCGGACTGGCGCACGATTACCAGGCCTTTGGCGATGATGAAAATACCGATAACAACAACAATCAGGCTGATGATCAGACTGGGTGAAAGAAACGATTCCATGCTTACTGCTCCTTGTGTGTGATCGTTTGAACGACGGCCGTGGTGCCGTCGAACTGTCTGAAAATGACCTCGGTTCCCTCCGGGAGGTCGGTGGCTCCTGTGTCGCTGACACGCAAACGGTAAAAATCACCATTCACCTTGATGCCGGAGGCTCCGTCGAAATCCCGCTTCAGGGTCCGGTAGTGGCGATCCTGCTCCACGCCGGTTCCGGTGGTGCCGTAGGCCACGCCCCGGGGCGAGAAACGTGGGCGGATCCAGCGAATGGCAACCGGCACCAGAATGCCAGAGAAAATGCCCATGCCGGCGAGCTGCCACTCGAACGGCACGCCCAGGAATGCCAGCAGTGCGGTCAGCGCCGCCGCGATACCCAGGGCAAGAAGCAGCAGAACGCCGGATGCCAGCTCGGCCAGGCTTAACACCAGAGCCAGGATCAGCCAGAAATGCGTAAGACTCCATTCCATACAGAAAATCCACAGATTCGGGGAAAGGTGGGCGGGTTGATGCCATGCACCAACCAACGGCACTGGATTGTACCGGAAACCGGGTGCCGCGTCAGAGGGTGGCCGGAACGCCTTGTGGCCTGGTTCACTAAAGCCATAGCCCTCAGGTAATCAATTGTTAGAGTATCTGCTTTAATTTATGAGCCTACAACAAGAGGTCTGTGACCATGAAAAATCTGAAGAACAAAGTTGCCGTTGTTACCGGTGCCGGCTCGGGTATCGGGCGCGCGCTCGCCAAATCGCTGGCGGATCGGGGCTGCCGGCTGGCGTTGTCGGACGTCAATGAGGCAGGCCTCGCGGAAACCGCGGAAGCGCTGAAAAGCGCGGATGTGAAGACCTACAGGCTGGATGTGTCGGACCGCGATGCCATCTTCGACCACGCTGAGGAGGTTGTGAAAGACTTCGGCCAGGTCAATCTGGTGATCAATAATGCTGGTGTTGCGCTCTCTGCCTCGGTGCGGGAGATGAGCGATGAAGACTTCAAATGGGTCATGGATATTGATTTCTGGGGCGTTGCCCACGGAACCCGCGCGTTTCTGCCACACCTGATTGCCTCCGGAGACGGCCATGTCGTGAACATCTCAAGCGTGTTTGGTCTGATTGGCGTGCCCAAGCAAAGTGCCTACAACGCTGCCAAATTTGCCGTGCGCGGTTTTACCGAAGCCCTGCGCCAGGAAATGAAACTGGAAAAGCAGCCGGTGGCGGTCAGTTGTGTGCATCCCGGAGGCATAAAAACCAACATTGCCAACTCCGCCCGGATGGGTAGATCGGAAAACGCCGCGGCCCAGCGCCAGGGCTTCGACAAGCTGGCCATGACCACGCCGGAGAAGGCCGCCGAGACGATTGTCAAAGGCATACTGAAGAACGAATCCCGTATTCTTGTGGGCCCGGACGCCTGGGGCATCGAGGCCATCAACCGGCTGCTTGGTGCGGCCTATCAGCCGCTGGTGGAGCGTTTCTCGCGCAAGAACCTCTATATATGATGAACGGGTGAGCGGCCAGTGGGCGCGATAAATCGGGCTCACTGTACATTTTACAAACAGGTTTTCAGGGCTATACTCGAAGGCTGATCCAAGGAAGAGTCAGCATGAATACGCCCCATCACCCGGACCTGGGAGCCACTCTGGAACAGAGTCGCTCCGGTCTTCGTGACAACCATCGCCGCTCACTGATGCGGCTGCTTTTTCTCATCACCGGCTCGGCGCTGGTGGTTTTTGCGTGCCTGCAGTTCCTCAATGGCTACTCGTGGGTGGGTGTTGGTGAGCTTTGTGCCAGCGCTTTGCTGTATTTCGGAGTCTGGCGATTGAACTCGACGCCCTATTTGCAGCAGTGGGTTTACGCTTATCTGGTGCCCCTGTTCGCGTTCTTTCTGGTGATCATGCTGTTACCGGAAGCATCAGTGGCCGCTTTCGTGTGGGTGCTGATGATGCCGGTTCTTGCCTACCTTTTGCTGGGCAAAAAAGAGGGCATGATCCTCAGTGCGCCCTTCATGATCGTTGGCGGGGCCATCTACTACATTTATCTGGGGCAGGTCGGGACCCCCCACGCGATGATCGATCTGCTCAACATGGTGTTGTGCGGTGCACTGATGCTGGCGTTCATTCACCTGTATGAGGGGCGCCGCGAAGAAGCCGAGCAGCGCCTCGTGGCCATGGCCCAGACCGATGCACTGACCCGCCTGGCCAATCGCAGCAATTTCCAGGAAACACTGAATCGCACCATTGCCGAATGCGAGCGCAGCGGGGCGGGTTTTGCCCTGGTGTTAATGGATATCGACCACTTCAAGGTTGTCAACGACACTCTCGGCCACGATGCCGGTGACCTCGTTCTGAGGAACATCGGCCGGTGCCTGCTTGAACGACTGCGAAGTACCGATTTTGTGGGTCGCCTGGGCGGAGAAGAGTTTGGCCTCATTCTGCGGGACGTGAAACCGGCAGATGCCTTTGAGCTGATGGACGAGCTGCGCCAACGCATAGCCGAGCGGGAACTGCCCTATGGTGAAGCCCGCATTCGGGTAACCGCCTCCTTTGGCATTGCTCAATGGCCCGACCACGGCCGCCAGGCCGAAAGCCTGTTCCGGGTGGCGGACCGCTGCCTGTACAGTGGCAAACGGGCGGGGCGAAACCGGGTTGCCGGTGCCGGCTACAATCCCCGTCAACTGGAGATTCTGTCTGGCGAAGCCAGTTAATTCCGGTATTCTTGGGAGATGACCTCAACGGAATGATGTAGCCCCATGTGCGAATTGCTGGCCATGAGTGCCAATACGCCCACCGACCTCTGTTTCAGCTTCACCGGCCTGACCCGCCGGGGCGGTGACACAGGGCCTCACAAGGACGGTTGGGGTGTCGCATTCTATGAAGGCAAAGGCGTCCGAGCTTTCCACGATGCCGAATCCAGCGCCAATTCCCGAATCGCCGAAGTGGTCCAGACCCACCCGATCAAAAGCGAAGTGGCCATCTGCCACATCCGCCAGGCCAATGTCGGCGAGATCTGCCTGGCCAACACCCACCCCTTCATGCGCGAACTCTGGGGCCGTTACTGGGTGTTCGCCCACAATGGCCAGCTCTCTGCGTTCCAGTCGTCGCCAGGGTTCTATGAGCCCGTCGGCACCACGGACAGCGAAGCCCTGTTCTGCGATATCCTCAACCATCTACGAACGCACTGTGACCGCAATACCGGAACCGACGATGTCGTCGACCGCCTGGTCCGGCTTTCCAGCGCCTACGCCAGTCAGGGTGTCTTCAATCTCCTGCTGAGCAATGGCGATTGGCTGTTCACCTATTGCACCACCAAAATGGCCAGCATTACCAGAAGGGCGCCGTTTGGTCCCGCTCGTCTCAAAGACGCGGATGTCGCCGTGGATTTCGAATCGGAAACCACTCCTGACGACATTGTCAGCGTGATTGTCACGGAACCGCTGACCACTGATGAAAAGTGGGATGTTTATCATCCAGGTGAATGGCGGCTTTGGCGCAAGGGGGAGGTCGTTCGCTCTGGTGTTGCTGAGCCTAATGCCTGACCTGGGAGTGGGGAATCGGGTGGGGAGGTCTTTCTTCCGGGAAAAGGCAACTCGCTGCGCTCAGACATCATTTTCCCTGCACAAAGACCTCCCCACCCGCTTCCCTTCAGGGCTGGGAGTTGCTTCCGTGATTTACTGAAGCGTCCTGCGATTCCCTTTCTGGTACTGCGGCGCAATATGCGCCTGGATTTCCTCTTTGAAACGGGCAATCAGGTCGCTGTTGTCGTGATCCCAGGGGTGGAAACCGGGTTTGAAGTACTCCAGCCAGGTGGGAATGAGGCTTGAGAAGGTGCCGTTCACACCCCAAAGGCGCCATAGACTGGTGGCGGTGTCTTTCAAAGAGAAATTCCTGCGGTCATTGAGCATCATCCGGGTGGTGAAATAGGTGCTCATGACACCCAGGGCCGCTGTGCTGAACGCCAGATAAAAGGTTCTTTCGGCGTAGGTGCCGCCCGCCGCCTGGAACACATCGTAGGCAACCGCCTTGTGCTCGGTTTCTTCAATCGCGTGCCAGACCCAAAGCGGACGCATGGATTCATCCATGTCCTGGCGCACATCGTCACGGGCCAACAGCATGTCGGCCATCATGGCGGTGAGGTGCTCCAGGGCACAGGTGATGGCCAGCTGGTGGCGTTTGGGCAGTTTTTTGGTAATGCCAAGAACCACTTCCAGGTGTTTCTCGAGCTCTTCCACCGGCATGCCCTGGTCACGAACGTGCTGGTTCATGGCAATGTGCTCCAGGGAGTGCATGGCCTCCTGGCCAATGAATCCCCGTATCTCTTCTTTCAGTTTGGGATCGGAGATCTGGTCCCGGAACGCTCTTACCGAATCCACGAAGAACTGCTCGCCCTGCGGAAACAGTACCGAGAGCGCGTTCATGATGTGGCTGATGGTGTAACTGTTGTCGACCCAGTAACGGGGCACCTGCTCACCGAACTCGAAACCCATGCGCTGGGCTGTGATGGTGACGTTGTCGGGTGTGTTGGAGGCTCTGTTGACCGGAGCCATCTTCTTTTCGGCGGTTTTGCTGCTCAGCATCTGTGTACTCCTCACTCTGGCTGATGTCATGTCGTTCAGTGTGGGGCTGTCAACGTCAGGCAGGAATGCGCAAAGGGGACGGCGGTCGATCAGGATGGGACAGTGAGCGGAAATTGATTGGCTAAGTTGACGGCAAGCAGGGTGTGCCTGGCCCCACTGTCGCGGCGGAAGGCATCTGATAGAGTCAGCTGAAGTGCTTCAGCCAACCCAACCATAAGGAATGCCAATGAGCGCAACCGGTCCGGACAAAGAACGGCAGATGCTGGGATTGTTCCTGGTGCCGGGCGCTTACCTGCGGGTTCTGGCCGAGACGGTCCGCCAACTGGGCTATAACGACCGGTTACTCTATGAAGGCCTGGACTTCAGCCCGGACGATCTCAAGTCCAACGACAGCCGGGTGTTTGTCACCGATGCCATCATCATGGCCAAGCGGGCTGTGAGCATGGCCGGCAACGACGGTCTAAGCTTCATGCTGGCCCGGGAGTTGCGGCTGACGATTCACGGTACCCTGGGCTTCGCGGCCCTCACCAGCCCCACCTTCGCCGATGCCCTGGATTCCGTGCGCCGATATCTGCATCTGAGGGTGCCGTTCCTCAGTATGAACCAGTCCGAAGCGGACGATCAGGTGCTGGTAAAGCTCTGCGCCGAATTCGAAGTGCCCGGCCTCTATCCTTTTCTGGCGGAGACCGTGAGCGCCACCCTGATCCTGCTGACCGAACAGCTATTGGATCGCGAAGACGCCGTCAAACGCGGCTTCGCCCTGGAAGACGGCAAATTAACGGGTGTCACGGTTCGCCTGAGCGCGCCGGAGCCATCCTGGTACCGGCAGTTTGCCGACCAGTTGCCGGTACGATTCGAATATGGCCAGCCAGACGAGATGATGGTGTTCCCCCGGGAGCTTCTCAATGTGCGTATGCGCCTGGCCGACGCCGAAGCCTCCCGAATGGCCCGTGACCAGTGCGAGTTCGAGCTGCAGAAGGCCCTGAAGGAACAGGGCGACATCGTCCTGGCGATCCGGAACATGCTCCGGATGATGCCGGGACCGTTGCCGTCACTGGAAGCCATGGCCGAACGCTTCTGCGTCTCGTCCCGAACCCTTAAGCGCCGGCTGGCGGACCGGGATACCAACTACCGCGAAATCGTCGAATCGGTGCTGAAAGACCGGGCAATCCAGTTGCTCCGTTACACCAACCAGTCGGTCAGCGAGATTGCCTATGAGTTGGGGTACGCCGATCTCTCGAACTTCAGCCGCGCGTTCCGGAAATGGACCGGCAAGTCGGCCAGCGAGTTTCGCGAAGGGGGGCCGGATCCGGCGCCTGAGGTTGGTCCATGAGGTTTGGCTTGCGTGGTTAGGTCGCTCGGGCCGCTTGGTTTGGAGCGTGGTCGCAGGGTGGGGCATTATTTTTTCGGGTAAAAAGCAACTCGCTGCGCTCAGACATCTTTTTCCCCGAAAAAATAATGCCCCACCCCACGCCCTTTGGGCAAAGGTGAGGGCCGTCCGGGAAATTCATTGAAGTGTTTTAATTTGTTTTTATTTCCTATGCCACAATGGTTTAACGGACGGGGGGAAGGAATATTTTCCCGCCAGGAAAAAGATGTCTGAGCGAAGCGAGTTGCTTTTTCCCAAGGGAAAATATTCCTTCCCCCCGGCCAGCCCCCAAACTGGTCAGGCTGGGGACCAAGGCCGAATAGACCCAAAACAGGACCCGGACACCATGACAGATCGCCCAAACACCCATAGTAAGCTGATCGGCTACCTGCTCTGGATCTTCGGATTCCTGGGCTCGCACCGTTTCTACTATGGCAAGCCCATCACCGGAACCATCTGGTTCTTCACCCTGGGGCTGTTTTTTATTGGCTGGATTATCGATCTCTTCCTGATTCCGGCCATGGACCGGGAGGCAGACCGGCGTTTCCGCAGTGGCGAAGTCGATTACAGCATCGGCTGGCTGCTGCTGACCTTTCTTGGCGTGTTCGGGCTCCACCGGATGTACATGGGCAAGTGGATCACCGGCATCATCTACCTGCTCACCGGCGGGCTGTTCCTGATCGGTGTGCTTTATGACTTCTGGACGTTGAACGACCAGATCTCTGAGCGTAACCGGGAGCACCGTTTCGGCTGACCGATCGCTGAGACCAGCGACCGGCCTGCTCAAAGGCCGGCTGCGGATTCCAGTTCGGCCAGCGCATCCTCCAGATAGTCGAGCATGCGCTGCAGGCTTGGCAGGGTGCGGCGGCAGCCGATCAGGCCGAATTCCACCTGGTCGCCGTAGCTGGTCAGGGTCATGTTCAGAGCCAGGCGGTCCATGGCGATGGACACCGGGTACATGCCATCGAGCCTCGCGCCGTTCCAGTAACAGGTTTCCCGCGGGCCGGGGATGTTGGAAATCACCACGTTGAAGGTCTGCCAGTTGGGGGCCATGCCGGTGAGCAGGTGGAAGGCCGCGGGCGCCAGGGTCAGCGCGGTGTAGTTGACGATCTCCTCTGCGGACATGTGGGCGTAGCGATCCTTGGCGGCTTTTACATCCTGGTGGATCTGAATCAGCCGGGTTGCCGGGCTGCTCACATCGGTGTGCAATGAGGCCAGGATTACCCCCACCTGGTTGCCGCCGGAGCTGTCATCCTTGCGCAGGGACACCGGCACCATGGCAACCAGGGGCTTCGCAGGCAGGGCATCCTGATTCATCAGGTAGGTGCGCAGGGCGCCGGCGCACATGGCCATGACCACGTCATTGACCGTGGTTCCGTAGGCCTTGCACACGCCCTTGATGCGATCCAGGTTGTAGGACTCCGCCGCAAAACGTCGTGAGCCGGTGATCTTCTGGTTCAGGATGCTGCGAGGGGCGTGGAAGATGGACGAGTAGGCCGGGTCCTTCCGGGCGTCGTTGATCGTTTTGAGCAGTTCCCTGGCCACCGTCGGCACCGTGCCCAGCTGTTTGCCGGATTCTCCCAGCAGATGGCCAACGCTCCGCCACAGGGAAGGCCCACTACCATCCGCCTCCCGCGCCGGGCGGGGCGCCATGGCCCAGATCGGCGGCATCTCCCTTTGCCCGGTCTCCTGGCACAACATCCGCTGCGCCATGCGCATGGCAGACACACCGTCCATCAGGGCATGATGCACCTTGATGTAAACCGCGAACTGCCGTTCGCCTAACCCCTCAATCAGGTGAAACTCCCACAGCGGCCGTTCCCGATCCATCAGGTGGGAATGCTCCGCCGAGACAAACGACAGCAGCTCCCTTACCCGTCCCGGAGTCGGCAGCGCCTCGAACCGGAAGTGATGCTCCAGATCCAGATGCTCGTCCTCCACCCAGACCGGCTGGCCGAACCGATAGTCCAGGCGCTGGTTGAATGGCGGGGTAACCCGGGTATGCTGCCGCAGGCGATCAGCCAGCTGGGCCACATAGTCGTCAGGTGCCCCCTCGGGAAAGGAAAACAACTGCAAACCACCCACATGCATCGGCTGTTGCCGTTTTTCCAGCCAGAGGAACAGTTGGTCAGTTGGGCTGAGGGGTTTCACGGAAGCGTCCTTGTTATCAGTGTTTCCGCTGATCTTACCTCAGCTTTGCCGGTAAGTTCAGATTATGCGGCGATGGATTCCCGTTGTGTGACCGGTACCTCCAGACGGATCTGCTCGCCGTCCAGCAGAACCGGATAGGTTTTCACCCGCACCGAGTCATCCTCCAGGCAAAAACCGGTACGCAAACTGAAATGCTGCTTGTACAACGGCGACGCCACCACAGGCTCCCCCTTCAGATCCCCGGTTATCCCCCGGGCCAACACATTGGCGCCGCTGAACGGGTCTGTGTGACTGATGGCAAACAGCGCCGGCAGCCGATGCGGCAGATAAAACACCGCCACCGGCCCGTCCTCGGTCCATACTGCGACGCCGGATTCCGGCACCAGGTCGTCTACTGTGCAAACTGCTTCCCAACGAGTGCGTGGTTTCATGTGTTCCTCCAATGTCGCTATTGCAATCAATCGAATCGTTTTTAGCTGTTCACGCCGATTCGTCTTAAAAAATTCTGGTCTGTTGTCCCTAAGCGTTAACTGTTGGCCCGGTGAGCGTGGGGGTAGGTATCTTTACCCGACAGGAAAAAGGTGTCTGAGCGCAGCGAGTTCTTTTTCCCAAGGGGAAAGATACCTACCCCCACGCTCCGCCCCTCAACCAACAGGCTAAGCAGACTCCAGAACAGGCCGCCGCTGCCCCCGCTCAACCGTCCACTCCTGAACCGGATCGTTCTGCGAAGGCGCATTAACAAACTCCCGGAAGCGCTTCCGCTTTTCCGGATCCTCAACAGCTGTCTTCCACTCGCACTGGTATGTACTCACAATGCCCTCCATGTGCTCCTCCAGCTCTGCGCCTATCCCCAGGCTGTCCTCCAGCACCACCTGCTTCAGGTACTCCAGACCACCCTCCAGGTTCTCCATCCAGACACTGGTGCGCTGCAGCCGGTCAGCCGTGCGCACATAGAACATCACCACCCGGTCAATGGTGCGGATCAGCTCCTCATCGGACAAATCGGTGGCAAACAGGTCGCCGTGGCGGGGCCGCATGCCGCCGTTGCCGCAGACATACAGGTTCCAGCCCTTCTCCGTGGCAATCACGCCAAAGTCCTTGCTCTGGGCCTCTGCGCACTCCCGGGTGCAGCCCGACACGGCCATTTTCACCTTGTGGGGCGCCCGCAGGCCCTTGTAGCGGTCCTCCAGGCGAATCGCCATGCCCACGCTGTCCTGCACGCCGTAGCGACACCAGGTATTGCCAACGCAGGACTTCACGGTACGCAGTGACTTGCCATAGGCATGGCCAGTCTCGAACCCGGCGGCAATCAGCTTTTCCCAGATCTCCGGCAACTGGCTCAGGGTAGCGCCGAACAGATCCACCCGCTGGCCACCGGTGATCTTGGTGTACAGGTCGTATTCCTTGGCCACCTGGCCCAGCACAATCAGCTTGTCCGGTGTGATCTCCCCGCCCGGGATGCGCGGCACGATGGAATAGGTGCCGTTTTTCTGCATATTGGCCATGAAGGTGTCGTTGGTGTCCTGCAGCGGTACATGGTCGGTGGCCAGGATGTGCTCGTTCCAGCAGGTGGCCAGGATGGAGGCCACCGCCGGTTTGCAGATATCGCAGCCATGGCCCCTGCCATGCTGGCTGATCAGGGTGCGGAAGGTGCGGATGCCGTTCACCTTCACCAGGTGGAACAGCTCCTGGCGGCTGTACGGGAAGTGCTCGCACAAGTCCTTGCTGACTTCCACGCCGCGCTTCTCCAGCTCATTGTCGACCACGTTCTTGAGCAGGGCGGTGCAGCCGCCGCAGCCTGTGCTGGCTTTGGTTTCGGCCTTGACGCTGCCAAGGTCCGAGCAGCCGGCATCAATGGCGCCGCAGATATCACCCTTGGTCACGTTGTGGCAGGAGCAGATGGAGGCGGTTTCCGGCAGGGAATCGGGGCCCAGGGCCGGTGCGCCGCCCTGGCTTTCCGGCAGGATCAGGGTTTCCGGATTCTCCGGCAGGGTGATGCCATTGAGGGCGTATTGCAGCAGGGTATCGTAGTGGCTGTTGTCGCCCACAAGAATGGCCCCCAGCAGAATCTTGCCGTCTTCACTGATCACCATGCGCCGGTAGTGGCCGGCCTGTTCATCGTTAAAACGGATATTGCGCGCGCCCGGGGTCTGGGCGTGGGCATCGCCGATGGAGCCTACATCCACCCCCAGCAGCTTCAGCTTGGTGCTCATGTCAGCACCGGTAAAGGCGGCTTCCTGGTCGCTGTTGAGGGCGGCGGAGAGGGTCCGGGCCATGGTGTAGCCGGGCGCCACCAGGCCGAAGATTTTTTGTTCCCAAAGCGCGCACTCGCCAATGGCGTGCACATGCGGGTCCGAGGTGGTGCAGTGGTTGTTGATCACAATGCCGCCGCGCTCGCCGATGTCCAGGCCGCTGGCCCGGGCCAGGGCATCCTGGGGGCGAATGCCGGCGGAGAATACAATCAGGTCCGTCTCCAGGAAGGAGTCATCGCTGAAGTTCATACGCAGCCGGGCGTCCTGGCCTTCGGTGATGGCCTTGGTTGCCTTTTCGGTGTGCACCTGAACACCCAGCTCCTCAATCTTGTGGCGTAACAGGGCGCCACCGTCGGCGTCGAGCTGCACCGGCATCAGCCGGGGGGCAAACTCCACCACATGGGCTGCCAGCCCAAGGCTCTTGAGGGCATTGGCCGCTTCAAGACCCAGCAGGCCACCGCCAACCACCACGCCCGTGCGGGCGCCTTCCGAGCTGGCGCGAATGGCATCCAGGTCATCCAGGGTTCGGTATACCAGGCAGTGCGGCCGGTCGTTGCCCTCAATCGGCGGAACGAACGGGTAGGAGCCGGTGGCCAGCACCAGTTCGTCGTACCGGTAACTGCCCCGGGGCGTTTCCAGGGTGCGGTTCTCCCGGTCGATGCCGGTCACCTGTTCATTCAGATGCAGTTGAATGCCCTGCTCGGTGTACCACTCCAGGGTACCCATGGCCAGATCGGCGTGGGTCGAGCCACCGAAATACTCCGACAGGTGAACCCGGTCGTAGGCCAGTTGCTTCTCCTCGCCGAACACGATGATCTCGAACCCGGCAGCGGCCGGGCTGGCGCAGAATTGTTCCAGGAAGTGGTGGCCGACCATGCCGTTGCCGACGACTATCAGGGTTTTCTTGCTCATGGGTCTGTCCTCTTTCCGGGCGACTGGCTTTCAATGAACCAAGGGCTCAAGCCGCCGCCTCGCAGTAGTTCTTGCCGAATGCAATGTGGTCCCGGTACCGGGAAATGTCGTCCTGTTGCCGGATGCGCTGGCTGTACCAGGGGCCGTCCCGGGTATCGCCGAGCAATACCGCGCCGGTCAGGCGCTGGTTGCGGATCAGCAGCCGGCAGTAATGGTTGTGTTCGTGGTCCTGCCAGACCACGGATTCTGTGTCCGGGCCGGGGCTGACCTGGCCACAGGAAAAAATCGGGATACCGCTGATTTTCAGCCGGGTCGGTGTCTCCATCGGCCGGTATTCCACCTTCGGTGCGCCGCCAACGAGCACGTTCGCAAGCACCTCGGCCTGCTGGTACCCCGGTTCTACCAGGCCGAAGGTGGTGTCGCCGAGCTGACAGCATTCGCCCAGGGCGGAGATTGCCGGGTCACTGGTGCGCAGTTGACTGTTCACCAGAATGCCCCGGCCGCAATCCAGGCCTGCCTTCCGGGCAAGCCGGGTGACCGGCGTGATGCCGGTGGCGAACACCACCAGATCGGTGCTGATCAGGGTCTCGTCGTCGAGCTGCACGGCCCGGAGCAGAGAGCGGCCCAGGAGGGCTGTCGGAGACGTGCCGGTGCGAACCTTCACACCCCGGTGTTCCATGTGTTGTTGCAGGAGCTGACCGCCGACCGTATCCAGTTGCCGATTCAGCAGGTGCGCACTGCGGTGCAGCAGGGTGACCGCCATACCGCGTTGCGAGAGGCCATCGGCGGCCTCCAGGCCGAGAAAGCCGCCGCCGACCACCACTGCGCGGCGGTGGCGCCGGGTGGTTTCGATCAGGGTCCGGGTATCGTCCAGATCACGGAACGTCATGACGCCCGGAAGATCCTCGCCCGGCACTCCCGGTTTTGCCGGCCGTGAACCGATGGCCAGAACAAGATGCGTGTAGGACTGCAGGCGCCCGGTGGCGGTGGTGACCGTCCGGTCCTGCCGGTTGATGGCGACAACCGCTTCGCCGTTAAACACCTCAATGCCGTTGTCCCGGAACCAGTCGCCGGGCTGCAATGCCAGGGATGACTCGGCGGTGTCGCCGGCCAGCAGCGCCGAGAGCTGCATCCGGTTATAGGCAGGCGCGGTTTCACCATTGAACACAACAATGCGGGTAAACGGTTTGCAGCGATTCCGGCAAAGTGCCTCCAGCAGGCGCTGGGCCACCATCCCGTGCCCACAGATCACCAGTGTCGATTCGCTCTGTACCTTCATCGTGTTCAATCCCGTACTTTTTTGGTCAACAAAAAAAGCCGGAGCATCTATTCCCGAGGGAAGTCGATGGTCCGGCGCCAATGCCAACAACAATGATCTGATGGTCCGGCCTGATCCTTGGCCGGGACGTTCGTCCTTGGAATAGACAAAGCGATCTTCGTGCCAGTTTTTAAAATCCTTTTGATTCAATAGTCTGGAGTTTTTGCTTCGGCTTGGGCAGGGATTCGGCGCGGAATCCTGCCCCGTGGCGGGGCGGTTTGCACGGGTTTGGGGCCCGGCAGGGTGGCGCAGTAATTGCTCCCTGAACAGCGAGGGCGCCCTCCAGGAGCGACGCCCCGTTACTGTTCGATGTATTTGAAGCGATCGCTTCCGGAGTTGTGCCATGAATGCAAAACGTGCCCCCGCCCCCAAAATACCCAGCTCGGGCGATTACCTGATTGCCTCAAAAAGCTGTGAGTTGATGAACCTCCAGTATTTCCTGCAGATGGGCAAACTGGTCCAGTGCATCAGCAACCTGGTGCACGCGCTGCAGTGCGAGCGGGGGGCATCCAATGTCTTCCTGGGGTCCTCCGGTGAGAAATTCGCCCGTGAGCGCCAAGCCATGGTCGAGGCATCCGATCGGCTGCGGGGTGACTTTGATCAGGCCCTGGCCGAGATTCACCAGGAACTGACGGCACACCCGGTCAGTAGCCGCCTGCTGAATCAGCTGGCCAGCGCGCTTCATGGCCTGGAGGGGCTGCCGGAACTGCGGCGCTGTGTCGCCAGCCGGACAATAACGGCGGCCTCGGCGACCGAAGATTACAGCGGCCTGATTCACAGCCTGATTGCCGTGGTCTTCGAGGCCGCCGACACCGCCGTGGATCCCACCATCGCCGGCTTGCTGGTGGCCATGGTGCACCTGATGAACGGCAAGGAGTTCTGCGGCCAGGAGCGAGCGGTAGGGTCCGCCGGCTTTTCCAGCGGCCAGTTTGATCGCGCACTGTCTCAGCGCATGATGCACCTGATTGAGGCGCAGGAACGCTGCTTCGAGGTGTTTACCAGCTTTGCGGATGAACAGTCGCTGGTCCTTTGGCAAACGCTTCGAAGTCATGCCCGGGAGGCGGAAATCGAAAAGCTGCGACAGTTGGGCGCCTCCATCGGGCGATACAAGCCCCTGGACCCATCGCTGGCGGATAGCTGGTTTGGTCTGATGTCCGAGCGCATGGACGAACTGAAAAACATCGAGGATTCGGTGGAGGGCTGTTTTCACGCCCGCTGCATCGAACGGTTCGCGGACGCCCGCAATTCCCTGGCCCACCAGGAAACCCTGATCGCCTCCCTGGATGGTCCCGAGCCCTCATCCCAGTCGATGCTGGTTCTCTGTGAATCGGCGAACGAGACCAGGGCGGGGGAAACCTGGGCCAGTGAGGGCGTGGGCCAGCAGTTCGGCCGTTCCATTTTTGACCTGGTGCAGGAACAGGCCCGGCGCCTGCAGCAGATGACCGATGAGCTGCAGAGTGCCCGGGAAGCCCTGGAAGACCGAAAAACCCAGGAAAAAGCGGTGTTGCTGCTGATGGATCACCGCAAGATCAGCAACGACGAAGCCCACCGAGTGTTACGGAAACTGGCCATGGACCAGGGCCGGAAATTGCCAGAAGTGGCCCGGGCCCTGGTATCCATGGCCGATGTCCTGAAGTGACCGGGCCGGCTCAGGCCCGGGCCACCCTGGAGGTCGATTGCTCGGCCCCGGAAGCCTCGGATTTTCCGGAACGACGGTTTGAGATGTGCTCCAGCTTGCGCTGTTTCTCATACAGGAACCTCAACACCTCCTGCCGGTAATGCACATACTCCGGATTATCCGCCAGGGTCACCCGGTTCCGGGGCCGCGGCAGATCAATAGCCAGGTCCTCACCCACGGTTGCGGCCGGCCCGTTGGTCATCATGATGATCCGGTCTGACAACAACACCGCCTCGTCCACATCGTGGGTAATCATGATCACGGTATTATTCAGTTCCTGCTGAATCTCCATCAGCGAATCCTGCAGATGTGCCCGGGTCAGCGCATCCAGAGCGCCGAAGGGTTCGTCCATCAGCAACACACTGGGCTTCATGGCCAGGGCCCGGGCAATCCCCACCCGCTGGGCCATGCCCCCGGATACCTCGCCCGGTCGCTTGTCGGCGGCATGGGCCATATTCACCAGCTCCAGATTGTGATGAATCCAGTCGCGCCGCTCCTGCTTGCTCATGGCGCGGCGAAACACCTGCTGCACCGCCAGTTCCACGTTCTCGTACACCGTCAGCCAGGGCATCAGCGCATGGTTCTGAAACACCACCGCCCGCTCCGGCCCCGGAGAATTCACCTCATGGCCATCGAGCACACAGCCGCCCCTGGTAGCCTGAAGCAGACCCGCCACGATGTTCAGAACCGTGGACTTGCCGCACCCGGAGTGCCCGATAAGCGAAACAAACTCGCCCTTGCGGATTTTCAGGTTGATGTTGTCCAGGGCCACGAAAGGCCCTTTTGCTGTCTCGAACGCCATCTCGACGCCGGTTAATTCAAGATGTGACTTGGTCATGGAAAGCACCTCTTTGGTAAGCGGAGCGCCGGGTGGGTCACGCCTCCCGAAACCCTCAAAAACATGGATGTTTTTGCGGAGCGTACAGGGATGTACTCGCCGCGTGTTTCGGGAGGCGTGACCCACCCGGTGCGGCATGCTCAAGAAGATGGCTCATTCGTTCCAGGCAACCCGGCGCTGAATCAACAGCATCACCCGGTCCAGAACAAACCCGATGAACCCGATGGCCAGCACCGCCACCATGATCCGGCTCAGGGACTCACTGCTGCCGTTCTGGAATTCATCCCAAACGAACTTGCCCAGCCCCGGGCTCTGGGCCAGCATCTCGGCTGCGATCAGCACCATCCAGGCAATCCCCAGCGATACCCGCAACCCGGTGAAAATCATCGGCACCGAGGACGGCAAAACCACCTTGCGGACATGGGTCCAGAACGACAGCCGCAACACCCGGGAGACATTGACCAGATCGGGGTGAACCGCCTTCACACCCACGCTGGTGTTGATCAGCGTCGGCCAGAGGCTGCACAAGGTGACCGTGATCATCGAGGTCAGGAACGACTTCTCGAACATCGGATCGTCGCTCACGTAGGTGGCGGACACTACCATGGTGACCAGAGGCAGCCAGGCCAGCGGCGATACCGGCTTGAAGATCTGGATGAGCGGATTCACCGCCGCCTGGAAGTGCTGGTTCAGGCCCACCACAATGCCCAACGGCACCGCGATCACCGTCGCCAGCACAAAGCCGGCGACCACGGTGAGCAGGCTGGTCAGCACCTGGTCGGGAAAGGTCGGCGCACCGGGATAGTCCCGGATCTTCACCTCGGCATCCGGGTTTTCCGACAGAATGCGGACATTGCGCTCCTCCTGCATGGCAACGAACTTGTCCGCCCGCTCCCGCTGGTTAACATGTTCCTGCCAGAGCTGGCCGGATTGCTCCCAGACCTGGGCCGGGCCGGGAAAGGTGCCCAGGGACGTATCTACCCGGGGCGCCGCCAGGTGCCAGAAACCGACAAACACCAGAATGCCCAGTACTGGCAGTAGCAGTTGCCGGGCCGCGGCCGCCAATTGGTCGGGTGCCAGAGCACCGCCCAAGGCGCTAATCTGCCTCGCCAGCCAGCGCGCTGGCGGAGGATTGCGGTTGGTTGAAGTAATCGTTGTCATCAAAAAAACCTCCCTGCGTCCCCGGTTACGGGGTCTGCGTGCCTTTCAGGCCGATGTCGAAGCTGTCGATATAGGCATTGGGTGTCCGGGGCGTGAAGGCGATGCCGTCGATCAGCTCACCCTGGTGTGGGCGCTGGAAATTCTCGGCGTCAAAATCCGGAAAGTCCGAGGCTTTCAGGGTGCCGTCCGCGATCAGCGATCTTGCCGCCTGCTCATAGATATCCGCGCGGTAGACCCGGGCCGCGGTCTTCATATACCAGTCGTCCGGTTTGGCCTCGGGAATCTGGCCCCAGCGACGCATCTGGGTGAGGTACCAGATGGCATCGGACGGGTACGGGTAGGTGGCGTGGTAGCGGAAGAAGACATTGAAATCCGGCACCTGACGGACATCGCCTTTCTCGTACTCGAAGGTGTCGGTCATGGAGTTGGCGATCACCGCCTCGTCGGCTCCCACGTAGTTGGGCCGTGCCAGGAGCGTGACGGCTTCCTCACGGTTGGCGTTGTTGTTTTCATCCAGCCAGTGGGCCGCCCGGATCAGCGCACGCAGCAGGTGAAGGTGGGTGTTGGGGTAGTCTTCCGCCCATTGACGCGTTACCCCGAACACCTTCTCCGGGTTGTTGGGCCAGATCTCATAGTCGGTGATCACCGGCACGCCGATGCCCATGAACACCGCCTGCTGGTTCCAGGGCTCACCGACGCAGTAGCCCTGGATGGTGCCGGCTTCCATGGTGGCCGGCATCTGCGGTGGCGGGGTGACTGAAAGATGCACGTCGGCCGTCAGGGTGCCGCTGGTGTCGCCGCGCTGTGGGGCATAGTAGCCGGGGTTCAGGCCGCCAGCCGCCAGCCAGTACCGCAGCTCGTAGTTGTGGGTGGAGACAGGGAACACCATGCCCATGCGGAACCGCTCGCCCCGGGCCCGGGAGGCTTCCACCACCGGTTTCAGGGCGCTGGCGCTGATCGGATGGACCGGCTTGCCATCGGCGTTGTCCGGAATATGCTGGCTCATGGTCTCCCAGATATCGTTGGAGACGGTAATGCCGTTGCCGTTCAGGTCCATGCTGAAGGCGGTAATGATGTCGGCCCGGGTGCCATAGCCGATGGAGGCGCCCAGGGGCTGGCCTGCCAGCATGTGGGCGCCGTCCAGTTCACCGGTAATCACCCGGTCCAGCAGCACCTTCCAGTTGGCTTGTGCCTCCAGTTCCACGAACAGGCCTTCATCCATGAAGAAGCCCTGTTCCCAGGCAACGGCCAGGGGAGCCATATCGGTCAGTTTGATAAAGCCGAGTTTGAGGTCCGGCTTTTCGGCGGGGCCTATGTCGGCCTGAGTCAGTGTACTGGTGGCCCAGAAGGTCGCCAGTATCACCAGCCGGGTGAGCCATCGGGTGGTGTGTTTGGTCAGCGTTTGCATTGGAGTACCTCATCCTGTTTGGCCCAGACAAAAAAACGCCTGCTTCCCGTTGCCGGAAAGCAGGCGCCTGTGCCTGAGGGTCGGTTTTCTGTGGAGTCGTAAACGCGCGTTTCTCTGGTCTGACCACCTGCACACTGCATGCCAGTTGTTTAATTCCTGCTAAAACAGATGCTTAGTTTCCATGTTTGCAATCGTGACCGAAAAGACTGGCGCGCCGGCGGGAGGTTTTAGTGCGCCCTTGTGTGGTTTTGCACCAATTTGATACTCACATCGCCGCTGCGGGCAGTATCGCTGTTTGGCTGACCAGCTCGCGGATGCCGTGCCTGGGTATGTCCGGCACGCCGGGTGGTATCGCCACCAGAGTGGCCCTGTTATTGCAGCGGATACCCTACCTGTTTTCGACAGATCACATTCCCCAGGCAATGAAGCCCGTCCCGGATCGCCCAAGCGGTATCCGGCTGGCGGGTTTTTTGTTTCTGACGCAAGAGGACGCACTGTGACCGGTGACAACAACCCAACGGTTCTGACTACCTGCCCATACTGCGGCGTCGGCTGTGGCGTGGCAGCCACCGCCTGCGACACCCGTGGCGACCAGGCCCACCCTGCCAATCTCGGGCGCCTGTGCGTCAAGGGTGCTGCCCTGCATGAGACACTGGGCGCCGAAGGCCGGCTGCTGGCGCCCTTCGTGAACGGCCAGGAAGCGAGTTGGCCGCAGGCGGTCACGGCGGTGGCGCGGGCCATCCGGGAATCGGTGGCACGTCACGGGCCCGGGTCGGTGGCCTTCTATCTCTCCGGCCAGTTGCTGACCGAGGATTACTATGTGGCCAACAAGCTGGCCAAGGGGTTTATCCGCACGCCGCACGTCGATACCAACTCCCGGCTGTGCATGTCCTCTGCTGTTGCGGCTCACAAGCGGGCGTTCGGTGGGGATCTGGTGCCCGGCTGTTACGAGGATCTTGAGCTGGCAAATCTGTTGGTTCTGGCCGGCAGCAATGCTGCCTGGGCCCACCCGGTGCTTTACCAGAGAATGCAGGCGTCGGCCCGGCCCGGCCGCCGGGTGGTGGTGATTGATCCAAGAAAGACCGCCACCAGTGACCTGGCCGATCTGCACCTGGCGTTACGGCCGGGCACCGACACACTGCTGTTTAATGGCTTGCTGTGCTGGCTGGTTGATAACGACGCTGTTGACCTGGACTACCTGGCCGACCACTGCCAGGGCTTTGACCAGTCCCTGGCTGCGGCGCGGGCCGAGGCGGCGGATCTTGCCTCGGTGGCCCGGGGCTGTGATCTTCCGGTTGACGATGTGGCCACCTTCTATCAATGGTTTGCGCAGGAGCCGCGCGCGGTGACCGCCTTCTCCCAGGGAATCAACCAGTCCTCCGCCGGCACTGACAAGGGCAATGCGATCATCAACTGCCACCTGGCCACCGGCCGGGTCGGCAAACCCGGCGCCAGTCCTTTCTCCCTGACCGGTCAGCCCAATGCCATGGGTGGCCGGGAAGTGGGCGGTCTTGCCAACACCCTGGCGGCGCATATGGATTATGACAGCCCGGGTGCCCGGGAGCGGGTGGCCAGGTTCTGGGGCACCGACGCCGTGGCATCGGGGCCGGGAATGAAAGCGGTTGACCTGTTTGACGCGGTCGGGCGGGGCGAAATCAAGGTCCTGTGGATCATGGCCACCAACCCGGCGGTCAGCCTGCCGGAAACCGGGCGCATCCGCGAGGCCCTGGCCCGGTGCCCGACCGTGATCGTCTCCGACTGTATCCGCCATACCGATACCGCCCGCTACGCCGACATTCTGTTGCCGGCCGCCGGCTGGGGTGAGAAGGACGGCACGGTCACCAACTCCGAACGCTGCATTTCCCGCCAGCGCCGCTTCCTGCCGCTGGCCGGTGAGGCCCGGCCTGACTGGTGGATTATCAGCCAGGTGGCCAGGGCCCTGGGGCATGACGCCGGCTTTGATTATCCGGGGCCGGCGGACATTTTCCGGGAACATGCCCGGCTGTCAGGGTTCGAGAATGCCGGTGAACGCTTCTTTGATATTTCCGGGCTAGCCGGGCTCAGCGAAGAGCAGTATGACGCGTTCGAGCCCCGGCAGTGGCCAATAACCCGGGTGTTGGCAAGGGATTCCCGCCGACTGTTCACCGATGGCCGTTTCGCCACCGCCGATGGCCGTGGTCGGCTGGTTCCGGTGGTTTCCCGGTTGCCCGCGAGGGCGCTGAGCGGGGATTTCCCGTTGATCGTGAATACCGGGCGCATCCGCGACCAGTGGCACACCATGACCCGCACTGCCCGCTCCAGCCGCTTGCTGGCGCATCGGCCAGAGCCATTTATCGAGGCGCATCCCGAGGATATCCGGACGCGTTCCCTGGTGCCCGGCGCGTTGGCGACGTTGACCAGTGCCCACGGACGTTTTGTCGGCCGGGTTCGGGCAACACCGGATCAGCGGCCTGGTGAGGTGTTCGTGCCCATTCACTGGAACGATGAGTTTACCGGCCAGGGCCTGGCCACCGCACTGACCGACAGCCTGGTGGACCCGTTGTCCGGGCAGCCGGACGCCAAGCAGGGTCACGCCACCCTGACCCATTGGCCTGCCGCCTGGCATGGTCGCATGCTGGTGCGGCGGGATCGTCCGAAGCGCTGGACGGCAGACTACTGGGCCCGCCAGACCCTGGCGGATTGCGATAGCTGGATTGTGGCGGGACGGTCACCGGCAGATTGGCGAACGGCAGTGACCGACTGGTTGGGTGGGCCGCCCCAGCTTGTCATGGAAGATGTCCGCGCGGGCCGTTTCCGGGCGGCCCGGCTACGTAATGGCCAACTGGAGGCGGTGCTGATGGTAGACCCTGAGCCAGACGCGCTGCCCTCCATGGACTGGCTGGCCAGTTGCTTCAGCCACCCGGAGCTGGACGACAACACCCGTCGTGGCCTGTTGGCGGCAAAAGCAGTGGACGGGGACGATGCCGGCAATCTGATCTGCAGTTGTTTCCAGGTCGGTGACCGGCAGATACAAAAGGCCATTGGGCGGGGTGCCGACAGTGTGGCGGCTCTGGGCCGGGAACTGCAGTGTGGCACCAACTGCGGCTCGTGTGTGCCCGAGATCCGGAATCTGCTGCTGGCGGCTACCGAGGCGGTGTAAGCGGGCTCAGCATCTGCACCGGCACCCGGTAACGCACCCCTTTCGAGGGACCGATGCCGTCGACGGTGCAGGTCTTGCGGTTGACCCGGATAATTTGGCCGTGAAGCTCCCGGCGGCCGGTACCGAAGCGAACTGTATCGCCCACCTGCCACTGGGCCAGCTGCCGGCGGGTGTCCACGGGGGCAAAGGTCGTGTCCGGTAGCGGCAGACCACGCTTTCCGGCCAGCTCCGCCAGGGCTCCCCGGGTAGACTGGGCTGCGCCGGTGTCGTGCAGCTCATCCAGGATGCGATAAAAATGCCGGTTGTGCACCGAGCCCCGGTACCGCTGCCCCGCGCTCTGCTGCAGCAGATGGGCAAACTCATGGCAGCAGGTATGGGCCAGCAGGTTGAGGGTGCTCAGCTCACCGCCAAAGTAGCCCCGTTTCCGGATCTCCCGGGCGGACAGCCAGCCACTGGCCGTCTCCGGCTGGTGCTTGGCGGCAATCATGCGAATTCCATAGGTAATCAGATGCTGCCGATCCCGGGGATCGTAACGATGGTAGGTGGCCTGCCCTGAACCCACCCGGCAATGCAGGACGCTGCCCGGGGTGCGCGCCCGCACCCATTGCTCGGCCGGTTGCCAGAGGCAGTCGTGGGTAACGGCGCACATGAGCTCGCCCAGGCTGATGACGGTCTGGGCTGTTAGGGGCGTTTTCTGCAAGCTTGGGTACCTGGTCACGTTCACGGGTGCTTCGGACCAGACAAGCTTAACGTTCGAATTCTCGGTTTGCTATGGTCTGGTTTCCCAATGTTGTTTAGAGTCTCTCCACATTTTGTGTAGTGGTAGTTTCAGGAGACGCCTTTCCATCATGAATGCCGAACAGCTCAAACAGCTTGAAGACGACCTCTGGTCTGCCGCTGATAACCTGCGGGCCAACTCCGTGGAAAACCTGGATATCCAGTTCCCGCTCTCCATGCAGAGGTGTCGGTCAGACAGCACCGGCGAAGTCGCCGCTTGAACCCTCAATGGTAATCAGACAAACTGTCACCAGATATGAATAAGTGGTGATGGTTTGTCTGATTCCGACTCTGCCCGATCTTCCCGGGAACAACTTCAAACCCTGTTTCGACAGCACGGTGGCCAGCTCCGCCTGAGCGAGGCGCTGGCCCGGGGCTATAGTCGGTATCAGTTCTATCAGCTTCGGGACGAAGGGGTGATTGAGCCGGTCAGCCGCGGCCTGTACCGGCTGGCGGATCTGCCGCCCATCGAAAACCCGGACCTGGTGGCAGCCGCTACTCGGTTCCCTAGTGCGGTGCTTTGCCTGATTTCCGCGCTGGACTGGCACGGCATAACCACACAGATTCCCCACCAGGTGCATCTGGCGGTGGATCGGGATGCCCGCCTGCCAGTGCTGGACTATCCGCCGGTGGCCGGGTATCGGTTCTCCGGGAAGGCCTTTAGCGAAGGCATTGAGCAGGTGGATGTGGATGGCATTACCCTGAGCGTCTATAGCCCGGAGAAAACCCTGGCGGACTGCTTCAAGTTCCGCAACCGCATCGGTATGGACGTGGTGCTGGAGGCGCTGGAGCTTTATCGCACCCGTAAAACCTTTCTGCCCGGAAAGCTGATGGAATACGCCAGAGTCTGCCGGGTCGCCAATGTGATGGCGCCTTACGTGGAAGCCAAACTCTGAGTGAATAGCACCCAGTCTGTGGAATAACCGACGTGAAAGGAGATCACGATGGCCAAAAACACCGCCGCATCTGTTCGCCAGAAACTGCTGAACAAAGCCCGGGAAGAAAAACGCCCCTTTCAGGAGCTGTTGCAGTATTACGCTATGGAGCGGTTTCTTTACCGCCTCAGTCAATCGCCCCACAGCGGCTGCTTTACGCTCAAGGGTGCGCTGATGCTCTGGGCCATGCAGGGGCCGACCAGCCGACCGACCCGGGATATCGATATGCTGGGCCAGACCAGCAATGAACCTGAGGCGATCCTGGACCAGGTACAAGATATCATTGCCGCTGAAGTGATGGATGACGGGTTGCATTTCGAACCGGATACCCTGAAGGCAGAAACCATCACCGAAGATGCTGGCTACCAGGGGCTGAGGGTGACCTTCACTGGTTTTCTCGACAACGCCAGAATTTCGATGCAACTGGATATTGGCTTTGGCGATCCCGTATTTCCGTTTCCCTCTTGGCTGGAGTTTCCAACCCTACTGGATTTTCCCGCTGCACGGATCAAGTGTTACACCCCGGAATCGTCCATTGCCGAGAAGTTCCAGGCGATGGTAAACCTTGGCGAATTGAATAGCCGGATGAAGGATTTCTACGATATCTGGCTGCTCTCGCGCCAGCACGAATTCCGGTTGGAAAACCTGAAGGGTGCTGTTGACGGCACCTTCCAGAAACGCGGAACCGAAATCCCTGAAACAAATCCCTTTTCTGCCGCTTTTATGGACAGCAACCAGCCACAATGGCAGGCTTTCCGTAAACGCCTTGGCCAGGGTCATGTGCCAGAGGCATTTTCGGAAGTTGTAGAGGCGATGGTTGAGTTCCTCAGTCCTGTGATGGCGCGCAGCGCCGAGGATGCCCCAAGGGAAATCTGGCACCCGCCCGGTCCATGGAGTCGGCAGGCTGATGGCTAGTTTTATTTCGGAAAACAATATCGAGCAGGCGCTGTTGCAGCGGCTCCAGCATATTCATGGTTTCAATGTGCTGGACTGCTATACCGCAAAGCCGGAAGAACTGAACGATGGCTCTCACCGTGCCGATAAACGCGATGTTGTTTTTCCGGTTGAGAAAAAAAGCCTGCTCCGATCTGAATCCAGACATCCCCGAAAGTAAGATCGATGAAGCCATTGAGCGGATCATGGAACGGCGAGCGGCCATGTCTCCGATTGCCGCGAACCGCGAACTGTATGACCTGATCCGGGATGGCGTGCCCGTACAGTTTGATGATGAGCGGGGCATCAAACAGCACGAGAAAGTCCGGCTGGTCCATTTTGATGACCCGAAAAAAACCGCTGGCTGGCGGTCTCCCAGCTTTGGATCAAGTCGGTGGGCCAGGCTCCCAAAGCTGCCTACCGTCGCCCGGATGTCATCCTGTACCTTAACGGGCTGCCTCTGGTCTTCATCGAACTGAAAAACTCCAACGTGCGGCTGCGCAATGCCTTCGAGGATAACCTTCGCAGTTACCGGCACGACATTCCTCAATTGTTCCATTGCAATGCCTTCTGTGTGCTGTCCAACGCGCTGGAAACCCGGGTGGGCAGCTTCACGGCTGGCTGGGAACACTTCTTTAACTGGTTCCGGGTGGAGAGCGAGAAGGAGGCGGTAAACCGCAAGGAAATTACCGAGCAGGCCACCAGCCTGGAACATGCTGCCGATGGCCTGTGCGAAAAGTCCCGCCTGCTGGACTACGTCGAGAACTTCATCCTCTTCCATAAGGGCGAAACCAAGATCATTGCCCAGAATCACCAGTTCCTGGGGGTGAACAACGCCTATAAGCGTTTCCTGAATCGTCGGGAACACGATGGCAAACTGGGAGTGTTCTGGCACACCCAGGGATCGGGCAAGAGCTTTTCAATGATTTTCTACGCCCGCAAGATTTTCCGGAAAGCCACGGGCAACTTCAGTTTTGTGGTGGTGACTGATCGTCAGGATCTGGACGGTCAGATCTACCGGAATTTCCTCAATATGGAAACGGTTCTTAAAGAGGATGCTGCCCAGCCGGCCAACGCCGAGGAAATGCGCAAGTTCCTGGGTCAGAACAAGAAGGTGGTGTTCACCCTGATCCAGAAGTTCCGGTACGACAAGGGGCGCAAGTACCCGCGCCTGTTTGACCCGGACAAGGAAAACCGGGAAATCATCGTCATGGTGGATGAGGCTCACCGCACCCAGTACAAGAACCTTGCCGAGAACATGCGGGCAGGCCTGGAAGGTGCCCACTTCCTCGCTTTCACCGGTACGCCGCTGCTGGGTCGTGATCGCAAGACCAACAGCTGGTTTGGCGATTACGTGTCCGAGTACAACTTCCAGCAGGCGATGGAAGATAACGCCACCGTGCCGCTGTTTTATGAGAAACGGGTGCCAAAGGTATTGATCCAGAACGACGATCTGGGGGATGAGTTCTACGAACTGCTGGAAGACGAAAATCTGGACGAAGCCCAGCAGGAAAAGCTGGAGAAAAAGTACGCCCGTGAACTGGAAGTGATCAAGCGGGACGACCGCCTGGATACCATTGCTCGCGACATCGTGTACCACTTTCCCCGCCGCGGTTACTTGGGCAAGGGCATGGTCATCACGCTGGACAAGTTCACCGCTGTGCGCATGTACGACAAGGTGCAGCAGCACTGGAAGGATGAACAGAAGCGCCTGCTGAAGCTGATCAAAGAGTCGAGCAACGACGTTGAAAAGGCCCGCTTCAAAAAGATCCGGGATTACATGAAAACGGTCGAGATGGCCGTGGTCATCAGTGATCCGAAGGCTGATGAGGAAAAGTTCGAGAAGCAGGGCCTGGATATCAAGCCCCATATCAAGCGCCTGGAGCAGCTTGATGAGCGCATGCACGACGTGGAGTACAACTTCAAAGATCCGGAGCACCCTCTGCAACTGGTGTTTGTGTGCGCCATGTGGCTAACCGGGTTTGATGCGCCCACCGTATCAACGCTTTACCTGGACAAGCCCATGAAGGGCCACACCCTGATGCAGACCATTGCCCGTGCCAACCGGGTAGCTTCATACCGAATCAAGGGGCACAGCGGTGATTTGGTAGAGAAGAAGAACGGCGAAATCGTCGATTACTACAATGTGTTCCGCAATATGCGCAAAGCACTGAAAGACTATGCGCAGGGCGCGGATGGTGAGGAGCAGCCCGTTCAGGAGAAGTCTGAGCTTTTTGAATTACTCGATGATGCTATTGCCCAAACACTCGAGTTTTGCCGGGAGCGGGATATCGAGATGAATACGGTGTTTGAGAAGCAGGATACCTTCAAGAATATCGGCTTCTTTAACCAGGCAGCCGATACCCTCCTGAGCAACGATGACTGGCGCAAGCAGTTTAACGGGTATGAGAACACGGTGACGGCGCTGTATGAGGCCTGTAAGCCGGAGATCTTCCGGCAACATGACAATCAGCGGATTGCGGCGATCCAGTACCTCCGAGGCGTAGTGGATGCACTGGTGGAGCAAGCTGATATTGATGAAGTCAGTCAGAAGATTTCGGAGCTGCTGGACGAGAGCGTGGTGGTCGATAACGCCGAGGCTTTTAACATCAAGGAGCACCGGGCGGAATATGAGATTGTCCAGAAAGGCCAAGGCTGGGATCTGAGCAAGATCAACTACGACAAGCTCCGGGAAGATTTCAAAAAAGCCGAGTACAAACACATTGAAATCGCAGAGCTTCGTGCCTTTATCGAAGACAAACTGCAACAGCTTCTGGAACAGAACCACACCCGCACCGACTTTGCTCAACGGTTGCAGGAGATCATCGACAAGTACAATTCCGGAAGCTCCTCTGCAGATGCGTACTATGAAGATCTGGTTCAGTACGTTGGCAACATTCGTGAAGAATCAGAACGGCATATTCGTGAGGGGCTCAGCGAGGATGAGCTGGAAATCTTTGACCTGTTGAAAAGGGACAAACTCACCAAGGCCGAGGAGCAGCGAGTAAAGCTGGCGGCAAAGGACTTGATCATTCGGTTGTTGGAAGGCCATCCCAAAGTGTTGGTTCAGGATTGGTGGAAGGATGGTCAGACTCAGCGTGCGGTGAAGGCTGCCATTGAGGAAGTTCTGGATAAAGACCTGCCGGAGAGCTACGACCGTGTGGCATTCAAGGAGAAGTGCGACAACGTTTTCGAACTGGTCGTGGAGTTCGCGGCTAGTGGTCGGAAGTGGGTTGCGTAAGTTTTAGATCACTTTTGGCATCCCGAATGCCGAAATCGGCTGTCTTCGCTGCCTCTAGTTGACCGTTAAAGTGGATAAAACGTCGTCAAAAATGTTCTCATCAGTACTGATAGTGATCCATGCAGACGGGTGTGTCGATGTGGCGATAAATGCAGTGGTGTAGCTGTTTATAGTCGCGGAAAACCCATAGACTCCTTCGCCCAAATCCAGTTCCCTCACGACACCAGAGGATTTCTGCGCTTCCCGATAGCCCTGTCGAACCTCTCCCATTGCTGTTGAGAACTCTGGGTTGGTTTCTACCGTTATTACAGAGCCAACCAATTTTGATTCTCGCCACAGCTGTGTCTCAAGAGGTTGGATATCGACTGTGTCAAACTGTCTGCTGTTGAGTTTGAAAATTATGCCATTGGAAGTGCGAAACTCGGTGGGTTGTTGATAAAGAGCAGCACAACCTGAGATCAGGCTGATCAAAAAAATCCCGCACGCCATGAGCGCTTTCATGAAACACATCCCTGTTTAATTTAAAGAGTCGATTATAGCTGGTTTGAATTGCGCAGCGCGGAACCGCTTGCACATTATGTTAATGCGCACGTTGCCGGTGAGAAAGGGCTCTCCGGACTTTCTGATGATTCGCAGACCCCACTTTCTTAGTTTATTGGCGGGCATAAGCAAATCCTGCGGGCTGGGAACTGCGTCAATCCAAGTGCTGCAGTCTTCCGTTTCTGCCAATAACTCTACTACTTTGACAATAGTTTCATCTGTAATCGTGGATGATGTAAACAGACGGGCATTGCCTTGCCCATAGAATGACCGGATGATTGCTTGAATGATATCAACATCATTCTCAGTAATTGAGTCGCTCATGCTCTTCGTTCCTTGAAGCTCTGAAGCTGATGCTCCGAAGACCCTTTGGTCTCCGGAGCGTCTATTCCGCTCACTGCGGATCGACTTACGCCTCGATCGGCGAACGCCAGTCGTCGGCACCGGAGGTACCGGCAACGGCGTGCTCCCAGGTCACCTTGCGGTAAGACAGGGAAGCCGTGACCAGTTGGGTGAAGTCGGCGCTGGCTGCGTCCTGGCAGTGCGGCATGTTGCACTGGATGTCGATGATGGTGGCATCTTCGAGGATGGTGGAGAAGAAGTGCTCCTGTTTGCCCTCAACGGAGGTGCGGTACCACTTCAGTTCCACCTTCGGCAGCATTTCGCCGGACGCCAGGGCGTTGTACATCAGTGGCGTGGCCTTGTTCAGGGCGGAAGTGAACTTGAACGGCTTGTGGACACGCTGTCCGGAAGGCTGCCCGGACTGGGGGTCGGTGGGTACGGTAACAACGTGGCTGAATTCCTGGACCAGCACTTCGTCTTCGTGACCTTCAACGTAGATGTTGCCTACGGAATCGGATGTGAACGCGCCGGCAGTGATGTTGCCCTGGGTCTGGCCTTCGATGCTGATATAACAAGGAGTTGGCATAGTCTGCTCCATGACTTGTGAATGAATGATGTCCCCGGGGTGTTCCCTGGACGGCTGTGATGGTTACAAAGCCCGTGCCAGGTTAAAGAACTTGAGTGAAAACAGAGGGTTGATTCTTTTTCGGCGGTCGCCGCACTGCCGGCAGGCAATTCCGGGCCCGGGCACCGGGCGAAGGATTGCTGGTGGAGCAAGAAATTGCCCGAGTGGTCTCAATTCCAGGTGAAGGCGAGCGAGGCCAGCAGGGCCAGTAACAGCAGGCCGGACAGGCCCTGCCAGAAGGCGAGTGGGTGGCGCTCGATCAGTGGCGGCCGGCTGCGAAGGTGCCAGTCTTTACCGGGATGGCGTAGGTCGTACAGATACTCTGAAAGGGCCGGGTAGCGTTTGTGAGCCAGGGGATGAACCGCTTTCTCGATGGCGTCATCAACCCAGCCGGGCACGTCTTCACGAAACAGCCTGACGGATTGATAGGCAAGACGTCGAAGCTGGCCCGGACCATGCAACTTCGGAACCTCCGCGCCATAGGGCAGGCGACCGGTCAGCAACTGATAGGTGATCACCCCGAGCGAGAACTGGTCGGATTCGGGCCTGCCGGGCTCCCCCAGGAACGTCTCCGGAGCGCTGTACAGAGCAGCGCCCCTTGGCCCTGGTTGGTCATCCGCGATGTCGGATTCCTGGAGGCCGGCCACCCGGGTGGCGCCAAAATCGATCAGGGTAACCGTGCCGTGGGCATCCACCAGCACGTTCTCGGGTTTCAGGTCCTGATGCACCATTTCGAGCCGGTGGAAGGCCCGCAGTCCCCTGGCAATCTGTTCCACCAGTTTGCGCACGGTCTCGAGTTCCGGGGCCGGATTGTCCAGCATCCATTGCCGCAGCGTGCAGCCATCGGCGAATTCCGTGGCCAGATACAGAAACCCGGGTTTCCGGCCCGGCGCAAAGGGGCGCACCACATGGGGATTGTTGAGCCGCCGGGCAATCCACTGCTCGGTGAAAAACTGCTCCAGGTAGACCGGGTCATGCCGCTGCTCCATGGAGGGCAGCTTCAGGACCACGGCCTGCCCGCTGGCTTCATCCTCGGCCAGGTAAACGTGGCTGCGGCTGCTGGCGTGTATCTGTCGCAGAATCCGGTAGCCGTCCAGACTCTGCCCGGCTTGAAGCTCCGGTGCGAACGGAAGTCCGGCGAGATGCTGGAACAACTCATTGCTTTCAGGCTCCTCGGCCACCGAGTCAATACGGATTACCTGGGCGGTCAGGTTGTCACTGCTGCCCTGTGCCAGTGCGGTGGCGGACAAACGGCGGGCCGCGGCGTCCAGATCATTGCCGGCTTCCCGGATGATCGCGGCCATGGTGCGGTCGTCAAGGTGTTCATGAATACCGTCCGTCGTCAGCAGGAAGGTATCACCCGGCTGGATTGGCAGAGTCTGGTAGTCAATGTCCAACCGGTCCCCGAGCCCCATGGCACGGGTCAGGCAGCTGTCTTCCGGAGAAAATGACAGCCGGTGATCGTTGGTCAGGAGCTCCAGTTGCCTGGAATGAACCCGGTAGATGCGGGCATCACCGACGTGAAAAATGTGAGCGGTTGCGGATTTCAGCACCATCACACTCAGGGTGCACACGTAACCCCGGTCCCGGTCGTAGCGATACTGGCTTTGCCGGGTCTGGGCATAGAGCCAGGCGTTGGTTGCGCGTAACACACGCTGGACAGACTGTTTGACGGACCAACTGTCGGGCGTGGAAAAGTAATCGCTGAGGAAACCGGCAACGGCGGATTCACTGGCAATCTGGCTGACATTGCTGGAGCTCACGCCATCGGCGATGGCCACCGCGATGCCCTTGGTCAACAGTTGATGGTTATCCGGTATCAGCAGGCCGTGAAAGTCCTGGTTCACCGGTTTTTTACCGGCTGCTGAATGCTGGCCGGCTGAGATGGAAAGCGCGTTTGCCGTTGTCACACGGGGTGTCCGTCCGGAAGAAAAAGGCACCGCCGGCGGGTGCCGGAGGTGCCGAACTGCCTGGCTCAGTTGGAGCGGGCCAGGGCTGCATCGTTGAAGCCGCCCGGAACCTTGCGCTTCGGCGCAGTCCGCACGTGGGTGGTGTACAGGGTCAGACCGGTGAACGCAATGCCGCCGACCAGGTTGCCAAGCACCGTCGGAATCTCATTCCACCAGAGGTAGTCCATCACCGAGAACTCACCGCCCATGATGATCGCGGAGGGGAACAGGAACATGTTGACGATGGAGTGCTCAAAGCCCATGAAAAAGAACAGCATGATCGGCATCCACATCGCCAGAATCTTACCGGTGACGTTGGTGGAGATCATGGCGCCAACCACGCCCATGGACACCATCCAGTTACAGAGCATGCCGCGGATGAAAATGGTGGCCCAGCCGGCCGCACCGTATTCGGCGTAACCCAGGGTACGGGCTTCACCAATGCTGGCGATCTTGGCGCCAACTGCGCCCGGGTCGGTGCTGAATCCGTAGGTGAAGATAAACGCCATCATCAGGGCAACGGTCAGCGCGCCACCAAGGTTGCCAAGAAACACCCAGCCCCAGTTGCGGAGGATCGCGGCGGGTGTCACGCCCGGACGCTTGTCCAGCAGTGCCAGGGGCGTGAGCATGAAGACGCCCGTCAGCAGATCAAATCCCATCAGGTACAGCATGCAGAACCCGATGGGGAAGAGCACGGCGCCGATCAGGAATACGCCGGTCTGGACGGCGACCGTGATGGCAAAAGCCGCTGCCAGGGCCAGGATCGCCCCGGCCATGAAAGCCCGGATAAGCGTGTCCCGGGTAGACATGTAGATTTTAGATTCGCCTGCGTCAACCATTTTGGTGACGAACTCTGAAGGCACAATGTAAGACATAGTGTGTTCCTCTGACCTAAGCCTGATAACCAACCCGGTGGACTGGCCACAAAAAAACGGCGCTGCCTGCACCCTGCAATCTGCAGGTGCAACCAGACGCCGTCGTCTGAATGAATCGTTTGCTGTGAACAGAACCGACATTGGTCCCGTTGATTCTGGTAATAGCAGAGACCGTGCCAGGGTCGTTTTTATTCCGAAAAGGGTCGTAAATTCAATAAGTTTAAAAAACCGTCGGGGCTGTCGACGCTGCCGGAATCGTACAGCTGGAAGCGCCTGCGCACCTGATCAGTGCGTACCGGGCAGGCCGTGCTGCTCCTTGGCGCAGTGCTGCTTCGGCGTTGTCAGCGCAGGCTGAAGCGGACGGGAAGAACATACCGGAAGCGCGTTCCGGTCATCTCCCGGGGCACCTCGGGCAGGGGCGCCGCCTGTCGAAGCATGGCCAGCGCGGCTTCGTCGAGCAGTTCATGGCCCGAACCGATTTTCAGGCGGTCGGCGACCAGGGTGCCGTCACGCCGGAACTCAAAGGCGATGACCGGAGTGCCTTCCTGACCCAGCCGTCTGGCCCGGTGCGGGTACTGATAGAAGCGCGCAAGGTGGCGGCTGAGCCGGCTCAGGTAGCTATCGACCCCGGAGCGCTGGCCGGCGTTCTGCAGTGCTACGGTGGCCTGGGGCTCGGCTGGGGCGAGGTCCGTTTCCGCAACTGTCGGCGTGGCCGCTTTCGGCTCTGTGGCAGGCTGGCGGGTTTCCTGCGGCGAGGGGGGTGGCGTCGGCTCGGGTGTTGCCGCCACGCTTTCTGGCTCTGGCTCTGGCTCTGGCTCTGGCTCTGGCTCTGGCTCTGGCTCTGGCCTGAGCTCTTGCCGGGGTTCGGGCGTGGTTTTCGCAACGGGCTTTGCTGCGCGCGGTGGCCCGGCTGCCGTTGTGCCGGCGAGCCGGATGCGGATGGCCGGTTGGGTGTTGATGGCGGCGTCTCCAGGCGTATTGAGCGTCACCGTCCTGTCGGGTGCCGCCAGCACAAGGCTTCCCAGCGTGAGCACGCTGGCCAGAACTAACAGGGCTGATTTGGAAATCCGGTGGCCTGTAATCATTCGCCAGGCTCCGTCAGCAGCAAGACCTCTGAGTAGCCGCCCTGCTCCAGCACTTTCATCAGAACTTCCAGCTCTGCCATGGCGATGCCCCGGTCAACGGCGATTTTCAGTGGTTTCTGCGTCTGCGGTGGGGGTAGCCGATCAAGCAGGCCAGCTTTGCCTAGCGCTGCTCCTGCAACCAGCCAGTTGCCCCTGGCGTCCACCACCAGGTCTGCCTGAGGCGCCTGCCGTTCCGGAGCTCTGGTGGTCGCCGGCAACTCGGGTAGCGGCTCGTCCGCCAGTTCTCCGGCAACAATAAAGAACATCAGCAGCAGGAACACCAGGTTGATCAGTGGCAGAAGGGCGTCTTCAACCCGCGCCATCAGCGATTTTCCCGAGGTGAAAGGTGGAGGAGCCAGATGGTTCATGGTGACGTGCCGGCCGGTCGTTGCCAGTGGACTTCAATGCCGCTTTCCGTCAGGGCACTGAGCGTTCGCGTGAAGGCACCGAGGGTCGCGTTCGGCACTGTCGCAAGGTTGGCCTCGGTAATGCCGGACCCGGCCAGTTCTGACGTCAGTTGGTGCACCGTCAGCGCCTTGCCCTGCCACTGTATCCGGCCGTCGGCTGTCACTGTGAGCAGAGGCAGGGGGTTGCCGGCCACCTGGCGGCTTGCCGACGTGTTGTTGGCCAGCTCCAGATAGTCCACCGGCAGCAACCGGCTGGTGAGCATGAAGAACACCAACAGGATAAACACCACATCGATCAGTGGCGTTATCCGAATCGGAATCGGCCGCTGGGGCCGGGGCTCAACCAGTTGCATGGGCAAACCGGGGGCGACTGGCATGGTTGGTTGAGTGCTGGGTGTCGGCCTCGGCGGCGGTCTGCCGCTCGGCTGCCACGCTGAAAATCGAAACCAGCGTGCTGTTGATGGTCTGGTGGATGCGGCGCAGTCGGAATTCCACCCAGGCCGCCAGGGCGGCGAAGGGGATGGCAACAACCAGGCCGGCGGCGGTAGTGGCCAGAGCCTCATAGATACCGCCGCTGAGCTGGCTTGCGTTAGCGCGTCCTTCGGCGGCGGCCATGGCGCTGAAGGCCTCCATCATGCCCAGTACGGTTCCCAGCAGGCCCAGCAAGGGTGCCAGGGCGGCGATCACTTCAATGACTTTCAGCGGTGCCTCGAAGGGTTCAAGGGCCTGCTGGGCATCCCGGGTGGCGGTTTCGCGAATCTTGCCGGAGTCCTGTCGGGCCCTGAGCGCCGTCATGGTGTTGCTGACCAGGTGCAGCAACGGATTCAGCCGGCCCCAGCGGCCCGCCCGCTCAATCATGGCGGCCGGGGACACCGCCTCGGGGTCCTGTTGCCAGCGGATTACGATTTTTTTAAGTGTGCCGTTCAGCCGGGGTGCGTAGAGTGTCCCCAGAAGCATCAGGTATACAAAGGCGATGAGCCCGAACAGCGCAATCACCAGAAGCACCACCATGACCGGGCCACCCATTTCCATGAGTTGTGCCAGTAAGGCGTTGTTTGTCAGGTTGGGCGCAATGTCGGTCATGGCATGCTCTTGATTGGGAGTTTGTTGGATCTAAATAATAACGATTCGCATTGGAATTTCAAGTGGGTAACCTGACATCACCACAGGCTTTGTTAGAATTAAGTCAGTTTTAAGAAGTGAAACGGCATACTGCAGGAGGGGGAAGTCATCACGGGTTATCGGGCTCAGCCGGGGGTGTGGTTGTTGTGCTGATCAAGCGCTGGTTTCGCAGCCTGGTTAACCGGGCGGTTGCCCTGGTGGTCGGCGGAATCATTATTTCCGCACTGCTCGTAACAGTTGCCGGTTCCCAGCTCAGCCGTTCGGAGCTTGAGCAGCAGGCCCGCAATCAGGTGGAGACCATCGCCGACCTGGTGGCCGGCGAGCTTGATAGCAAGCTGGCCCTGCGCCTTGAGACCCTCAATCACGTTGCCGGCAGTTTCACCATGTCGGCCCAGGCTCTGGATTCCCGCGCCCGGTTGTTGGTTCGCCGGCAAATCGCCTTGCGACACATGTTTGACGGTGTTTACCTGATGGACGAGAAAGGCCGGGTCCTGGCGGAGTCTCCGGAAGCCTTTCACCAAACCGGCCTGGATATCAGTGGCCGGGAGTACTTCAAGCAGGTTTCCTCGACACTGGCGCCGGTCATCAGTGAACCCTACAGATCAAACTATCAGGACAAACCCGCCATCATGCTGGCGGCACCGGTGTTCGACCATCACCAGCACTTTATCGGAATGATCGGCGGCGCCATCCTGCTGGATGGCGATAACTTCATGGCGGAATTCATCAATCTGAAGATCGGTAAGACCGGTAACCTGAGGCTGATTACCCGGACCGGGGTCACGGTGGCCCACGGTGGCCGCGGTGAGGTCATGACCCCGGTTCGGGTGGCCAATCCGGTTCTGCTGGACGCCATGCAGGGTTTCGAAGGCACCGTGCAAACCAGCAACCGAGCCGGCGAACCGGTGATCATGTCAGTGCAGCAACTGAGCCAGGCCCCCTGGTTCGTGGCAGCGGCCTGGCCGGCGCGGGAAGCCTATGCCCCGATCACCCGAACCATTGATGCGTTCATCTGGATGCTCCTTGCGGTTATCCTGCTGATCGGCCCGCTCGCCTTCTGGCGCTTCCGGCGACTGATGGCACCGCTTAGGGTGCTGGGCGACCAGATTCGTGAGCGTCACCTCGGAATGCGCTCGGAGCCGGTCGATGTGTCCGGCGGAACCGAGATCCGCCAGGTGGCGGAAATCTTCAATACCGTCATGGATGAACGGGAGGAAGTACTTATCTCGCTGGCTGAGCGGGAAGCCTTCTTCCGCTCGCTGACCCAGAGTGCACCCATAGGGATTGTCCAGACCGACGTTCTCGGACGGATCGAGTTTGCCAATCCGGCCTTTGAGGCCATTATCGGAATCCCCTCCGAGGAACTCACCCAGACCTATCTGGCCAGCCGGGTGCAGGAGGCAGACCGGGAGACGGCGGTGGCCGGATGGAAAGAGGCCATTCGGAAGGAAAGTATCTTCCGGAGCAGGATACGGCTGGCGACCCGGGATTCCGGGCGACTGGTCTGGGCCGATGTGATGACCGCGGCGATCCAGACGCCGGAAAAAGCCCTGGGTACCATTACTGTTGTCCGGGACATCTCGCACGAGCTGGAAGTGGAAGAGGCCCTGCGGGATGAGCAGCAGCGGGCGGATACCATTCTTGGCGTGCTCCAGGAGGGGGTCCTGATGGTCGATACCAGTGGCGTCATCCGGTATGCCAATGACGCCGCCGGCCGGTTCCTCGGCACCGAAGGCGAATGCATACTGCGCAACTTTTTCCAGCTGATCACCATTGAGACCAAAGACGGTGCGTTGACCCGGGAGCATTTTCTCGCCGGCGAGGATCTGGACAACCTTTATGTCACGCTCCGGAATCATGGTGGGGAATGCTTCGATATCGATCTGACCATGCTGCACATTCGCAGGGGGCGCGAGGATGAGCGGCTGGTCTTTGTCCTGCGGGATGATAGCGACCGGCGCCGGGAAGAAGAGCGGCTGTCCTGGGAAGCCACCCACGACAGCCTGACCCAGCTTCTCAACCGCCGTGCGTTCAATGCCTCCCTGATTCAGTGCCTGGGGGATTCCGCACGCCAGACGGTAAGCTCTGTGCTGATGTTGATTGATCTGGACCACTTCAAGCCGGTCAACGATGCCGGCGGGCATCTGCTGGGCGACGACCTGTTGCGCCGGCTCGCGGAGCTGTTCAGGGACTCGGTTCGCCAGTCCGATACCGTTGCCAGGCTCGGGGGTGATGAGTTTGGCATCATCCTGCCCGCTTGCGGGCTTGCGCGCGCAGAATCGCTTGCGGAGAAAATCCGGGCTGCGGTCGAGGCATTGAGAATAGAGCAGGATGGCCGGTCGTTCGGTGTCACTACCTGCATCGGCCTGACTGAGCTGTCGCCGGAAGACAAGGGGCCCCGGGAGGCCATGGCCCGGGCAGACGAGGGCTGCTACATCGCCAAGTCCCAGGGCCGCAACGCCGTTGTCGTGGTACCGTCACCACCAGCCCGCTGAGACGCTGGCCTGCCACAGCAGGCGAATGGCCAGGGCAGTGAGCACCAGGTTGAAGGTCAGGCTGAACCAGCGGTTACTCAGCGACTTCAGCACATGCAGACCGAGCAAGGTGCCGACAAATCCGCAGGCAATCATGGCGAGTATGAACGGCAACCATTCCAGGAAGACAAACCCGGCCAGGCCGAACACCAGTGCCTTGGGGGCATGCTGCAGCGTCATGGCGGTGGCAAAGGTTGCCACGGTTCGGAATCGATCCACATGAATCTGTTTGATAAAGGCCGCCACCAGGGGCCCGGTGGCACCGACGAACAGGCTCACAAAGCTGGTCAGTGCCGAGGCCAGAAACACGCCGGGCGGGCCGAAGGCGCCTTTGGGCAGCGCCGGCCCCCAGCAGAGATAGAGCACGAACAGGGCGATGGTCAGTTGCCAGACGTGCGCCGGGAGGTTAACCAGCAGCCAGGCGCCGAGGGCGGCGCCGACAATAACCCCGGGCAGAAATGCCGCGATCACCCGCCAGTCCACGTGCCGCCAGGTCAGCGCGGCGCGACCGACGTTGGAGCCCAACTGGATCATTCCGTGAACCGGAATGATCGCGGCCGGTGGCATCCATGTCGCCATCAGCACCAGTAACAATACCCCGCCGCCGGCACCTAGGCTGGCTGTAATCAGGGAGGTGATTGTAGAGCTGGCCAGCAGGAAAAGTGCAACAGAAAGGCTCAGGCTTTCCGGGATCAGGTGGCTCGGAGCCAGGGCTATTTCCATTCACAGAAGTCCGTTGATTCAAGGCGTGCGATGTTGCAGAGCTTTTCGGCGGCCAACTGCACATCGGCCACGTAGTACAGTGAGGCAAGCCCCAGCCTGTCACGCCCCAGGTTGTGGAAGATCAGGCCGAAGGCAATATCGCCGGCGGTAAATCGTTCGTGGTTCTCGGCGAAGTACTGTGCCGGCTCCGACAGAATCGGGTCTTCCAGCAGCGCCTGAACCCGTCCGACGCCGCCATGATACGCCTGAATCAGCAACAGGGTGAATAGCCGGTTCCGTTTGTCCTCAGGCAGGTGGCCGAAACGCTGGTCAAATGCCGGCTCAAGATTGCGGGCGTTCTGGTCCATCAGGCGCAGGGCGCAGTCGATCTGCACCAGTCGGTGCCAGAAATTGTCCGGCGCGATCTGGCAGTCGCCCAGGGCCGCCGGCGACAGCTGCAATATGCCCCGGGCGTTTGCGGTGGAGTGAGCCCTGGCCTGGGCGCCGCTTTCGATCAGGATCTGGCCGGCCAGATACCGGGGCAGCCCCTCGGGCAAGGACAAACGGTTCTGATTGTTGCGGTGGCGGACGACATACAGCAGTGCCTCGTGGAGCGCCCCCGGCTGTTCCGGGGTGGCGAACGACAGGTCATCCCAGGCGCCCCAGATCCGGTCGGCAGGCCGGGTGCCCAGATAGCGGGCCACTGCTTCATCGAGGTTGACGTGGGGTTGATCACAGGACAGGGCAAACGGGTAGCCGGTTTCGCCGGCCTCGCCAGCCAGCCAGGTGTCCACCTTGCCCTTTTTATGCAGTGCTTGCCGGGTTTCATTGAGCAGGCGCTGTGTGGCCTCCCGGTCATCACCATCACTGATCCAGGCCAGAAACCGGCCGCGCATGTCGAACAGGATGTGCCGGTCCGGAGTGCTGCAGTAGCCGGATTCGTTCAGCACCCAGCGCCGGATGGTCAGAATGTTCTGGAATACGCCCTGGCTGACCCAGTAGGGCGACGCCCGCACAATGCCGGTCCAGTCGCGGGCCGCCGGCGCGTTAGCAGAGTCCTGGGCCACCACGGTTGCCGGTACTGTCAGGATGAAAAGACAGGCCAGCTGGCGTAAGCTCTTGAGAATTCTGACCATAAGCGTTATATCCGTGAATTGTCCGAGCACACAATAACAAATGGAACCCGCCATGAAGCAATCCGAGTATCTCCGTTACGACGCCACTGCGCTCGCTGATCTTGTCCGACGGGGCGAGGTAAGCGCAAGGGAAGTATGCGAGGCAGCCGTGGAACGGGCAACCCGCGTGAACGGAAAGCTCAATGCCATCTGTTACCCGCAGTTTTCCGAAGCCCTTGGTCAAAGTTTTCCCGGGCAGTCGGTGTTTGCCGGCGTGCCTCTGCTGCTCAAGGATCTTGCTCAGGAGCAGGCGGGCCATCCGTGTACCTATGGCAGCCGGGGGCTGAAAAAGAACGTAGCGCCCGTGGATTCCGAGTTTGTTCGCCGGGCCAGGCAGGGCGGGCTGGTTATTCTGGGGCGAACCGCAACCCCCGAGTTCGGTCTGAAAGCGATCACAGAATCCGAGCTCTGGGGAGCAACCCGCAACCCCTGGAACACCGGGCTCACCCCCGGAGGCTCAAGTGGCGGCTCCGGCGCAGCGGTGGCAGCTGGCATCGTACCCATGGCCGGTGCCAACGATGGTGGCGGCTCGATCCGGATTCCGGCGGCCTACAATGGCCTGTTTGGTTTGAAGCCTTCCCGGGGGCGTATCTCCTCCGGACCCTTTATGGGCGAAGCCTGGACCGGCGCATCAACCGATCACGTGGTCAGCCGCACCGTGAGAGACAGCGCCGCCATGCTGGATGTGCTCAGCGGCCCGGCTGCTGGCGACCCGTTCCGGATTTCGGCGCCGGAAGCGGCCTATGCCGATCTGATGCAGAAGTCACCGGGCAGTTTGCGCATCGGCGTTTTCACGGCCTCGCCCTATAACACCGAAGTGGCGCCCGAGTGTGTGGCGGCAGTGGAGGAAACCGCCCGGGTGCTGGAGAACCTGGGCCACAAGGTGGAGTATGCGGCCCCGGAGCTTGACGGCATGGCCCTGGCCCGCTGCTACCTGGGTCTGTACTTCGGTGAGGTGTCGGCGTTGATGGCCAAAGCCAGGGAACAGTTTGGCGCCACCGACAGTGATTTCGAGCTGGATACCCGGTTGATCGGCATGCTGGGAGAGTCCATGCCGCTCTCGGACTACGTCCGTCGGCGCCAGCAGTGGAACGAGTTTGCCCGTGCCCTGGGGAACTTTTTCGGGCGCTTTGATCTCTACCTGAGCCCGACCACCGCGCAGTTGCCGGCCGCCATCGGGGCGCTGGAGACGCCACCCCATCTGAAACTCGCCGCCCGGTTGATGCTCAGGCTTAGCGCCGGCAAGCTGGTGCATCGTTCAGGCCAGGTGGACCAGATGGCCATGGAAAGCCTGGCCCGCACGCCCTTTACCCAACTGGCCAACCTCACCGGAACCCCGGCGATGTCGATGCCCACGCACTGGTCCGACAGCGGTTTGCCTGTCGGTGTACAGTTCGGTGCCCCCCATGGTGGCGAAGCCGTATTGCTCCAGTTGGCGGCGCAACTGGAAGAGGCCAGCCCCTGGTTCAGCAACTACGAACGGCTTGAGGAAGCATTCTGAATTGCCGGGGTTGTGATCTGAGCTGGCAAACTCCACGTTTATCTTTGTAGGCGGAACAGGCTATGCTGTCAGACAGGAAGACCCTTTCTTCCTGAAAGACCCTGATGGCATCGAGGAGGCGAGCGTATTATGAACCAACCGATGGCAATCGACGAACTGGTATCAGTAGCACAGGCCGAGGCCATGGGGGAGCTTGATGCCCCGATGATGGCCATTGTCCTGTCCAGCGAACAAAGCTACGACTTGCCCATCAATTCCCTTGAAACCGATGCCGACAAGGCCCGCTGGGGTTTGATCCTCCGCGCTGCCCGCGAGCATGTGGAAGCGGATGCCGTGGCCGTGCTCTATCCCGCCTGGACCACCATTCGCCACAAGAAACCCCAGCCGGACGTCGAGGCAGCCCCTGAAGCCGCCCTGGACGAATCCGACAGCGCTGACGACTCCGACGGCCCGATCGACACCCTGTTTGTGCAGTTGCACACCCGGGATCATGTCTATTGGCGGGGGTTTGAACAGATTCGCGATCCCAAGCACCAGCGCATCATCGGCTTCCGCCGCATCAAGGCGCTGTCCACCGACTACAAGCGTGATGAAGCGCCTTCGGTTACCTCATGGTTGAGCACACTGTTTGAGCCGCTGCCGGAAGAAGGCGCGGAAACCGATGTGGATCTCGAGCTGGCAGACCTGCTGGAAGAGCCGGAAGTGAGCGCTGCACTCTATCCCCGGCAACTGCGCGCGTTGCACTGAGCGGAACTGGGTTGAACCAGCAGGCGCTCAGAGCACGGGCGCCCGCTGGATTACCCAGTAAAGACTGACAGCGGCCACTACAACTAAAGCCAGCGGGACCAGACCCCGCTGGTAGAGTGGGTACTGCCCCAACAGATACAGAACCGGAAATCCGAGGACCAGCAGCCCCAATTGGCCAAGCTCCACACCGATGTTGAAACCGGCCAGTGCCACGGCCAGGCCGGACACCCCACCCGTCAGGTCGCCCAGAACACTGGCAAACCCGACCCCGTGCACCAGCCCGAATCCGAACGCCAGCTTCCAGGTCTTCCGACCCAGCACCGGCCAGACGACATTTACGGCTGCCACGGCAACCGACAACGCAATCGCAGTTTCCACCCAGGCGATGGGTAGACTTATCATCTCCAGTGCCGCCAGCGCCAGGGTAATCGAGTGGGCCAGAGTGAAAGCAGTGACAATGCCCGCAAGCTCCAGCAACCTGGCCCGAAACGGTTGGTCTGTCTGCCCTCCGGCTTGACCAACGCGCGCAGGGAGAGTGGCGGGAATAACCAGTACCAGCAGGAACAGGAGGTGATCGAGCCCCATCAGCAAATGCGCGATACCTTCTTGGATGAAGTCCATGAACACGCTGAAACTGCCCGGTCCATCGGCCAGCGACAGATCGAGCCGCCGTGAGTCCGGGCCCAAAACTGCCAGCCTGGCCTGTTCGCCGGTACCGATGCGGACCAGGCCCCGATGGAGAGCGTCGCGGTCAAACAACAGGGTGTACTCCAGTGTCGCCGGTGGCTTGCCATCCGCACACTCGATGCGGTAGCGGGCGGCGGCATAGGTGCCATCGCTGTGGCTGCTGATGCCCCAGCGCTCACCTGTCAGTGTGCAGTGACCACTGGTATTGGCCAGTACAAGGGCGGACTCGACGACGCGGGTGATGGCCGGCCGTGCCTGGCGCAGTTCGTGCCCGGAAACCTTGCGATCTTCGTTGCGGTCCAGTGGCACCAGCAGTGCCAGGTCCCGGAGAGCCACATCAAGCCGCAGCTCGGTAGGCCCGTTGTCCAGGTACAGAAAACTGTCGCTGGCCTTGTGCGCCATGGCAACGCTGGAAACCAGGGCCAGGGCAACTGTCACGAGAGCATGGCCAAGCATCTTTAAACCTGCCATTACCTGATCTCCGGATAACGGGCGTCCACCTGGCCATGTCGAGTGAGCCAGTCCAGCACCTGTGTCAGTTTCCGGGTATTGTTCGCTGCAAGAGCGGCTCTGAGCACCAGACGGGTGTCCAGGGGTTCTCGCTGGCTTTGCCAGTTCTCCAGGGCAATATCCAGGGCCACTTTGGGCCGGCGTTCAACATCCAACTGGAACCGCGCGAAATCCCGTTTGTGCAGCATTGCTCCGCGCCACCGGGCTTCCGCGAATCTCTGTCGCAGACGCCGGTTCAGCTCATCGGCCTCGGTATGGCCCAGTTCCGTCATGGCAATCGCCTGGATTACCGCCAGGCTATCAACAGCCTCGTAGCCCCGGGTGAGCACCAACACCGCATCAAAATCACCCTGGCCCAGGTACCAGTCCGCGAGTTGGGCACGGATATACAGGTCATCCGGGTTGATAGAAAGGACGGCTTGCCAATGCCTCGGAGCGCTCCGCAGGCCTGCCTGGGCGGCCATATCGCCCAGAGTACCTTCGGCCCAGAGTCGGCTTGTCCGGTCGGCGGCGCCGGTGTTGGTTGCCGCGTGTACCTGCCGCTTCAGGGTCAGGTAGGCCTGTTCCGCGCTGCCGGTTCTGGCGGCTACCTGGGCGAGGCAGCTCTGCGCGATCAGCCCGGGATACACGGCCCGCAATGCCTGGCATTGTTGCCGGGCTTCCGGGTAACGGCCCTGAACCAGCTCCAGGTTGGCGAGGGTGAGACGGGCCTGAATACGCTGACGGATGTCGGTAGCGCGAGACAGAACCCGGGCAAGATCCGCCCGGGCGGCGGCAAACTGGTGGAGACTCTGCCTCAGCGTTGCCCTTAACACCAGGAGCTGGTCAGTCAGTTGCTGGTCGGGCCACCGACCGATGAGCGTCTCGGCGTAACCGAGGTATCGGGGGTCACCCGTGCTTCGGGCCTTTGAAATCAGTGTCTTCAGTGTCTCGGCAGCTTGCTGTGCGGTTGCCCGCCCGGTTATCACCGGAGGTACGGACGCCGGCAGTTCCGCGAGCACGCGATCGTCGAGGAAATCGGTCTGGATGGGCTCCGGGGCGGCGCTGAGCGGAACCGGCACAACCAGTACCAGCATGGCACTGAACCAAAAAGCCCTGCCACGGAGGGCAGGGGTGGAAGACGCCGGCCCTGGACAACGGCAGGGCCGGCTTTCACGCCTCTTACTGAAGCAGGTCATCGAACGCCTGCGGGTTGTTCTGGTCATTGAAGCTCAGGTCCACGTTGTTGACGCTGGCCGGCTCGGCGGTGGCGCTGGTCCGTGCGAACTGGGCTTTCACGAAGGCGGTAAAATCGACCGCGGGATCCGGGCTGTTGCCCGAATTGTCCGAGTCGTTAAAACAGCCCGTGAGAAGCAATGCAGCAGCACCCAGCATTGCGATTTTTGCGGTGGCGGACATGGCCGTTTCCTCTTAGTCGTTGGGTGAGCCGGGAATGGGTGTGGCCAGGTACGGAAACGCCTCGTAATCCGCCGGCAAGGTAGCTGGATCAGCGGCTAGCTGAACCCCGTCGGTGTAGGCCAGGCTGCCATCGGGTGCGTCTGCAGGATCTGCCAATACGCCCATGGCAACCCGCAGGGCGATATCGACGGTGTCGTCATAGGGACGGCGGCCGTTGGGGAAGCCCGCATTGTCGCCGCCGAGTACACCTAGGTCCGACTGGTTGTCGAGCGGGGTTGGCGCAACGGCCGGGGTCAGGCGCAGCATTTCGGCCTCAGTCACCTCTTCGGGCATGTTGACGCCGGGGATGCCTGTCAGGAAGGCAGTGACCAGGTCATTACGCGGGAAGTTGTTGGGCGCAGTCACGCCAAACAGCACTTCGAGCAGTTCCGGCAGTGTCGGGTGGGTGACATAGGTGGCAAACTGACCGTCGTCCTTCGGCTCGCTGGCATTGAACCGGTCTTTGTCCTTCAGGCCAATCACCACCTCGTTCACCAGAGGCATGCCCAGGCGGGATACTTGCGTGAAGGCTCCGCCTTCGACGGTGGCGCCTTTGCCATTGGCGCTGGGCGCGGGATTGATGATTCTTGCCTGGCGGACACTGGCAGTGGTCCAGGCGCCGATAACCGGCTGGCCATTGGAGTTCATGGCGGTGCCGGTCAGGCATCCGGTGGGCACTTCCAGGGCAAAGGAGGTCACGTTCTTATCGGCCAGGTCTCCCGGCCCTTCGGCATTGCGGGCGCCCAGCGGATTGGTGTTCACCAGGTCAAAAATCTCGCCAAGGTTCACCGCGAAGGCTTCCTTGCGTTGGCCCACAAACACCCGGCCGTTGGTACCACAGCCCGGAATCGCAATTTCAAACACGTGCTGGCTGGCGTAGCTGGCATAGTCGGTGAACGACTTGCTACCGATGTTGTCCAGGGGCTTTTCGAAGGTCTCGGTGCCTGTCGTCGCGTTGGTGGCAATCTGGACGGTGCCGTCTCGGCGATCACCCCGAATTACTTCAACGGTATAAGTCTGCTGCAACTGCACGTTGCCATCGACGGTGGCGTCGCCGATATTCTTCAGGGGAACCGACACCATTTGCTTGTTGCCATCGGGGCCGACGGGCAACTGGATGTCGTTGAGCCTGTCCTCGAACTGGAACCGAAAGGTCAGGTCTTCCAATGCATCGCCGGTATTGTCTACGTGAATCTCGTAGACGGCGTCGTCATCCAGGTCGAAGTAGTTGGGTCCGCCATAGGCGTCCTGCAGTGGCAGATAGTTGGCAATCAGCGTGGTGAAACCGCCACGGCCCGTTTCATAACTGCGGAACATGTAGAAATCGGTGCCGTCGACTTTCGGCATTTTGGTGATAAAAGGCGCTTCCCGGTGACTCGAGGCATGGCCCAGGCCGGCGGAGAGGCAGACACTGGCGACCGCAACTGCGAGGCCGGAGCGTTTCAGGATGGTATTCATTCCGTTTTCCTCTTCTTGTGTGGGTGTTACCAAGGAGGTAACGCGCCGTTCGTGGGAAAAGATGCAGTTGGGCGAAAAATTCCCATACCACCGACCGTGACAGGCCAACTCCACCTTCCGGAAACGACTGGCAGCCTGAGCGCAAATCCGGAGACAACCGCCGTAGTTGCATCTTTGGCGGTCAATGCTTCGTACAACTGTGGGTAAGAGATGAACACAACAACGGGAAGCGCTATGACGTCCAGCGATGTGAACCAGGATCAATTGATGCGCCTTCTGGTGTCAGTTGCCCGGCAGGACCGGCAGGCATTTCAGGAGCTGTACGGGCAGATTGCTGCACGCATGTTTGGCTTGTGCCTGAAGCTGGCGGGCCAGCGGGAACTGGCGGAGGAGGCGTTGCAGGAAGCCTTCATTCAGATCTGGCATAACGCCGGTGAATACCACCGTGACCGGGGCACACCCCTGGGCTGGATGATGACCATAGCCCGCTATCGCACGCTGGATCTTATGCGCGCCAGAAAGGCCCGGCAAACGGCCGGCGATGATTGTCTGGAGCACTTGGAGGATCAGCGTGCGGGCCCCCTCGACCAATCCTTGCGCCATGCCGGCTCAGCGCAATTGACGGGGTGCCTGGAGGAGTTAAGTGATGCGCAACGGGATAGCATCCTGCTTTCCTATTACCGGGGGTTTACCCATGACGAACTGGCGGAGGCCTTGAGCTCACCGATCGGTACGGTGAAAAGCTGGGTGCGCCGGGGCCTGATGGCATTGAAGCGGTGCCTTGAACGATGAAAAAGACATCTGAGCGAGTGGAAGTACTGGCCGCGGAGTACGTCCTGGGTTCCCTGAAAGGACCGGCCCGGCGTCGTTTTGAACGTTGGATGATGGAGTCAGGCCGGGTTCGGCAGGAAGTCTGGTACTGGGAGGAAAGGCTCGGCCAGCTGTCGGAAGAAGTGCCGCCTGAAACCCCGCCGATGTCGGCCTGGTCTGCGATTGAACGTCGCCTTTGGCCGGTGCCGCCACGACCGGAAGCCGTCGCCGGGAAGAATGGGCTCCGCTGGCTCTGGCCTGGCTGGAGCCTGGCGGCAACGGGCGCTGCCATCCTGTTTGCCGTCCTGCTGGTTCAGCAGCCGGCTTCCCGACTGGAGGAAGCTCAGCTATCGGGAGCCATCGTGCAGGCTAATGTCGACGACCCGCTCTGGCTGGTCAGCGAGTCCGGTAGCCACAACCTGCTGAAACTTCGTTCTGTTGCCGCGGATGCCGCGGCAACGGGTAAGGATTATGAGCTTTGGATCGTGCCCGAGAGTGGACCGCCCCTGTCATTAGGCGTGATCCCGGCAGGGGGCGTGCATCAGGTGACCCTCTCGGATGCAGCCCGGGCCGCGCTGGCCCGCAGTCGCACTCTGGCGATCAGCCTGGAGCCCCGTGGCGGCTCACCCACCGGCGCACCCACTGGCCCGATTCTGCACGTCGCCCGGCTCTACGAGTTGTAGCGCCAGCCTCAGTGGGTGGCAATCAGGGTCAGGCACAGTTGGGCATTCTGGATAAAGTGCCCGAACGCCCGAAGTTGCTGCTCAGACGGCACATAGGCACCGGCTGCGTTATCCGCATAGAACAGCCCGACCAGACGACCGTTCGCCTTGAGGGGGCCGATCAGGGCTGGTACCCGACCGAGCCAGCGGTCAAAGTCAACGCCGTCCCCGGTGGTGCCGGGACGGTAGATAGCACAACTGCTGTGGGGTAGCAGGGAGCCAAGGGGGCCGGTGCCATCTTTGCGGATGACGAAATGATTTCGCCACTCCTCCGTGCCCCGGCCGCCGAGTTTGCGCGGTATCAGGGTCTGGCCGGTGCGGTCGCTCATCAGCAAGGCTACGCGCTGCATGCCGATCGCCCTGTGGATGCCTTCGATCACCAGCTGACAGACTTCATTGATGTCGGGCTTCTCGGCCAGGCACTGGCTCAGCTCACGCAGAATTTCCAGTTGCAGTTCCGCGTCCATGGCCGGAGCTTTGGCGGCCATGTCACCGGAATTACGCTCGGCGCCGGGCATCATCGCGGTGACCTGCGGGATGCCGAGGGAAACGGCAACGCGCGTGGCCTCGGATGCGTTCACCTTGAGCTGGTCGCGGATTACCGCCGGGCTTTCGCCAATGTCCTTGCCGAGCTGCTCAAGCACCGCGTCCATCTCGGGACCGCTCCAGCCCTGCTCGGACAGCCTTGCCATCTCTACGGAGTGGCGCACCAGGCTGGAAGCCATGGAGTTGGCCTGGCCGGGTGAAACCACATCCCGTATAAACGGCCCCAGCGACCAGGCCTCCACCAGGCCCCGGGTGATTTCGGTAAAGGTCGTGTGCAAGACCGCCTTCTGCGCCTCGGTCGGGGGCTCCTCCAGCCGAAGCCGCTGCTCCAGTTCTGTGGCCTGCTCGGTCTCGCAGGACCAGAACGCCAGCTCACCGATGTTCATCAGCAGCGCCCCGATAAAGACTTCCTCAAGGGCTGTTTCATTGCGTTTGGGCATCAGGCACCGGGCCTGGACGGCTGCATGGATCGCCCGGGCGAGACAGCGCAGCAGGTGTGGGCGGTCGTTGCGCTGCAGGAGGGTGTCCACGATCAGTGAGGAAATGGCCATGGATTTCACGGCGTCAAAACCGATCAGGGTGATGGCCCGGCTGACGGTGCTCACCTGGGTCCGGGTCTGGTTGTAGAACACGGTGTTGGACAGGCGCAGAACCTGGGAGGTGAGCTGGGCGTCGTTGAGGATGACGTTGGCCAGTTCATTGACGGTGCTGTTGCGGCTGTCCGCCAGTTCGTCGATGCGGCGCAGGGTATTTGCCAGGACCGGAAGTTCCACTTTGCTGAGATAGGTGACCCAGGCCTGGGTTGAGTTCATGCGGGATGGTACTTCGGAGTTTTTGGTCACTATCGATGGTCTCTCGGGAATTTCTGGCCAGATCGTATGGGGGCGCGCCGATAACGTTCTTTTGAGATTCAAGTTTAGTTCACCGGCATGGCCAGTGTCAGGTAACCGTTTGTGTAGGGATATCTACACACAGTGAGAATCATTCCGGAATTCGGGTTTGCTCCCGGTTTGGGCTATAATCGCCGGTTTTAACGCTGCACCCACAAGGCGCTGACCGTGATTCTATTTGACCAGGTACAGAAATCGTATCAGGTAGGCGGCCGGGCGATCCCCGCGCTACACCCCACCGATATGACCATAGAAACCGGCGAGGTATTCGGCATCGTTGGCCACTCCGGCGCCGGCAAATCGACGCTGGTACGTCTGATCAACCTGCTGGAGCCACCGACCGGCGGCCGCATCCTGATCGACGATGAGAACATCACCGACTATAACGCGGCTGAACTGAGAGCCTTCCGGCGCAAGGTCGGTATGATCTTCCAGCATTTCAACCTGCTGTCCTCGAAAACCGTGGCCGACAACATCGCCTTCCCCATGAAGCTCGCGGGTATCTACTCGAAAACCGAGATCCGGGATCGGGTGCAGGAGTTGCTGGCGCGGGTGAGCCTGGCCGACCAGGCCAACAAATACCCGTCACAGTTGTCCGGTGGCCAGAAACAGCGGGTGGGTATTGCCCGGGCACTGGCCTGCCGCCCCACCATCCTGCTCTGCGACGAGGCCACCAGCGCGCTGGATCCCCAGACCACCCAGTCGGTCCTGAAGCTGCTGGCGGATATCAACCGGGAATTGGGCCTGACCATTGTGCTGATCACCCATGAAATGGACGTGGTACGCCGGGTCTGTGACCGGGTGGCCGTGATGGACGCAGGCCGGGTGGTGGAAATGGGGCCGGTCAGTGACGTATTTCTGCACCCGAAACATCCGACCACCCGGGATTTCGTATTCGAGAGCGAGAGTATCGACAGCCGGGAGTTGCAGGAAGACCTGCAGAAAGCCAATGGCCGGATACTGCGCCTCACCTTCAAGGGTGATTCCACCTACAAGCCCCTGTTGGGCGGTGTGGCCCGGGAATCCGGCGTCGATTTCAGCATCCTCTCCGGGCGCATCGACCACATCAAGGATACGCCCTACGGCCAGCTGACCCTGTCCCTGGTGGGCGGCAACCTGGATATTGCCATGCAGGCCTTCGAGGCGGCCGATGTTCATGTGGAGGTGGTACGCTGATGGAAGCCCTGTTAAGCAATGTAGACTGGAGCGAGATCGGCTGGGCAAGCTGGGATACCCTGGTAATGGTGGGTCTGTCCCTGCTGTTCAGCGTGCTGATCGGCCTGCCCGTGGGCGTGCTGCTGTTCCTGTTTGGCAAGCGCCAGCTGCTGGAACAGCCAGTGGCTTACGCGGTGCTGTCGTTTGTGGTGAACGTACTGCGTTCCGTGCCCTTTATCATCCTGCTGATCGTGATGATCCCGTTCACCGTCATGCTGATCGGCACCTCCCTCGGTGTCGCCGGTGCCATCCCGCCGCTGGTGGCCGGTGGTGCCCCGTTCTTTGCCCGCCTGGTGGAAACCTCCCTGCGTGAGGTGGACCGGGGCATCATCGAAGCCACCCAGGCCATGGGTGCCAGTGTGAGGCAGATCATCCTGGGTGCCTTGTTACCCGAGGCACTTCCCGGCATCATCGCCGGCATCACGGTGACCGCCATTACGCTGGTGTCCTATGCGGCCATGTCCGGCGTTATCGGTGGCGGGGGTCTCGGTGACCTGGCCATCCGCTTCGGTTATCAACGATTCCAGACCGATGTAATGGTCATTACAGTCGCGTTACTGGTCATTTTCGTGCAGGTATTGCAGATGGTCGGCGACCGTCTTGTTCTGTATTTCAGCCGCAAATAGGCTTGCCTTGGTGCAAGCCCCTGGCGGGAAAGCCCTTCCGAAAAACGCCCGTAAATACGTCCATGTAGGGCTCGGTCGCGCCATCCCTGGCGCTCCACGTTTTCGGAAGGGCTTTCCCGCCAGCGGCCCAGATCTTTCAGGTAAGCCTTCATGCTTATTAACTGCAAACAGGAGAATCGATTTATGAATCTGAAAAAAACATTCGCAGCCTTGGCTGCTGCAGCCACTTTCTCGGGTGCCGTCGCCGCTGAAGAGCTGTCCGTTGCTGCTACGCCCGTGCCCCACGCGGAGATCCTGGAATTCGTGAAGCCACAGCTGGCGGAACAGGGCGTGGAACTGGACGTTAAGGTATTCACCGACTACATCCAGCCCAACATTCAGGTTGCCCAGAAGCGGATGGATGCCAACTTCTTCCAGCACAAGCCGTACCTGGAGTCGTTCAACGAAGGTCGTGGAACCAACCTGGTGCCGGTTACCGGTGTGCACGTTGAGCCGTTTGGCGCTTACTCCACGCGGATCGATTCCCTGGATGAGCTGGAAGACGGAGCCGTGGTCGCTATTCCGAACGACCCCACCAACGGCGGCCGCGCGCTTCTGCTGCTCCAGAAGCATGGCCTGATCAAGCTTGAAGACCCGAGCAAGATCACCTCCACCGCCAGTGACATCGTGGAAAACCCTAAGAACCTGGAGTTCAAGGAGCTGGAAGCAGCAACCCTGCCGCGCATTCTGAACCAGGTGGATCTGGCGCTGATCAATACCAACTACGCGCTCGAAGCGGGCCTGAACCCGACCGAAGATGCACTGGTCATCGAGGGCTCTGATTCACCCTATGTGAACATCCTGGTTGCGCGCCCGGACAACAAGGACAGCGAAGCCATGCAGAAGCTGGCCGATGCGCTGACTTCCGAGGAGGTGAGGAAGTTCATTCTGGAAAACTATGAAGGTGCCGTGGTTCCGGCATTCTGAGAGCAAATCGGGGCCAGATGAACGCTTCTGCCCCCGTACATCTGGGGTCAGATGAAAGCTTTCATCTGACCCCGTCTTCACAAAAAAAGGCCGGGCAGCCAAAGCTGCCCGGCCTTTTTTCACTCTTAGTTGCCACTCCAGTTCGCTTTCGGGTCCGGCGTCATCCTCAGGTAGGATTTCACCGCCTTATAGCCTTGCGGGAAGCGTTGCTTGATCTCGTCTTCATCCTGCAGTGACGGAACGATTACCACATCGCCGCCCTGCTCCCAGTTGCCGGGCGTTGCAACCTTGTGCTCGTCGGTCAGCTGTAGCGAGTCGATCACCCGAAGCACTTCGTTGAAGTTACGGCCGGTGCTGGCCGGGTAGGTGATGATCAGCCGTACCTTCTTGTTCGGGTCAATCACGAACAGGGAGCGAACGGTCAGGCTGCTGTCGGCATTGGGGTGGATCATGTCATACAGCTCGGACACCTTGCGGTCCTGGTCGGCGATGATGGGGAAGTTCACCGCGCAGCCCTGGGTTTCGTTGATGTCCTTGATCCACTCGTGATGGGAATCCACCGGATCCACGCTCAGGGCGATCGCCTTGACGTTGCGCTTGGCGAATTGGTCCTTGAGTTTGGCCGTCAGGCCCAGCTCGGTGGTGCAGACCGGCGTGAAGTCAGCGGGATGCGAGAACAGAACCCCCCAGCTGTCGCCCAGCCAGTCGTGAAACGAAATCTTTCCTTCACTGGAATCCTGCTCGAAATCGGGTGCGGTATCTCCAAGACGTAAACTCATGGGTGCTCTCCTCTGATCATGGTTTTGGCAGTTACGTGGGCGAATCCGGCCCTAAATTTGTCGGGTCTGAAACCTGAGTGTATACGACAGAACCTTGTGCCGGATGAGGCAATTGCAAGGGGGGCTCAGACCCCCAGCTTGCGCTCCTTGTCAAAGTACTCCCGGGTCAGTCTGAACACCACCGGGCTGAGCAACAACAGGGCGATCAGGTTGGGCAGCGCCATCATGGCATTCAGGGTATCTGCCACCAACCAGATGAACCCCAGTTTCACGGTGGCGCCCACCGGAATCGCCAGAATCCACAGTACCCGATAGGGCACGATGGCCTTCACGCCGAACAGGAACTCAATGCAACGCTCGCCATAGAACGACCAGCCAATAATGGTAGTAAAGGCGAAGATTGCCAGGGCGATGGCCACCAGATAGTTCCCGAAGCCCGGCAGGCCCTGTTCAAACGCCAGAGACGTGAGCGCCGCGCCGGTTTCACCGGAGGTCCAGACCCCGGAGGTGATAATCACCAGGCCGGTGATGCTGCACACGATGATTGTGTCGATAAAGGTGCCGAGCATGGCCACCATGCCCTGCTTGACCGGTACCTTGGTCTGGGCGGCGGCGTGGGCGATGGGCGCAGAGCCCAGGCCGGCCTCGTTGGAGAAGATGCCCCGGGCGACGCCGAAACGGATGGCGGCCCAGACTGCCGCACCGGCGAAACCACCCTGGGCGGCGATTGGGCTGAAGGCATGGGTGAAAATCACACGGAATGCTTCCGGGATGGCACTGGCATTAATGGCCAGCACGACCAGGCCCACGAGCACGTAAGACACCGCCATCAGCGGTACCAGGGCACTGGCAACATGGCCGATGCGGCGGATGCCACCAATCAGCACCAGGCCAACGAGCACCATCAGGATGACGCCGGTTACCCAGTGGGGCAGGCCGAAGTTGGCTTCCAGTACATCCGCAACGGAGTTTGCCTGCACGGTATTGCCGATGCCGAAGGCCGCAACAGAGGCGAATATCGCAAACAGGATGCCGAGCCAGGCCCACTTGCTGCCGAGCCCGTTACGGATGTAGTACATGGGGCCGCCGACGTGGTCACCGCGTTCGTCCACCTCGCGGAAACGTACCGCCAGTACCGCCTCGGAATACTTGGTGGCCATGCCGACCAGGGCGGTGAGCCACATCCAGAACAGGGCACCGGGGCCGCCCAGGAATACTGCGGTGGCCACGCCGGCGATATTGCCGGTACCAACGGTTGCCGAGAGCGCGGTCATCAAAGCCTGGAACGGAGGGATCTCGCCGTCGGAGTCATCGCCCCGGGCCCGGCCGCTCCACATCAGGCGAAAGCCGGCGCCAAGTTTCAGGATCGGCATCAGCTTCAGGCCGATGCTCAGGAACAGGCCCACGCCCAGGATCATCACCAGCATGGGCGGGCCCCATACCAGCCCGTTTATCTGTCCGATGAAGTCAGAAATAGCTTCCATGGGATCTCCTTTTTTGTGCCATGGATTGGTTTCAATAGTTGACCCTTGAAGGGTATAACCGATTGAGTTTAGTCAGTTATTTTTCCTTGTAAACTCGCGGGCCGGTAAAAGTGGTCGATTCGGGTGTGATTGCCTATGCTCATAGCAAAGGCGTCCACCCACCAACGAGAGGGACTGAGCTCATGCGCTCGCTTAAAGTGTCAGATGTCATGTGGAACCACATCGAGCCGATCCGGTGTGGAGCGCCGCTCACCCATGTAGTGAAAACCCTGCTGCACAACCACGTGACCGGTCTTCCGGTGGTTGATGAGCACCGCCATGTTCTCGGCTTCATTTCCGAGCAGGACTGCATTCATGCGCTGTTGGTGAGCAGCTATCACGGCGAAGGCGACCCGACCGTGGACGATGTGATGTTTCGCAAGCCGTTGACGATTTCGCCGGAGATGTCGGTGGTGGATCTTGCCCAGAACCTCGGCGCGGGCAAGCCGAAGGTGTACCCTGTTGTGGATCACGACAAACTGATTGGCATTGTCACGCGTACAGCCATTCTGGCTGAATTGGCGCGCACCGGTTACGGGCTTGAGCTGCCCAGGTACGCCAATGTCGAAGACTGATCCACTTCCCTGTAAAAAATTGAGGCCACTATGGAACTCCTGTCCACGAACGTCAGTTTCGAAGGCGAGCATCGTCGTTACCGGCACACCTCGGCGACCCTGGAATGCGATATGGAATTCGCGGTGTACCTGCCGCCGGCGGCCATTGGTGCAACTCCGAAAAAGGTCCCGGTGCTCTACTGGCTCTCGGGGCTGACCTGTACCGACCAGAACTTCATGCAGAAGGCCGGTGCCCAGAAACGGGCCGCGAAGCTGGGCATGGCCATCGTCTGCCCGGACACCAGCCCCCGCGGCGTGAACCTGCCCGGCGAAGATGACAGCTACGATTTCGGCTCCGGGGCGGGTTTTTATATCAACGCCACCCAGCAGCCCTGGGCGCCGCACTACCGGATGTACGATTACGTGGTGAAGGAATTGCCCCAACTGATCGAGAACGAGTTGCCGGTTACCGACAAGCGCGCCATCAGTGGCCATTCCATGGGCGGCCACGGCGCTTTGATCGCTGCCCTGAAAAACCCCGGCCGCTATGCCTCGGTATCGGCGTTTGCACCCATCGCCAACCCCACCGAGTGCCCCTGGGGCCAGAAAGCGTTTAAAGGTTACCTCGGTGACGATGAGCGGAGCTGGGAGGAGTGGGATGCGACACTGCTGATACCCACGGCCCGGGAGCGCCTGCCGTTACTGGTGGATCAGGGTACCGCGGATGAGTTTCTCGACAGCCAGTTGAACCCGGATGCACTGGCCGATGCCTGTGAGAAGTTCCATCACCGCGTCAACCTGCGCATGCACCGGGGCTACGACCACAGCTATTTCTTCATTGCCTCGTTTATTGATGACCATCTGGACCATCATGCCGAGGCTATGGGCTTGTGAGCGGGTTGTGAGAGGCCTATGAACGGAAGCCCCAGACCAGGCTGAAGTCCATGGAGGGCATGATTTCGGGCTCTTCCAGGGCCCGGATGTTGAATTCCAGCAAGCTGGTGTCGCGCTCGAAGGTGCCGCTGTAGCGATTGCCCCGGGGGCCGAAAATGGCCTTCACAAACGGCCCGCGGGCCCTGACCGGGCGCCGGGTAACCACGCCGACTTCGTTGTTCTGCAGGCGTACCAGAATGCCCGGCGGGTAGTCGCCCAGAACCTGCAATAACGCCCTGGGTATGGCCGGGCGGAAGTTGCCATCGGCCAGGTTGCCGATCAGTTTGCGGGCATCGGTAATGTTCATGCGCTTGCGGTAGGCCCGCTTGGTGATCATCGCCACGTAGCGCTCGGCCAGCGCCAGAATCTCCGCTTCCGGCCGGATTTCGGTACCACTGAGGCCCTTCGGGTAGCCGCTGCCGTTGGCTTGTTCGTGGTGCTGGGCAATGATGGTCAGCAGCAGTTTATTGTTGACGCCGGCAGCCCGGAGTGCCTGAATGCTGCGCTCGGGATGCTTGCGAATCACCTCCCGCTGTTCGTCGTTCAGAATGGTATTCGAGGCGTTCAGCTTGTCGGCAATCGGCACCAGTGCCAGGTTTGCCGTGAGCGCGGCGGCGGTGAGTACCGCAATCCGTTTTTCCTCCAGGCCAAATTGCCGGGCGATGAACTGGCAGAGGATGGCGTAGAACAGGATCTGTTCGTGGATCACTGGCCCGACGGAGTAGAGGTGAACCAGCGCCAGGCTCGCCTCGGGTGCTTCCGTGCAGGTGCGCTCCATCATCCGGGCGAGGCCGAGCAGGCGCTTCTGGGCGGACGGATCGGCTTCGGTGACCGCCTTTAACGTGGCTTCGAGGGTGTGAATCAGATCCGGGTAATCGGCAAACGGATTGCGTTCCCGGTTATCCTCGAACACTTCCTCCTGGGGCCGCTCAATCTTCCGGGGCTTGAACCGGCCTCGCTCGAACAGCTGCTCCAGCTGGGAGTTGGTCTGAATTACATAGCCCTGGCGCAGGAGCACATTGCCGTCGGAATCATAGACATTCCAGGGCAGGGGCCGGCCAATGGTCAGCGCGCCGGGGGCGATTCGGACGAGTTCGGTCAAATCAGGTGTCTCGGGTATAAGCCAATGTTCCGGCAAGTGTAACCTCGAAAGCCCGCTTGCCTCCACTGGACCGGCATAGTTGTGAACGTTTAATGTATTTCTTTTACCGGATTTTACAGGTTAAGGCTTTCTTGATTTCAAAACTTGAGTGATCATTCACACTCTGTTCAGCGGAACCGGGAAAACTGTTAAGAAACGTTGCATTCTGGCGACCTGTCGGATTGCTTCAGTTATTCTGAAGCTGGCTATCATTCGTTTACACAGCGAACCACATTCCATGTTCCATCGCCTCAAGACCGATTTCCGGTTATCGATCATTGCGCTGTTGGCTGCTTGCGCCGTTCTTGGCATCACGCCGTTTGCGGTCATGCGTTACCTCCAGGGTAACCTGCCGGCGGGACTGGTCGACACGTCAATCCTTCTGGGGATCTGTTCAGCGTTGGTGTATGCCTGGGTAACCGGTGATACCCGCAGAAGCGGCCTGGCGGTGGCGGTCATTATCTGCAGTGGCGCGGTGGTGGTGGGAGTCGTGGTTGGCGAGCCCGGGCTGTTCTGGTTGTATCCGTGCCTGGTAACCACCTTCTTCCTCACCAACGCCCGCATTGCGGTTGTCTTGAATATCGCTTCCGTGGTGGCCCTGATGGTTCACGGTGGGGCCTTCCGGTCTGACATCCAGATGTGGTCCTTCTCCGCCACGGCGCTGGTCGTCAGTGCCTGCGCCTATGTGTTTGCCCACAGGAACCATGACCAGCGGGAGCGCCTGGAGCATCTGGCTACCATTGATCCGCTGACCGGCATCAAGAATCGCCGCTCGATGGATCAGGAGCTGGATCTGGCAGCGGCCAATGCCGAGCGAACGGGGCTGCCCTATGCTCTGGTGTTGCTGGATATCGATCATTTCAAGAAGATCAACGACGAGCATGGCCATGGAGTCGGTGACGACGTGCTCATTGAGATGGTTGAACTGCTGCGGCAGAACACGCGCAAGTCAGACCAGTTATTCCGCTTCGGCGGCGAGGAATTCGTGCTGCTGTTGCCGGGGGTTGACGGTATCGGCCTGAAGGCGGTGATGAACAATCTCCAGCAGGTGCTGCGCAAGTACATGAAGCATCCCGGTGGCTCGGTTACGGCCTCGTTTGGCGTTGCCCTGCTCAAGCACGGCGAGAGCGTTGCAAGCTGGCTGGACCGGGCGGATGCCGCGCTTTACGAGGCCAAGGAAACCGGCCGTGACCGGATCGTGTTCGCGGACGCTCAGCGCACGATGGACCGGGCAGGGGGTTCCGCCGAACCCCTGTCCGGGGCATAAAGAAACAGCCGCCAGCCAAGCAGAATGCTGGCCGATACCAGCCCGCCCGTGAGCCCCACCCAGAAGCCTGCCGCGCCCATGGGGGGCACCAGCCAGTCCGTAAAAGTCAGCGCATAGCCCAGGGGCAGGCCCACGCCCCAGAATGAAAACAGCATGATGAACATCGGGATGCGGGTGTCCTTGTAGCCCCGCAAGGCGCTGATGCAGGTGACCTGGATAACATCGGCAATCTGGAAGATTGCCGCGAACATCAATAGGCGCACGGTAACGGCTTGTACCTCGGTGTCGCTGGTATAAAGTGCGGCAATTTCACGGGAAAATACCAGTAGCAGAACCGCGAACACGAGGGCCGTGGCGGCTGCCAGGATCAGTGAGCTGCGGGCAATCAGCCGTGCGGTATCCGGTGCCCGGGCGCCCATCAGGAAGCTGACCCGCAGGGTCAGGGCCATGCCGATACTCAACGGCAGCATGAACAGCAGCGATACCACATTCAGGGCAATCTGATGGCCCGCCACCACCACCGGGCCCAGCGGTGCCAGGAACAGGGCAATAACCGAAAACAGGCTGGCCTCGACAAAAATGGTGAAGCCAATGGGCACGCCAATGCCGAGAATGTAACGGATGCCTGCCATGTCCGGTTTGACCCAGTCGGCCACCAGGTGGAACTGCCAGTACACCCGGCTGCGGTTCAGGTAAACCAGCAGGGCAATGGCAGCAACACCATTGGAAATCGAGGTGGCCCAGCCACAGCCGATGCCACCCATGGCCGGAAGGCCCAGCTTGCCGTAGATGAAGATGTAGTTCATCGGCAGGTTGATCAGGGTGCTGAGCACGGAAAAGGCCATGATCACCCGAGTATGGCCCAGGCCATCGGTGAGCCCCCGAAGCGCCGTGATCAGAAGCAATGCCGGCACGCCCCAGGCAAAGGCATCCAGATAGCCCTGGGTGATGCGCGCCGTATTGGTTTCCAGGTTCAGCAGCGCCAGCACCGGGTGCACATGGGTGAGCAGCAGAATCATGATCACCGCCCCCAGCCCGGCCAGATACAGGCCCTGCCAGGTGGCCGGCATGATTTTCTCCACTGCCCGGGCGCCGTTGTAGCCGGAAATTATCGGCTGCAGTGCGCCCAGCATGCCCATGAAAAACAGGAACAGCGGCATCCACAGGCTGCTGCCAATACCAACGCCCGCCAGGTCCTCGGCACTGGCGTGGCCGGCCATAACGGTATCAATCACGCCGTTAGCCATTTGGGCCACCTGGGCGATCAGGATCGGGCCGCCGAGAATGGCCAGGGTGCGCCATTCGGTCAGCGTTCGGGTGACCAGAGGCTGGCGGGCTTCCGGTAATGGCTGGTGGATTTCATCCATGGGGTGACGAGTCTCTGTTTCGACGCAGGCCGGGCATGGTAACCGATTGGTCGAGGTAGGGGCATCTGGGTTTGCCCTGCTTTCCGGCGCTGCATGTTTCTCCCAAAACCGTTAAAGTACGCGCTTTCTTCACAACAGATGGCAGTGGCAATGAGACTTCTGGTTTTTGTTACGGTTCTGTGGGCGTTTTCCTTCAGTCTGATCGGTGAATTTCTGGCTGGGCAGGTTGACAGCGACTTTGCGGTGCTCACCCGGGTTCTGCTCGGTGCCCTGGTGTTTCTGCCGTTTACCCGCTGGCGAGGCGTGCCTTCGGGACTCAAGCTCGGCATTCTGGCCACCGGCATGTTGCAGTTCGGTATCACGTATCTTTGCCTTTACCGTTCCTTCAGCTACCTCACCGTCCCGGAAGTATTGCTGTTCACCATCTTCACGCCGCTTTACGTGACCCTGCTTGATGACGCCCTGTTCCGACGTTTTTCTCCGGTCGCCCTGCTGGCGGCGGCCATTGCCACTGTGGGTGCGGGCATCATCCGTTATGACCGACTGAGTGAGGACTTCATCACCGGCTTCCTGCTGCTTCAGGTGGCCAACTTCACCTTTGCTGCCGGCCAGGTTGGCTACAAGCATGTCATGCAGCACTTCCCTGTAGCCATGCCGGCCTATCGCACCTTTGGTTATTTCTTTATCGGCGCCCTGATCATTGCCTTGCCGTCCTTCCTGATTTTCGGCAACGCCGACAAACTGCCAACGACACCGGTGCAGTGGGGCATTCTGACCTGGCTCGGACTGGCTGCTTCCGGCCTGGGCCTGTTCTTGTGGAACCGCGGTGCCTGTGTGGTTGATGCCGGCACCCTCGCCATCATGAACAATGCGCTGGTTCCTGCGGGCCTGATCGTGAATCTGCTGATCTGGAACCGTGATGCGGATCTGCTGCGCCTTGCCCTGGGCGGTGGTGTTATTGCGTTCTCGCTCTGGGTCAACGCCCGGTTCCATTCCCGGGCCCGGCTGGCGGTTTCCGCATAAGTACCTGCACGGACTAAGGTTTCGCGAAGCTCTGCCGTTACACTTCCACACGCAGGGTAACCTTTGATGAATATCAATGATGTTCGTCAGGGGCTACCATTGCGCGCCTGTTTGTATTCCCGTGGTCAGCTCCAAGTCAGAAGGTCCGTTATGCGCAAGAATCTCCCGGTAACCCAGCGTGAAGTCAAAATGCGTAAAGGCGGGCGGTTGATCAGTACTACGGATCTCAAAGGGGTGATTACCTACTGCAACGACGAGTTTGTCGAGATCAGCGGCTTTGCCCGGGAGGAGCTGATTGGCCAGGCCCACAACATCATCCGCCACCCGGACATGCCCCAGGCGGTGTACAAGGATATGTGGGACTACCTCAAGGCCGGCAAGGCCTGGATGGGCGTGGTCAAGAACCGGTCAAAGAACGGCGATCATTACTGGGTCAGCGCCTATGTGACTCCGATCCGCGAGAACAGCCAGATGGTGGGTTATGAGTCGGTACGGGTTGAGCCGACACGGGATCAGGTTGCCCGAGCCGAACGGCTGTATGGCAAGATCTCTGCCGGCAAGCTGACTTCATCCTTCAGCAACCGCGCCTTGTCGATGCTCCGTTCTGGCTGGCCGTTCCTGGTGTCATTGCTGTTCAGTCTTGGTGCCCTTCAGCTCAACCAGCCCTGGTTGGCGGCCGGCCTGATTGTGGTGGGTCACGCTCTGGGTTTTGGTCTGGTGTTCAGTTCACTCGCCGCGCGTTTGCGTAACCTGCTGGCCCTCCGTCCGGACGCCTTCAGCGATCCGATTGTTGCCCGCACCTACAGCGACGAGCGAGGGCTGTTCTCTCAGCTGTCTCTGCTGTTGGTCAGCGAGGAGGCCCGTATCCGGACCGCTCTGGCCCGTATCGACGATCAGGCCGAGCTGCTTTATGCGCAGGCCCGCGCCTCTCATGGCTATATCAGCGACGGCGCCTCGGCCATTGCCCGGCAGCGGGCGGAAACCGACCAGACGGCGTCTGCGATCAATGAAATGACCGCGTCGATTCAGGAGGTTGTTGAAACCGTCACCAGCAATGCCCGGGAAGCCGAGGAAGCCAACCGGCTGGCCGGTGTCGGCAGTGATCGCAGTGCCGAGGCGCTGGTGGCCATTGAGGAACTGGTGTCCCGGGTGAACGGCATCGGTAGCACCATCGGCAAGCTGGGCGAGTCCACCAGGAGCATTGGCGAAGCCGCCAACCTGATTTCCGAGATCGCCGACCAGACTAACCTGCTGGCCCTGAACGCCGCCATTGAGGCGGCCCGTGCCGGTGAGCAGGGCCGTGGCTTTGCCGTGGTCGCGGATGAAGTGCGCTCCCTCGCCCGTCGGACCCGGGAATCAACGGTTCACATCCAGGACGTGATCGATGACTTCCGGCAGCAGGTGGATTCTGCGGTTCAGGCCACCCGCGATGGTGAGGCCGTGGCCGGCCGCGGCCTGGCAAAGGTCAGCGAAGCCGAGAGATCCCTGCGCGATATCGTCACCTCGATCCAGACCATTTCCGACAGCTTTATCAGCATGTCTGCGGCTTTCGAGGAACAGAGCCAGGTGTCGGACGAGATCAACCGGCAGGTCACCAACATCGCTGAACTGGCCGATCACAGCGATGCCCAGGCCGACTTCGCCAAGCAAAGCAGTGACCGGCTCAGCATCATGTCTCGAGGCCTGAAAGACCTGGTTGGCCGGTTTATCAGCAAAACCGGCTAGTTAGCACCCTCCTGCCCGGGCCGGGTACGCCTGAGACCTGCCAGGCCCGGGCGCCAGCACTGGCATCGTAAAGCCAGTGCTGGCAGAATCCCGCCCCAACTGCCCCGGTGGCTCGTTCCCGGGGCTTGATCGTCCTTGATTCCTTAGCCAAAAGCACAGGAAACCAACATGTCTCAATCCAACTCCGAGTCGGGTAATGGCGACACCGCCGCCCGTGGTCTCTGGTCGTCCCGCCTTGCGTTCATTCTCGCGGTTACCGGCTCCTCCGTCGGTCTGGGTAATATCTGGAAGTTTCCCTATGTGACCGGTGAAAACGGTGGGGGCGCCTTCGTTCTTGTTTACCTCGCCTGCATCGCGGTAATTGGTATCCCCATCCTGATGGCCGAAGTGTTTATCGGGCGCAATGGCCGCCATAACCCGATCACCAGTATGCGCCTGGTGGCGCAGCGCAACCTGTCGTCTCCCCTGTGGCGAATTTCCGCCATTATCGGGATGCTTGCGGCGTTCATCATTCTTTCCTTCTATTCGATGATCGGTGGCTGGGCAGCCGCCTATGTCGGCCACGGTGCCACCGGCGATTTTGCCGGTGGCGATCCCGAGGTCATCAACGGTATGTTCTCCCGGTTGCTCGCCAGCCCGTCAGAACTGCTGTTCTGGCACACCCTGTTCATGATGCTGGTAGTGCTGGTGGTGTCCCGGGGGCTGAAGGGCGGCCTGGAGCGCTCGGTCACCATTCTCATGCCGGCGTTGTTCGTTCTTCTGCTTATTGCCGTGGGCTATGCCACCACCACCGGGCATTTTGGCCAGGCTGTGAGCTTCCTGTTCCAGCCGGATTTCAGCAAGCTGTCGATCAATGGCGTGCTCATTGCCCTGGGACATGCCTTCTTTACGCTCAGTCTGGGGATGGCCATCATGATGGCTTACGGTTCATACCTGGGCCGCGATGTGTCCATCGGGCGCACCGCAATCATTGTCGGCATTACCGATACGGCGGTGGCTCTGCTGGCCGGCCTTGCGATCTTCCCGGTGGTGTTTGCCAATGGCCTTGAGCCCGGAGCCGGCCCCGGCCTGATTTTCCAGACCCTCCCACTGGCCTTTGGCCAGATGCCACTGGGCAGCTTGTTCGGCACGCTGTTCTTTATTTTGCTGGTGTTCGCGGCCTGGACCTCGGCCATCTCGCTGCTGGAGCCGGTGGTTGAGTGGGTCGAGGAGAAAACAACACTGCAACGGACGGCGAGCACCGTTCTGGTGGGAGTACTTTGCTGGGCACTGGGAATTGTCTCAATCCTGTCCCTGAATGTGTGGTCTGATGTCATGCCACTGGCAATGTTCGAGCGGTTCGAGACCAAGACCATCTTCGATCTGCTGGATTATTTTACCGCCAATGTGATGCTTCCGCTCTCGGGACTGCTGACCGCGCTGTTTGTCGGCTGGTTTGTTGCCAGGGAGTCGCTGCAGAAGGATCTGTCGCTCGAAGGCGGCGCCTTCAGCCTGTGGTATAACCTGATCCGGTTTGCCACGCCCATCGCGGTTGCCGTTGTGTTTGTTTACAACCTGACGGCGTGAAGACTCTGAGCCGGTTTGCTGACCGTCGGGCTTTTTTGTCTTCGCCGCTCTTAATCAGACTTTGAATCGGGCTATCTGAGTGCTGAGGCCCTCGGCCAGCCGGGCCAGCTCCTCACTGGCAGCGGACACCTGCTCGGTGGAGCTTGCGCTCTGGTCGCTGACATCCCGGATCACCGTGATATTGCGGTTGATGTCCTCGGCCACAGACGTTTGCTGTTCTGCCGCCGTGGCAATCTGCTGGTTGATCTGCACGATGTCGTCCACCGCCCGGGTAATCAGTTGAATCGCTTCGCCTGTGTCCCGGGCGGTCGCCAGGGTGTCGTTGGCCAGGCTGGCCCCGGTATCCATGACGGTTACGGTCTCTTCGGCACTGTTCACGAGATTCGAGATCAGGCTCTCGATCTCTGCAGCGGAGCTTTGTGTGCGCTGGGCCAGCGAGCGCACCTCATCGGCGACAACCGCAAAACCACGCCCCTGTTCCCCGGCCCTGGCGGCTTCAATCGCGGCATTGAGTGCCAGCAGGTTGGTCTGTTCCGCCACCGATTTGATGACATCGAGCACGGTTCCGATGTTCCGGGTATCGGCCTGCAAGGTGTTCAGGCGTTGCTGAACCGTGGCCAGTTGCTGGTTCAGTTCGGTGACCCGGCCCAGGGTGTGTTTGACAGTCTGTTCGCCGGCGAGCGCCTTGTTGCTGGCGTCCGAGGCGGCAGAGGAGGCCTGTTCGGCATTGCGGGCCACCTCGCCGACGGTGGCCACCATTTCATTCATGGCCGTGGCTACCTGGTCGGTCTGGTCTTTCTGTTCCATTACGCCCTGCTGATTCTGGCTGGTGATGCCGGAGAGCTGCGACGACGAGGCAGCAATATGGCTGGCATTGTCATTAATGGCGGCCACCAGTGACCGCAGGCCGGAGGTCATCTTGCCCAAGGCGTTCAGCAGCTGGCCCAGTTCGTCGCGCCGTGCAGAGCTGACGTCGGAGCGAAGATCCCCCGAGGCGACGGCATTGGCAACATCCAGCGCCTGCTTCAGGGGGCGAATGGTGTCCCGGGCCAGGGCCCAGGCGATCAGGCTGCCAAGCACCAGGGCGGCCAGAATGGCGATGGTGATCAGGACCACCGCCTGCTGCCGATCCTGTTGCATCTTTTCCAGTTGCGCGTTTTGCAGGGTCTTGGCCGCGGCAATGATGTTACGCACCGTCTCCACCATCCGGGTTTCGGTGTCGGCCAGTTGCTGAACCTTGCCGGATGCGGTTTTGAAGGTGTCTGAATAGATCGTGAGCAGGCCGGTTACCTCCTCCTTGGTACCCTCACTGGCAAAGGAGGCGCCGATGGATTCGATGGCGCGCCGGCTTTCCTGTTCGAAGCGGGCAATGGCCTCGGCCTCTTTCTGGATCAGGAAGTTACGCTCGTAACCCCGCATTTTCTTCAGAGCGCCTTCGGCAACGTACAATTGGGCTTCGGTGCTGAGCCGGCTGGCGGCAATCCGGGCGCTTTCCTCAAGCTGTGCGATGCTGGTGTCCAGGCTGGTGCGCAGGTTGGCAAGCCGGCTGAGCAGTTCGGCGTACTGGTCTTCGCCGCTCTGAATGGTGGCCAGCAGCGCCAGGTCCTCCGGTGCCGCCAGTTGCGAGTTCAGTGACCCGGCGATCTCACTGGCAGAGGCGCTGAATCTGGCAGCCTCTTCCAGTTCCTCGCGGTTGCCGGTCATGGTGAAGTTCTTTTCACTGACCCTGGCTTCCAGCAACAGGGATTCCATCTCACTGGCCTGGTTCACCACATTAACCCGCTTGCCATAGGTATCGAGCTGGATCAGGGCGACTGCGCCGACCAGGCCGGCGAGCAGAATGATCAGGCTGAATCCAAGGGTCAGTTTGCGCCCAATGGACATAGAGGAAAGCGAGTTCAGCATGGCGAAGGGTACCCCGCAGGCAGACAAAGATGGCGAATCCGGGCAGTCGTCAGCGGACAGGCCAATCTGCCGACAAAGTTGGGCAATAGTTAGTCACAGGGCGTGGGCGTAATCAAGGGGCTTATTGTAAGCGGTGGTAACGGGGAAGCTGTTGAATTTGAAGGGTAATTTCAGGAAAAAATGGGTATGCACTGACCCGTTTTCCGGTTTTTTGGGTGAGCGCCTACCCATTTTCCGGTGGCAATTCGATCAGTAGAACTGATCCGGCAGCCAGGTGGCGATTTCCGGAGGGATTACCGCAAGTCTTTTGAAGTTAATGCCGAATTGGCGGCGTTGGATAATCAGGACGTTGCCTTGTGATCAGCGTTATTTTCTGGTTTTTCGCTGTCTGCGGGCAGAGCGTGAGTGTCAACGTTGACAGATTCAAGGGGGTGGGATGCCCGCTTGGCAAGCAGTTCAGCAAATTCCAGTAACAGTTGCTGGTCCTCTTCAAGGAGCGAAATAAACACTGCATTGAGAGCGACTTGCCTGGAGCTTAACTGTTGGTTCTCAGCAACGGAGAAAATATCCGTTATCGAGAACCCCAGTGCTTCCGCCAGACGATACAGGAGATCAAGACTCGGCCTTGCCATGCCTCTTTCAATTCGGGAAAGGTTGCCGACGTGGGAGTGGGTTTTTTCCGCCATTTCGGCGAGAGTCAGCCCTTTCTTTTTTCGTAACTGCTTTAATGCCTGACCTAGACTCATGACATATCTCTTCATCCAAGACCATGATATTACAGGCAAAATGTCAGATACACAAAGTTGCAAATATTACATAATAAAACATTTATTAAGCTTTAATGGCATAAAATTTCGTCAAGTCCTGACGTAAGGTATAGTTGTATGACAATCTCGAACAAGCTCCACGGAGAGGATTCAACTTTTGAACGACCCGGCCGACGAGTACGCAAAGGGAGAGTCTGATATAGCGCTTCGGCCTATTGTTTCTTCCAGAGAGGGAGTCACCCCCCGCTTTGAAGTGCTGGCCTTGTCTGACCAACCCGTGGTCGACCATATCCCCGGCATACTGGCTTTCCTCGATGATAGTCTACCTATTGCGTATTCCGCGCCATCGTGACCACCCATTCCGTTTGAACGTGACCGCCTGTTCCGGGCGATCGTGACCGCTCATTCCGTTTTATCGTGACCGATTTCGGGTTGTTTTCCGGAATCGCCGGTCACGATGCCGGAATCATCGGTCACGTTCCCCCGGAACCACTGCCAAAGCGCTGGAATTCTTCAACTTAATCCGGCATACCCCCTTCCTTTTTATCACGAGGAAGAGCGGATGCCGGTTGCGAGGATTTCCATGCGACAGATTATCGAGGTCTTGCGCCTCAAGTACGAAGCAGGCCTGAGCCATGAGCGCATTGCCCGCGCCTGCGGTCTCTCCAAAGGTGTGGTTGGCAAGTACGTCAATCTTGCCCAGGCCCATGATGTGACCTGGCCGTTGCCAGAGGATGTTGATGAGGTACGACTGGAAGCGCTGCTGTTCCCGGCTAAGACCCCACCTGCACGCTTTGCCGAACCTGATTACTTCCAGGTCCACCAGGAACTGAAGACCAAGGGCGTGACCCTGCAACTGCTCTGGGCCGAGTACGTAGAACGCCACAGCGACAAGGCCTATCGCTACAGCCAGTTCTGCCACCATTACCGGCTCTGGCGTGGCCGGCAGCGGCGCAGCATGCGCCAGGTCCATCGAGCCGGTGAGAAGATCTTTATCGATTACTGTGGCCCCACTGTGCCAGTGGTGGATCGTTCCACCGGTGAAATGCGTAAGGCTCAGGTCTTTGTCGCCGTGCTTGGAGCGTCCAGCTATACCTTCGCCGAGGCTACCTGGAGCCAGTCCCTGCCGGACTGGATTGCCTCCCACCAACGGATGCTGGCGTTCTACGGCGGTGTAGCTGAATTGCTGGTTCCTGACAACCTCAAGGCAGCGGTCACCAAGGCCGATCGATATACCCCGAAGATCAACGAGACCTACGCCGAACTGGCCGCCCACTACCAGACTGCCGTATTACCGGCACGCCCCTACAAACCCAAGGACAAGGCGAAAGCTGAAGCCGCCGTACTGCTGGTCGAGCGCTGGATACTGGCCCGGTTACGGCACCGGATGTTCTTCTCCCTGGCCGAACTGAACTCGGCCATTGCCCAGTTGTTGCCGGCGCTGAACCAGCGCCCGTTCCAGGGGCGCTCCGAGAGCCGCCAGAGCTTGTTCGAGTCACTGGATCGCCCAGCTCTGAGACCTCTGCCCGCAACACCCTATGTCTATGCCGAGTGGTGCAAAGCGCGACCGGGCATTGACTACCACATCGAGATCGACAAACGGCTGTACAGCGTGCCTCACGCCCTGGTGGGTGTGAAGCTGGATGTTCGGGTGACCGATACGTCCGTTGAGGTCATGCACAAGGGACAACGGGTAGCCTTGCATTCTCGCCACGGCAAGAGCCGCTTCGTGACCCTGACCGAACACATGCCCAAGTCGCATCAGGCCCATCAGAACTGGTCACCGGGACGCTTCCTGAACTGGGCCAAGGACATCGGCCCCGCCACGTTGGATGTGGTGCAGGGACAGCTCAAGGATCGGCCGCATCCGGAACATGGTTACCGGGCCTGCCTGGGTCTGCTGAACCTCAGTCGTCGCTACAGCCGTGACCGCCTTGAGCAGGCTTGTGACCGGGCGTTGGCTATCAACTCGGCCAGTTACCAGAGCATCACCTCGATCCTAAAGCAGGGGCTGGATCAACTCCCGCTGCCCCTAGCTGAGGAAGAGCCGGAACTGACCGATCTGCCTGTTCACACCAACGTTCGTGGCCCCCACTACTACCACTGATCCCGGAGAGACTGATGCTGACTCAAAACACCCTCGACATCCTGCGCCAACTCAAACTGACGGGCATGTGCGATGCGCTGGAACAACAACGATCCCAACCTGAGACCCACGACCTGGCGTTCGAGGAACGACTGGCCCTGTTGGTGGATCGTGAAGTGCTGCACCGCGAAAGCCGGCGACTGGAGCGGCTGCTCAGGGCCGCCCGTCTACGTGTGCCGGCCTGCATCGAAGACATCGATTACCGCCACCCACGAGGGCTGGAGCGTTCTCGCATGGCGGGTCTGGCCAGCTGCGACTGGATCCGCCAATCCCTGAACCTGTGCATCACCGGCCCGACAGGTTGTGGCAAGACCTGGCTGGCGTGTGCCCTGGGTAACCAGGCCTGCCGGCAGGGCCTCTCGGTTCGTTACCTGCGGGTACCGCGCCTGTTCGAACAACTGCGCATCGCCCATGGCGATGGCAGCTATGCCCGACTAATGAATCAGTTGCTTAAAACCGATCTGCTGATCCTGGACGACTGGGGCATGCAAAAGGTGACCGCGCAACAACGACAGGATCTGATGGAAGTGATTGAGGACCGCCATGGCCGGGGCTCGACCCTCATTGCCAGCCAGTTACCGACTGAACACTGGCACGATTACATCGGCTCCGCCACGCTGGCAGACGCCATCCTGGATCGGCTTCTGCACGGCGCTCACCGACTCAATCTAAAGGGGGAATCATTGCGAAAAGCGAAAGCACAAAAACCGGAATCGGTTGACCCATCGTGACCGCTCAGAGTACAAAACCCACTCCAGTGTGATGGCCGTGTGAAAATCGGTCACGATCCCCGGAATGACCGGTCACGTTCGCCGGAATACGCACCTATCGCCTACCGGGGTAAAACCCGCGTCTCTGTCAGTCTCGACGACGGAGAGGTATTCGACAAGGCATTCCCTGAATATTTCCTGAGAAAAATCCGGTCGCAGGCCATTGAGCCAACAAGAATCGCGCTGGAAGTTTGTGAGAGTGCTGTGCTGAGCGAAGCCGCCTGGCAACGGGTTATCCCGGAGTTGGCTCGCTGCGGTTTCAGAGTGATGGTAAAACGCTATATTGCCGATAATGCCGGCTTTGATGTTCTTGCCAGCCCTCACATTGCTGCGATCAAGGTTGCCCCGCAGGTGATTGCTGAATTACCAGGCTCCATCCTGGCTCGTCGTTTCCTGAGAGGCTTGCAGGCGTTAGCCAACGCCATCAACAAACAGCTGATTGTTGATGGCGTGGAAACGCTTGGTCAGGCGCTTTGGCTGGAAGCACTGGGTTGCAAAACGTTTCAGGGGACCTTTTACGGACTTGCTATGGACGCCCGGAACGTTCGGCATTTTGTACTCGAAGGACGACAACATGCCTCCCCGATCGTTTTCAAACCCGTTACCAGTTAAATCTCAGCACTGAGCCTTTCCAGAAGGGCGGTTTCCGCCATCGGTTTTGCAAAATAGAAGCCTTGTCCCAGCGGACAGCCGAGGGCTTGAAGCATTCGCCATTGCTCTTCCGTTTCAATGCCCTCGGCGAGCGCCTGAATGCCCAGGCTTTCGGCCATCTGCCGTATGGTATTAACCATCTTGACCGCGCTCTGGTTATCGGGCGTGCCAAAAAGAAAGCTTCGGTCGATTTTCAGGGTGGTTATCGGCAGCGACCGCAGTCGTGCCAGCGACGAGTAGCCCGTGCCAAAGTCATCAATGGCGACTTCGATTTCTGCCCGACGGAATTCCTGCACAATCCCCTCCATACGCTGGACGTCGCTCATCAGGGAGCCTTCCGTCAACTCGACCTTGAGCGCCGATGGCGGTATGTCGAGTTGCTTCAGAAAATCGACGATGTCCTGAACCAGCCCTGGCTGCCACAGCTGGCCAATGGCCAGATTGACCGCCATTTGCAGATGAGTGAAGCCCTGCAGGTGCAATCGTTGGAGTGCTTTCAGGGCTTCTTTCATCACCCAGGTGCCAATGCGAATGATGAGGCTCGTTTCCTCGGCAATGGGTATGAATTCGCCCGGAGAAATGTAGCTTCCGTCTGCCTGCGGCCAGCGTATCAAGGCTTCAACCCCGACTGTCCGGGTTGTAGTCAGGTCAATCAGCGGCTGGAATGCCAGCTGGAATTCACCCATATCCACGGCGGTGCGGAGTCTGTTTTCGATATCAAGCCGGTGCTGCTGTTTTTTGGACAGGTCACAAGAGAAAAATTGGAAGCTGTTACCACCGACGTTTTTTGCCTGATACATAGCACTGTCTGCGCTGGTCAGAAGCGTCGAGGCATCGCAGGAGTGGACTGGGCAAAGGCTGATGCCGATGCTGGCGCCGAGATAGTACTCTCGACCCCTGACCACAAAGGGCTGCTCAATGGTCTCCAGTACGCGTTGGGCGACGGCCGACATCACACTCATCAGTTCGGGTAAATCGACAGTCGATAAGCAGTCCTGGGCCTCATAGGGGGCGAGAATAATGAATTCGTCACCACCCTGCCGGGCAACCAGGTCAGACTCACGAACGGCATGTGTCAGGCGCTGTGCAACCTGTATCAAAACCTCGTCACCGGCATCATGGCCCAGCGCGTCATTGATCAGTTTGAAACCATCGAGATCCAGATATAGTAATCCGGCAGCCGGTGGAAAAGGGCCAGCCAGCCTGAGATGCCGATCAAGTGCCTCCAGCGCCGCAGTTCGGTTGGCCAGGCCCGTAAGGGCATCCCGATAGGCCATATCGTGGGCTTTTTTTTCGCTTCTCCGCCGTCGGGATTGCTCACGCAAAGCGCGTATGCCGTGAACGATGTTGTCTACCATACGCTGCAGCAACCTGACTTCCGCTCCGTCGAAGCGGTCCGCTTCCACGGAGTAAATGGCGAGGCAGGCTTCTGGCTGCTTGTCGCGGATTGTCAGCGGGAATGCGATAACAGACTGCAAATGGTGTGATTTTTCCGACTTTTCCGGGATAGCGGCCTCGCCGGGTGATGCCGGAACAATGGACTGGTGTCGTATACCGGTCTGCAGCGCCAGGGCGATGGGGTCCTGGCCAGCGGTGCTTGTACGAGGGCTGTTTTCAATTTTATTAATATAGTCGCTGGCCCCACCGGCTATTGCCAGAGGCTTGATGCGCCCGCCTCCGTAGGCTTTCGCCTGGCCAACCCACGCCAGGGCATAGCCACCGTCTTTCGCAAGGCTGTCACAGATGCCGTACAGCATTTCTTTTTCGCTGCGGGCGTGAATGACACGCTCATTGCAGGCACTGAACGCCCGAAGGGCCCGGGTTGCGCCTTTTAATGCCGTTTGTGTGTTTTCAGTTTCCAGTTTCTGGAATTCCGAGGTCCTCCCTAATCGCAGGAGGTTGTGGACTCTCGCCGTGAGCTCAACGCGACGAATCGGCGTTCGGATAACATCTTCCGCAAGGTCACCCAGATAACCGTTTGCTTTTTTCAGCTCGGATTCCGAGGCAGCCAGTAAAACGGGTTTCAGAGCGGGGGCAGCCCGGGATCGGATCTTGCGTATGTCGGCTTCACAATGAAGGAGTGTGTTCAAATCAATGATGCACAGGTCAAAGCCGGTCTGGTCAATGGTGCCGGGGTGTGGCGCAATACATGGGTAGCCAACAGAACGGGTGAGGACCCGGTAGTCGGCGGCCTTGCTTAACATAACCGCAACAACTGGCTGCGCTGTCTGCCACTCAGGCCCTGGAATCAGGAGGGGTGGGTTATTCACGGGCATCCCCAATCTTAGTATCAGGTTCGGGTTCGCCACGAAGAATGCCCCTGAGCCCCTTCAACTCCTCACCAACCTTGATGCCATGCGGCGTAATATCAAGCTCGCGCAGACTTTTTTCGAAATCACCGGTGCGCTTTTTCAGTACACCAATGGTTTTATGGATCTCACCGGCCCTCTCCATGTACCGAAGCAGGATTATGGTGTCCGCAAGATAGCTGACGCCCATTTCGGTCGTTTTCACGTCCCCACCGGTGATAGTCTCTACCTCGTTCAGCAGAATTACCGTCACGCCCATATTGACCAGATAGCGGCACAAAGCATGCAGCCTTCGGGTAACGCTATCGCCGCCGATGGAGAGTTTATAGCCAGCCAGGCTGTCAATCATGATGAGACGGGTGCCGCGTTGCTCGACTTCTTCCCGGACCATGGCAGCGAATTCGTCGGCGGAATAGTGCAAAGGTTCAATGGCCTCGATGGCAAAGGTCCCTGACTCCATGAGTTTCGACAGCGGCATATTGATACCTTCCACTCGGGAAATCAGGGTGCTGGTCAGTTCCTCGAAGGTATAAACCACCGTTCGCTTACCCTCTTCACAGGCGGTTTTCATAAACTGGATGCCAAGGGACGTTTTACCCACCCCCGTGGGGCCCGAAAGAATGGTGACGGTGCCACGACTAAGCCCACCCTTGAGCTGCCTGTCCAGCTCGGGAATGCCCGATGGCATGTCCTCCTGGTCAAACCTGGTGCCATGGTCGCCCGGTTCCAGGCGTGGAAAACAGTCCATGCCGCCAGACCCGAGGCGGATGCTGTGTTGGCCCGAAGCGAAGTCGGAGCCCCGGAACTTTGTTACTTCGAGTGAGCGCCGGCTGTCTTTATGCTCCAGTTCGATCACACCATCCGCGAGAAAGCCCAGTTCTTCGCTGTCTTTGCCTGAATTGGCATCTTCGGCGGCGCAAATTACCGTTGCGCCCTGGCCAGTCAGGTAGCGCAACAGTGTGATCACCTGTTTTCGGTACTGATAAGCGTCCGGTGAAAAATAATGCAGGTATGTGAGCGAATCGATAAAGATCCGCTGCGGGCGGATGGCCTCGAAGGCCTTGCGAATTTTCTTGGGCAGCCCGGGGTCCTCAACGTCCGCTGGCGACATGATGCTGTAGGGTTCTGCATCATCAATGCCCACGTCTGAGGGAGATAAATCTACGATGCTGACTGTATCGAGCTTGAAACCCTGCCGGCTGGCATCAACCCGTAGCTGCTGCTCATCTTCGCCCATGCTGACAAACAGGCTCCGGGTGTCGGGGTCTGCGGTCAGAAAGTGCAGCCCAAGGGTTGTTTTCCCGGATCCGGGGCCCCCGCGCACGATATAACTGCGCTGTTTCAGAAGGCCGCCATCCAGGACCCGGTCGAGGCCAGCAATCCCAGTGGTAAGCCTGTCGTTCTTTAGGTTGGTCATATGACTGACTTCCGTTAGCGGTGCCTGAACTTTTCGAAAGTGCGTTGAAGATCACCACCCAGGCGCCCTATCAGGACAAGGCCAAAGGTCGAGACAAGCTTTTTCCTCGCAGGCATATTGAGTAATGAGTTTTTTAATATAAGCATAATGACTTCCTTTGCTTATTTGTTCCTTCAAGAGCGCACGATTTAGTCCGGATGTCAGCTTTATTGGATCGTTGAAGCTGAAAATACCAAGGTCGTAAACGTATAAATAAACCATTAAGGTTATAGATTCGGGAAATTTATGTCCAATGTTGGGGTGGATTTGGAATTAAATGTGCTATTAAAGAAAAATAAGTGTTTATATATGTTTTGAGTGCTTTTTATAGTTAAACCTTCAAATGTAGGTATTGTAAATACACGGGTATAGATGACTTTCGCCGGTATTGGGTTGGACCAGCAATACTAAGACAGACTTCATGGGGTTTGCGTTTTTTTGCAGAGTTTTCAGGGGCGTTCAAACTGAAAAGTCAGCTAAATGTGAAATTGTACGTATTAAATATAAAAGACAAATATCCGCTAACCTGAAAACTCACAACTCACAACTCACAACTCACAACTCACAACTCACAACTCACAACTCATCGGCTTGACGACAGGAATTTTGGGATATGTCATCGAAAAGCGAGGAGCTCCAAAATCACAACGGCCAGAAAGCAGCTTCTATCGGACAAGCTATCCTTTCCACGGCGACTATTAATTCGGGTACGACCAGACTGTTGCTGACACGTCTGCTTGAAGCTGTTCGCATCCATATGGGAATGGAGGTTGGTTTCATTTCCAGGTTTTCTAGTGGCCGCCGAGAGTTTCTGTATGTCAGCAGTGATGGACGGCAACAGGCACCAGCCACGGGCGCCAGCGCTCCCCTTGAAGAGTCTGCCTGTATCCGGGTTGTGACGAACCAGGCACCCAATCTTGTTCGGGATGCCCAAGTGCATCCCTCTTTAAGGGATCTGCCTGCTATCGAAGCGCTGGGGGTCAGATCTCATGCGAGCGTTCCTATCCCTGGCGAAAACGATGATACTTTCGGGACCCTGTGCTGCTATTCGTGTGATTACAAAGAGCAGCTGGACGAACGCGATATCGGCTTTATGTCTGCTATGGCTGACTTGATAGGTACGGCACTACAAGAAGAACAACGAGCTCTTGATGACATCTCTTGCCGCCGTAAATATATCCGTGACGTCCTCAAGTCCGGCGGGCTCCAGATGGCCTGGCAACCTGTCGTGGATTCGACCACAGGCGACCTTGTCGCAGTCGAGTCACTCGCCCGATTTCAGACCGATCCATATCGGCCACCCAACGAGTGGTTCGACGAGGGGGTTGAACTTGGAATTGCAACTGAGTTGGAAAAAAGTGCCTTTGCCAAGGGCATGGCTATCAGGGAACATCTACCCCCGGATGTTTATGTGGGCTGCAACCTTTCCGGCACCACCTTTCTCGAACCGGCGTTTCAGGATTTCCTGAGACAACAGGCACTTGAACAAATCGTGCTGGAGATCACGGAGCACGATGCCATCGCGGATTACGGAGAATTGGCTTCCGCCCTGTCAGAGTTTCGTAATCGGGGTTTGCAGTTGGCCATCGACGATTTTGGAGCCGGCTATGCCAGTTTTCGGCATATTGTGGAGCTGAACCCCGACATTATTAAGCTGGACATATCGCTGGTGCGTAACATCGACCGAAGCCCTACTATTCAATCAGTAGTGAGGGCATTGGTCGGGTTTGCCAACGAGCGGGGAGCCAGCCTCCTGGCCGAGGGCGTCGAGACCCGGGCCGAGCTCGATATGCTCAGAGCTCTCGGCATCAGGCGGGTACAGGGCTATCTTTTTTACAAACCAATGCCCCAAGCGCAGCTTTTGGATCTCTTTCGTTCCACGTGAGTTCGCTTTCAGCAGAGCGCTATGGTGGCATCTCATCGAAAGCCGGACTCAATGTCCGCAACCGGACATGGCAACCCGATCAGAAGAACTGATCCGGCAGCCAGGTGGCGATTTCCGGGAAAATCATGATGATGGCGATGGCCAGGATCTCGATCAGCACGAACGGAATCACCGAAGTGTAGATGTCCTTCATGGTAATGCCCGGCGGCACCACACCCTTGAGGTAGAACAGGTTGAAGCCGAAGGGCGGGGTCTTGTAGCCGATCTCCATGTTGATCACGAACAGGATACCGAACCAGATCGGGTCGAACCCCAGTTTCTCGACGATCGGCATGAACACAGGCAGGGTGATCAGCATGATGCCCACCGGGTCCAGCACCATGGCCAGGAAGAATATGATCACCATCATGGCAATGATGATGCCCCAGGGCCCACCGGGAATGTGCTGCATCATTCCCTCGATCAGCTCCTGGGCACCCATGCTTTGGTAGGCAGCGCTGAAGGCGTGGGCGGCAAACAGGATCCACATGATCATGCCGGTGATCTTGAAGGTGCGGATGGCAGCTTCCTGCATCACCGACCACTTGAATTCACCGTAGACGGCGGCCGATATCAGCGCGCCCAGCACGCCCATGGCAGCCGCTTCGGTGGGCGTGGTAATGCCGCCGATGATCGATCCCAGCACCATCACCACTACCCCGATGGGCAGCAACACCGCCCGCAGGGCACGCAGTTTTTCCGGCCAGGTGCCCCGGTCTTCCTTTGGCAGTGCCGGAGCCAGGTGCGGCTGGAGTGTGGCGCGAACGATGATGTAGATAAAGGTAAGCACCATCAGTAGCACACCCGGCAAGATGCCGGCGGCGAACATCTGGCCCACGGATACACCGGTAATCAGGGCATAGAGAATCATCAGGATGCTGGGCGGGATCAGGATGCCCCAGCCGCCCCCGGTGTTGATCACGCCAAGGGCCATCTTGCGGTCGTAGCCTCGCTCCAGCATGGACGGCAGGGCGATGGTGCCCATGGCTACCACGGCGGCACCGCTGATACCCACCATGGCGGCAAATACCGCGCAGATGGCGAGCGTACCCAGGGCCAGGCCGCCCCGGACGCCACCAAACCACAGGTGCATCATGCGATAGAGATCCTTGGCGACGCCGGTTCGCTCCAGAATCATGGCCATGAACACGAACAGGGGGATGGCCACCAGGGTAAAGCTGCCCATGGTGCCCCAGATCTGCGAGACCACCATGAAAAAGGAACCGAAGCCCCAGGTGAAGTACAGGAAGACCACCGACACGCCCCCGAGTACAAAAGCCAGGGGCAGGCCAAGGAGCAGGAAAAACAGCAGTGAGCCGAAGAACAGCAGGGTCAGTATCTCAATGCTCACAGGTGCGCTCCTTCAGACTCTTCCTGTTCTGGCTGGTAATAATCCAGGTTGAAAGCGATGGCGATGTCTTCCAGCAGTTTCACCAGGCCCTGTAACACCAGCAGGCCGGTACCGATCGGAATGGCCAGTTTGACGGGCCAGATTGGCGGATTCCAGGCGGAATAGGAGGTTTCCCAACCGGCAATGGATTCGCTGGCCACATCAATGCCGAACCAGAGCAGTGCCAGGGTAAAGATGAAAAAAATCACCGAAGTGGCGATGTCGAGGGCGGCACGTTTTCTGGGCGCCAGGTGGGCGTGCAGCAGATCGACGTTCACATGCCCACGATGGGCAAGAATGTAGCCGCCGGACATAACGGCATAGATGCCAAAAAGCATCTGGGAGAGTTCGTTGGTCCAGACAGTGGGTGACTCAAACAGATACCGCAGGCCAACCTCCAGCAGCAGGAAGCCGAACATGGCAAACACCAGCAGCGCAATCCCGCGCCCGATAAAATCATTGAGACGGGTGACCCCTCTCATGAATGCTGCAAGCACACTCATGACACGCTCCGGCAAATCGTTGGTTTTCAGAGGAGAAAAAGCCGGGGCGTGCCCCGGCTCGGTTTCAGCACTTCAGGGTTATTACAGGTAGCCCAGGTCGGCCAGGAAACCTTTCAGCATTTCCAGTGCCTTTTCGGCCTTTTCACTGCGCTTGCCCTCTTCATCCCACAACTGCTGGGCAACCTGGGCAAGCTTCTGCTGAACGTCCTGGGGCAGGGTGTTCACCTGGACGCCATATTCGGCCTGGGCCTTTGCCAGGGCAATCTGTTCCTTGTACTGGTACTCGTTGGTGCGCACCCAGAACTGCTCGTCCAGGGCGTCCTTGACGATCTTCTGCATGTCTTTCGGCAGTTTATCAAGCGCCTTCTGGCTGACGATGATCACGTCGGTTCCTGCGATGTTGAGCGCAGGTTTGACGTGGTACTTGGCCACTTCATAAAGACCCATGCTGAATGCGCCCTGGGACGCGCCCCAGTGGGCACCGTCGACAATGCCGGAGTCCAGTGCCGAGTACAGCTCACTGCCCGGGATGTAGGACGCAGCCGCGCCGGCTTCGGTCAGGAAGGTCTGCAGGGCGCCGGAGGAACGGATCTTCAGACTGGTGAAGTCTTCCCAGCTGTTGATCGGCTTCTTGACCACCATTTCGGTGGGATAGACCTTGTCGGTCGCCCAGTACACACCGTATTCGGCCGCCTCTTCCCGGAGCATTTCTTCAAAGCCCATGTTCTTGTGGAAATAGGCCGCTTCCCAGACATTCCGAAAGGCGAACGGCAGTCCGGAAGCGATACCGGCCAGGGAAATCTTGTCCTGGGCATAGGAGGGCGAAATCGTACCCATTTCCAGAATGCCGCGGCTGACGGCATCAAAGGTATCCTTGGCCTTGAACAGGGCGCCGGCCTCAAACAGCTGAAGCTTCAGGCGGCCATCGGTGCGCTCTTCCAGCACCCGCTTAAGACGGCCGAGGCTGTCAGTGTAGGAGCTGCTGGAGCCGGGCCAGTGGGACTGGACCTTCCAGGTGAAGGTTTCCTGGGCGGCAGCAGGTGCGGCGACCAGGGTGGCCGATAGGCCAAGAGTCAGTGCCGAGGCAAAGACGGTCAGTTTTCTTCGGGCGTTGGTAAGCAGAGTCATGATCTGGCCTCATTCGTTGTTATATTTGTGCATTAATGACTTTTTGTTTATGACCAATGGGTCTTTTTGAGTTTCACTCTGCAGAACTATTGACTGCATGGTGAATTAAAGTTCTCTGAATCTAACACAAGTCTCGGCTTTTGCAATAGGATGTTGGGCTCTGATTTATTACAGAATGTTTGGAAGGATAGTTCACTCCTGCCGGTTCAGCCGACTCATAGCCGGCCCTCAGTTTCCGGCCCAGTACGGCGCCCGTAACTCCCGCTTCAATACCTTGCCGATTGCGGAACGGGGCAGGGAAGCCCGGAACTCGATGGCTGCCAGACGCTGGGTTTTGCCCAGCTGGCGGTTGGCCCATTCCAGTATGGCGGTTTCACTGGCCGCCTGGCCGGGCCTGACAACCACCAGTCCCAGCGGCGTTTCCCCCCACTGGTCACTGGGAATGCCGATTACCGTGGCGTCGGCCAGTGCCGGGTGCGCCAGCAGTACTTTTTCCAGGTCCACCGGGTAGATGTTAAAACCGCCCGAGATGATCATGTCCTTGCGGCGATCGAGGATGTAAATAAAGCCGTCCTCATCGATCCGCCCCATATCTCCGCTGCGGTAGAACACCTCGCCTTCCGGGCTGGTCCAGAGCATTTCCCGGGTCTGTTCCGGGCGGTTCACATAGCCCCGCATCATGGAAATGGCGCGTCCGACAATCTCACCGGTGGCGCCCCGGGGTAGCTCGCCGCCATCCTCGCCAATCACCCGTACCTCGGCCCCCTGGGTGGGCACACCAACCGAGTCCCACTTGTCCGGGTGGGCCGCGCAGTCGAGGCTGGTGGAGATGCCACCTTCGGTGAGGCCGTAGACTTCCCGGAGATTGCCGGGCCAGCGCGCCATGGCATCGGCAATGACCGCGGAGCGCAACGGGGCACTGGTGCAGAGCTTGAGCTTGAAGCTGGAGAGGTCAAACCGGTCAAAATCCGGCTGTGCCAGAATCCGCTGGTATTGCACGGGAACGAGCATGGCGTGGGTCACCCTATGGGCTTCAGCCAGTTCGAGAAACCGGTGGGCATCGAATTTCGCCATCAGTACCAGGGTGCCGCCGTGGTAGAGCGTGGGCAGTACCGAAACCAGAGTGGTGTTCGAGTACAGCGGCGTTGATACCAGGTTGATGGCATCGCCGTCCAGCCCGTAGCGACTCATCCTCAGCATCTGCCGCTGGCGGAACCGGTAGTCGTGCAGGATGCCCTTGGGCGTGCCTGTGGTGCCGGAGCTGTAAATGATATTGAACGGGTCATCCAGGGTGACCGGCTCGGACCGGACGGTGGCAGTGGTCTGAGCCAGCCAGTCAATCAGGGCGTAGCCGGCTCCGTCCAGGGCGCCAGCCAGACTGATAATTCGCTCGGCCGGCAGGTCGGTCAGCCGGGCCCGTAAGGCCCCGAACAGCTCCCGCTGCTGGCCGGACACAAACAGAAAGCGAGCCTGGCAATCTGCCGCCATCATGGCCAGAGCCTCGGTGCTGGCCATACCGGACAATGGCACCATGCAGCCCCCGGCCATCAGGGTGCCAAGGTACAAGGCAACATCGTCCCGGCTGTTACCGGACAAGACAGCTACAGACTCACCCGGCCGCAATCCCGCTTCCCGCAACCGGTTGGCAAAGCGGTTCACCTGATCGACAAGGCTGCGCCAGTCCAGGGTGCCCTGCTCATCAATCAGGGCCGGATGGCCGCCACGGCTCCGGGCGTATTGCTGGATGTGATGACCGATCGCATCCATGGATTCACTGGGATCGATTGGCGCATAGACCGGCATATCACGCATACCGCTTTCCATTTTTTGCCTCTCAAATGTTATTGTGTTTTATCTAGTGAAATTAACTTCCGATTATGTTGACTCAAAACCGGCAGGCGTGACAAATTATCTGAACAGATAGACCCCAGCACTCTCAATAATAGCGAGACAGTCCCCGGGCGGCGGTGCAACCGGAGCCCTGAATCTGCCAGGAATGAAACGGTAATGAGTGAGCAAGAGCCCCTGTTTATCGATGGAAAAGACCTGCCCGGCTTTCACAGCCTGCTGGGTTACCGTCAGGTTTCCTGGGAGGAGAACGAAGCAGTGCTTGAGCTGGAGCTACAGCCCCGGCACCTGAACCTGGGCGGAGTGATCCACGGCGGCGTACTCACGTCGCTGCTGGACATTGTGCTGGCCCAGGCGGGCACCTATTGCCCCTATCCGGGGCGGATGCGCAAGGCCATTACCCTGTCCCTGACCACCACCTTCACCGGGCAGTGTTCCGGAGGAACCATAAAGGTCACCGGCCGCAAGCGCGCCGGAGGCACCCGCATTTTCAACAGCACCGGCGAGGTTCATGACGACAGGGGCAACCTGCTGGCCATCGCCGAAGGCACTTTCCGGATCCGCTCCGGCAGCGACAAACCAGAGGGCGTTCCGATCTGACGGAACGGTTACCGACTCAATGCCAACACCACCACGAGGAAGCGGACATGTTTGAACTGTCTGACCAAGCGAAAAAGCTGCAGGCGCAGCTGAACGAGTTCATGGACGCCCATATCTACCCGAATGAGCACAGGTACCATGAGCAGATCGAGCAGGCAGAGAACCGCTGGGCGCCGGTACCAATCATCGAGGAACTGAAGGTCAAGGCGAAAGCCGAGGGCCTGTGGAACCTGTTCCTGCCGGAAAGCGAGTTCGGCGCCGGGCTGACCAACTACGAATACGCCCATCTGTGCGAAGTCATGGGCCGCTCGGCCATGGCACCGGAGGTGTTCAACTGCTCCGCGCCGGATACCGGCAACATGGAAACCATCGCCCGCTATGGTAATAAAGAGCAGCAGGAGCAATGGCTGAAGCCCCTGCTGGCGGGCGAGATTCGCTCCTGCTTTTCCATGACCGAGCCGGATGTGGCCTCGTCGGATGCCACCAACATCGCCTGTGAAATCCGTCGTGAGGGCGACCAATATGTAATCAACGGCAAGAAGTGGTGGTCCTCCGGCGCCATGACCACCACCTCGAAAATCGCCATCGTGATGGGCAAGACCGATCCGCAGGCCGAGAAGCACAAGCAGCAGTCGATGATACTGGTACCGCTGGATGCGCCGGGCGTGAAGATGATTCGTCCATTGACAGTGTTTGGCTATGACCATGCGCCCCATGGCCACGCGGAGATTCACTATGAGAACGTGCGGGTGCCGGTGAGCAATATTCTGCTGGGTGAAGGCCGGGGATTCGAGATTGCCCAGGGCCGCCTCGGGCCAGGTCGTATCCACCACTGCATGCGCACCATCGGGGTCGCCGAGCGGGCCCTGGAGCTGATGTGCAAGCGTGCCAATGCCCGTGAGGCATTCGGCAAGCCGCTGTCCAGTTTCGATTCCATCCGCAAGGATATCGCCCGCAGCCGCATCGAGATCGAGCAGGCGCGGCTGCTCACGTTGAAAGCGGCGCACATGATGGACACCGTGGGTAACAAGGTGGCCCGCCAGGAGATTGCGATGATCAAGGTGATCGCACCGAGCATGGCACTGAAGGTGCTGGACCGGGCGATTCAGGTGCACGGCGGCGCCGGTGTGTCCCAGGACACCTTCCTGGCGGAAGCCTGGGCCAAGGTGCGGACACTGAGACTGGCGGACGGGCCGGATGAGGTGCATCTGGATTCCGTGGCCAAGATTGAGCTTCGCCAATACCGCTAACCCGATAACCTCTGAATCAGGGGGAGAGCGGCCGGGGTGATGTCCTTCCGGGACACGCCGTGAATACGTCCATGTAGGCTTGAGCAAAACATCCCTGTTTTGCACAGTCCCGGAAGGACATCACCCCGGCCACTCCCGTGCTTCAGTGCATGAGGATCGAAGAATGAATAATCCACTGTTTGATATGACCGGCAAGGTCGCCCTGATTACCGGTTCCACCAAAGGCATCGGCCGTGCCATCGCCGAAGAGATGGCCCGCCTGGGCGCCAAAGTCGTGATTTCCAGCCGCAAGGCCGACGCCTGTGAACAGGTGGCCGATGAGTTGAAAGCGCAAGGCTACGAGGCGATTGCCATTCCCTGCCATGTGGGCAGGAAAGAAGACCTGCAGAACCTGGTGAACAAGACCAACGAAGCCTGGGGCACCATCGATGTGCTGGTCTGCAACGCGGCCACCAACCCGGTGTACGGCACCACCGCCGAAATGACCGATGACGCCTGGGACAAGATCATGGATACCAACGTCAGGGGTACTTTCTGGCTCACCAACATGGTGCTTCCACAGATGGCGGAGAAAGGTGAAGGCGCCGTGGTGCTGCTGTCGAGCATCGCGGGTATCCGGGGTAACACCACCATTGGCACCTACGGCGTTTCCAAAGCTGCCGAAGCGGCGCTAGCCCGTAACCTGGCGGTGGAATGGGGCCCGAAGGGCATCCGGGTGAACAGCATCGCCCCTGGGCTGATCAAAACCGACTTCGCCAAAGCCCTGTGGGAAGACCCCGTGCGCGTTAAACGTGCCGAAGATAAAACGCCGCTGCGCAGAATTGGCGACCCGGTCGACATCGCTGGCCTGGCCGTATTCCTGTCCACCAAAGCCAGTGCGTACATCACCGGCCAGGTGATTGTTGCCGATGGCGGCGAAACCATCTGCTGAACTGTGGGTTAAAACGTTGCAGTGAGGCCGGCAGGTGGGGGTGCCTTTCTTCCGGGAAAAAGAACTCGCTGCGCTCAGACATCATTTTCCCTGCACAAAGGCACCCCCACCCACCGGCCGCAGAGCGTTTGCGGGCCAGATACAAAAAACATGGAAAAGGTTTGTACGAGTAATGAGTATGACGCCGGAATTGGTAGAGGTTCTGCCAGCTCACAAATTTGACGAAAAACGTCTGCTTGATTGGCTGAAAGCTGAATTGCCAGAGGTTGGCCACCGTATGGAGGTCAAACAGTTCCAGGGCGGGCAATCGAATCCCACTTTCCTGTTGGATACTGATGGCGGCCGTTATGTCCTGCGGAAGAAACCGCCCGGGAAAACCTTGCCGTCCGCCCATATGGTAGAGCGGGAGTTCCACGTGATGGGGGCACTTTACGACCATACGGCTGTTCCCGTACCGCGCGTGCGTGTGCTTTGCGAGAACACCGCCGTCATTGGTACGCCATTTTATGTCATGGATTTTCTGGAAGGCCGGATCATCAGCCATTCGGCGCTGCGGGCGCTGGATCGGCAGGATCGGCTGCCGGCGCACCATTCCGCGATTGATACGCTGGCAGCCCTGCATTCGGTGGATGTGAACGCCATCGGATTGGGCGACTACGGTCGGCCCGAGGGTTATGTGGCCCGTCAGGTGGCGCGCTGGAGCAAGCAGTATCTGGCGTCGAAGACCGATGAGCTGCCGGCCATGGACAACCTCATGGCCTGGCTGCCGGAAAACCTGCCGGCGAAGGATGAGACCTCGATTGCCCATGGTGACTATCGGTTCGGGAACCTGATGTTGGCACCGGACCGGCCGGAAGTGATTGCGATCCTCGACTGGGAGCTTTCGACGCTGGGCCATCCATTGGCGGATCTGGCCTATTACTGTCTGCCTTATTACCTGCCATCGGATCTGGAAGGTATGCGAGGGCTGTTAGGCGAGGATCTGGATGCACTGGGTATTCCGGATGAGCAGGAAACTATTGCCCGCTACTGCCGCCAGACCGGCCGGGACGGCATTGCCGACTGGCACGTGTTCCTGGCGTTTTCCCTGTTCCGGCTGGCGTCTATTCTGCAGGGTGTCTACAAGCGGGCGCTGGATGGCAATGCCGCCAATGCCAATGCCCTGGACGTGGGTAAGCGCGCGAGTCTGCTGGCCGACGTCGGCTGGCGTATTGCCAGTGAGGGAGCGTCGTCATGAACGAACCCATGGTCAAACGTATCCTGATCACCAACGACGACGGCATCAACGCGCCGGGGCTGAAAGTGCTTGAGCAGATCGCCCGCAACCTGGCAGAGGAAGTCTGGGTAGTGGCGCCGGAGCATGACCGCAGCGGTGCCGGCCAGAGCATTTCCATTCACGACCCCTTGCGGGTGTACGAACAGGGCGACAAGCGCTTTGCGGTTTCCGGCACGCCGGCGGATTGTGTGTTGTATTCGCTGGCCCAGTGGTTTGGGGACAGTCCGCCGGATCTGGTGCTGTCCGGGGTCAACTGTGGCGCTAACATCAGTGACTCGGTGCAGTATTCCGGCACTGTGGGCGCGGTGCTCAGCGCCGAGCATATGGGTATACCCGCCATCGCACTGAGCCAGGCGTTTCTGAGCCGGGAAGGTGTGGACTGGTCTCCGGTTGCCAGCTTTGGCGAAGCCGTTATCCGCCAGTTGTGGCAGCCGGGGCAGAACCGTGCCTGGAATGTGAACTTTCCCGCCTGTGAGGCGGCGGCCATCACTCAGGCCCGGTGGTGCCGGCAGTCCAACGGCTCGATCCAGCGCCCGCGCCTGCTGGCCGGTCAGGACGCCCGGAGCCTGCCGTACTGGTGGCTGGGGTTTGATCGCAGTTCCCGGCACATTGTCGCACCCGATGAAGACGCCAGCGTATTGCGGGACAAAGCCATCGCCATTACGCCATTGCGCCACCAGGATCGCCTGCCTGGCGGCGCCGACGCTTTTGATCTGGCCGCGCCAGCGGCTCACTGAACCTAACAAGGGGATCACAACAATGACCTTTACCCGCCATTACGCCGTCTGGCCGAGAGAACTGCCCAAAAGCCTGGCGCTGCCCCGGACCAGCGTGTTTGCCAACCTGGAAATTTCCGCGCGGCGTTATCCCGACCGTAACGCCATCATTTTTTACGATGCGTCGATGACCTATAGCCGGCTGTTCCGGGAAGTAGAGACGATGGCGGGCTACCTGCAGGCCCAGGGTGTGGCGAAAGGCGATCGGGTGTTGCTGTACATGCAGAACTCGCCCCAGTACGTGGTTGCCTATTACGCCATTCTCCGCGCCGATGCCGTGGTGATTCCCGTTAACCCGATGAACCGGGCAGCGGAACTGGAGCACTTCGTGGCGGATACCGGTGCCCGTGTTTGCCTGGCGGGCCAGGAACTGGCCGGCTTTATCGCCCCGTTGCTGGAAACCACCGATCTGGAGCAGATTGTGGTGGCCTCCTACAGTACCTATGCCGCCCCGGACACCGATCTGGCCTTGCCGGCGGAAGTGGCCGCCCCGGCCTGGTCGCAGGCCCAGGCCGGCATGGTTAGTTGGGAGCAGGCGCTGGCAGCCGGTCATATGCCATCGGCGCACACCGCCGGCCCGGACGATCTCGCGGTGATTCCCTACAGCTCCGGCACCACCGGCGCGCCCAAGGGCTGCATGCACACGCACCGCAGCGTGATGGCCACGGCCGTGCACCGGTCGTTCTGGAACGTGAGTACCGTCAACACGATGCAACTGGCCACCTTGCCGTTCTTCCACGTGACCGGCATGACCGGCTCCATGAACAGCCCCATCTTCAGCGGCTCATGCACGGTGATCATGACCCGCTGGGATCGCACCACTGCAGCGCGGCTGATTGAGCGTTACAAGGTCACCGGCTGGGCCAATATCGTCACCATGGCGGTGGATTTTCTCTCCAACCCCGAGATTGGCCAGTATGATCTGTCCAGCCTCACCACCATCGGCGGTGGCGGCGCCGCCATGCCCGAGGCTGTGGCGGTAAAACTCAAGACCATCACCGGCCTGGACTACATCGAGGGTTACGGCCTGTCAGAAACCATGGCGGCGACCCACATCAACCCCACGAATCGCCCGAAACCCCAGTGCCTGGGTATTCCCGTGTTTGATGTCGACAGCCGGATCATTGATGTCGATACCTTGCAGGAAAAAGGCCCCGGCGAGACCGGCGAAATCGTCTCCAATGGGCCGCAGGTCACCATCGGTTACTGGAACCGGCCCTCGGAAACCGAAGCGGCATTTGTCGAGATTGATGGCAAGCGGTTTTTCCGCACCGGCGATCTGGGTTACTACGATGAGGAGGGCTATTTCTTCATGGTGGACCGGGTCAAGCGGATGATTAACGCATCCGGCTTCAAGGTCTGGCCATCGGAAGTCGAGGGCCTGATGTATCGACACCCCGCGATTCACGAAGTCTGCATCATCTCCTCGCCGGATCCCAAACGCGGTGAGACCGTGAAGGCCTGTATCGTGCTGACGCCCGAGGCGGAGGGCAAAACCACGGCAGGGGACATCACCAGCTGGTGCAAGGAACAGATGGCGGCCTACAAGATTCCCACCCTGATCGAGTTTGTCAGCGAATTGCCCAAGTCGCCCACTGGCAAGCTGATGTGGCGTGCGCTGCAGGAGGAGGAGTGGCAGGGGAAGGCCTGAAAGTGATTATCTTGATCGGCGGCGGGGATGCCCTTGGCGCCCCGCCGAAGGAGGGGGGTCGGATAAACCGGGTTTTTCAGCAGGTAATGCGTCCTTGCCCACACTGACAGAGTCCATTGGACGGATTGATCGCTTCTGCAGGAGCTCTGCGAATTCAAGCAGAAGTTGGCGGTCTGCCTCCAGAAGTGAAATGAAGGCCGCATTGAGCGCGACTTGCTGAGAGTCGAGCTGCTGTTTCTCGGCGACTGAGAAGATATCCGTCAAGGATAGATCCAGAGCCTCTGCCAGCCGGTACAGAAGTTCCAGACTTGGCCTTGCCAGAGATCTCTCGATCCGTGAAAGGTTGCCTACATGGGAGTCACAGCGGTCGGCAAGCTCAGCCAGGGTCATGCCCTGCTGCTTCCTCAAGCGCCTGATTGCCTGCCCTAGGTTCATGAGATGCACCTGTGGTTCAAGAGTCCGATATTACAGGCAAGGGTCCCGGCGCACAAAGGTGCAGAAAGCACATAAGTGCGAAAAAATAGAAGCCTTGTCCCAGAGGACACCCCAGTTGCTCGAGGATTTGCCGCTGAGCCTCGGTCTCAATACCCTCGGCGATCGACTCGATGCCCGGGCTATGTCTTTTGGTTTGAGTGCCGACTCCTTGATTTGGAGGTTGCGAAGACGCAAGAGACTCTGGATGCGGACCCGAAGTTCAACTCCGGAAGCGAGCACATTGCTTTTTGAGATAACATTCATCGCAAGGTCTCGTGGTTATCGGGAGACAGCTTGATAATGACGTTTGTTATACCTTGAAGCGCTCGGCGACCCGCTTGAGATCACTTCCGAGTTGAGCCAGATCATTGGAGGAAATCGCAATCTGATCGTTGGCGGTGGCGTTCTGGTCGGTCACCTCGCGAATGCTCACCACATTTTCACTGATCTCCTCGGCGACGGACGTCTGTTCCTCAACGGCCGTCGCAATCTGATGGTTCATCGACTGGATGGTCGATACCGATTCAGCAATGCTGGATAACGCCTCGCCCGCTGTGCGTGAAACCTGAACCGAGGATTCTGCGCTCTTGATGTTATTGTGCATGCTTTCGACGGCGTCTTTTGCGCCTTGCTGGAGGGCATTGACCAGGTTTTCGATTTCACCTGTTGACTGGTGGGTCCGTTGCGCCAGTCCACGGACTTCGTCGGCAACGACCGCAAATCCCCGGCCTTGTTCTCCCGCCCTGGCTGCTTCAATGGCGGCATTCAGCGCCAGCAAATTGGTCTGTTCGGCGATGTCACGGATCACATCCAGGATGGTGCCGATATTGGCACTGTCGTCCCGAAGTTTGGAGATTAACTCTGCACTCTGGTTGATTTCTGTGGAAAGCGTTTCGATCCCGTGTATCGCTGTCGTGACAACGTTATGCCCGTCATTGGCCTTGGTATCGGATTCAGACGCAGCACTGGCGGCCGCTTCGGCGTTTTTTGCCACCTCCTGAATGGTCGCTGTCATCTCGTTCATGGCAGTAGCCACCTGGTCGGTCTGGTCGCGCTGCTGCGCCGCCCCGGCACTGGTCTGCTCGGTTACGGAAGACAACTCTTCTGCCGAACTGGCAATCTGTGCAATACCATCGGAGACCTCCTTCACCATATGACGAAGGTTTTCAGTCATCACCTGCATGGCCATCATCAATCTTCCGAGGTCGTCCTTACGGTCGGTGTGGATGTTATTGCTAAGGTCGCCATCAGCGACTTTCCCCGCATGGTCAACGAGTTGCTCGAGTGGGCGCACAATGGATCGGGTAATCAACAGTGCCGATCCAGTGCCAAACACCAGTGCCACCAGAGTCGCCCCAAACAGGATGAGCAAGGCATCATCTCTGGTTTTGCTCATTCGTTCCTGTTCAAACCCGAGGGCAGATTTAGCCTTTTCCTGGGCCTCTCGGGCAAGTTCAACGACCCGGGCCTCATTCTGATTCATAGTCGCCACGTTTTCGGTTAAAGCGCTGAACAGCCCTTCATAGGAACCGAGGGCTTTGTCAAGTTCGCCGATCCTGGCTTTGGCTGCGTCTGTGTCGGCAAGGCGCGCGAGCTCCGAGGCGCCTTCCTTGATGGCTTCTATTCGCTGAATCAGAGCCGTGGCATCGGCAGGGTCCTCCGCGATTACGTAGTTTTTTTCAATCCGGCGGGCATCCAGCATCTGGCGGGCCAGCTCGCCGGAACGACGAACCAGACGCAGGCTTTCCCGGGCGTCTGCTTCCCGGCCTGCTCGGAACTGCTCCTGCGCGCGGGCCTGAAAAAACTGCTCCAGTTGGATGAAGCTTTCGACCGCCTGTCGTGCACTGGCTTCCATCGACTTCTCGGCGGCTGCTTTTTGCGCCCGTTGTTCAACTATTCGCTGGAACGCTGCCCGATATTCGCCAAGATCTTTGCGGATGACGGCCATGGCATCTTTTTGTTCAGGATTTTGCAGGATTTTTTGTTCCTGCTCGGCAAGGGCACTGGCCGATTCGATCGCGGCTATGGCGCCTTCGACATAACGAGGCTCATTGCGAAGGAAGAAATTCTTTTCATTGAATCGAGCCGCGTCGACCAGGCTGTTGATTTCGGAAACGGCCTTGATGTTTTTGTTGCCTTCGAAGAGGTCGTTAAAAGCAGAGTAAGAGGAGAGCGCTGTACCGGCTATGAGTAAAAGTGTAAATCCGAATGCTGCCAGGAGTTTAACTTTTACAGACGAATTCAATAAAAAGTTTCTCATGTTAGCTGCCTGTTTCGAGAACGGAGGTGACTTTATATTGCGAGCACATGCTGTTGGTTAAGAAACTAGAGTTTCCTCAAAATGTTCTGTTGGATTTACGGATCGAAAAGATTACCAAATCGTAGGTATTTGAGGATGGAATGTCGAATTAGCCATTAATTTCAATTGGTTGTTTTTTTTAATATATAAAATAAAAAATAATGGAATGTGCTCTAAGAGCATACCTGCGTGTTCGATGACGGCGCCTTCATTCTCTATTTTTAATTTTTTATATAAAAATAATGATGGGATATATATTGAAAGCATTTTTTTAGCGAATTTCTGAGCAATGTCATTGTTTTGTTAAATAGTGTTAATAGTTTTATAAATGATCAGGTCCGGCGGGGGAGCTCAGCATTTTTTCAGGTCGTCAAAACAGCAACCTGATCGGCCGACGGTTAACTCGATGAAGTAAACGGCACTGCGGAGTCAGCGGATATACATGGCCAGATTTTCCACCACACACGCGGGCTTGTCTTCGCCCCGTATTTCCACCGTGGTGCGATAGGTGGCCAGCGTTCGTTGATCATCTATCCTCGACACGTCCAGCAGTTCCATCTTGCTGCGGATCTGGCCGCCCGATTTCACGGCGGCGGGGAAGCGTAGCTTGTTCAGGCCGTAATTGATGCTGGCGCTCTTGCCCTGCACGTCAATGACCTGCTGGTTCAGCAGTGGAATCAGGGAGGCGGTCAGATAGCCGTGGGCCACGGTGCTCTTCCACGGTGACTCACGCTCCGCCCGCTCCACATCCAGATGAATCCACTGGTGGTCACCGGTGGCATCGGCGAAGGCCTGTATCATCTCCTGGGTGATGGTTTTCCAGGGACTGTAGCCAATTACCGAGTCCTTGTGGTGGTCGAGCTCGTCCAGTTCCACTGTCAGCATGTCTACGCTCCTGGCAGGTTAGTCAGACCGCGTAGCCGGGGCTTTTACTGTCCAGAAGCCGAACCAGCGCCGGCCAGGTGAGGGCGGCGGCACTGCCGAGCGCCTGAGACTGGTCTGCCGTGGTCTCGATGGCCTGTTCCGATGGCATCCAGGTGGGGCCGCAGCTCTGGGCCTTGACCTGGATCTCACAGGCTTTCATCAAGAAATACAGGTAGGTAAAGGTCTCTGGCACATCCTTGCCAGCGGTCAGTACGCCATGATTACGCAGGATCATCATGGACTTGTCGCCCAGATCCCTGATCAGCCGTTCCCGTTCGTCCAGGTTGAGGGCCACGCCCTCGTAATCGTGGTAGCTCAGATGATTGAGGCACAGCATGGCGGTCTGGCTCAGGGGCAGCAGGCCGTCCCGGTGGGCGGAGACCGCGACACCATCGGGCGCGTGCAGGTGCATCACCGCGCCGGCGTCTTCCCGGCCCATGTGCACCGCGCTGTGGATGGTGAAGCCAGCCGGATTGACCCGGCGAAGGCCGCCGGCCTCCACCACCTGGCTATCCCGGTCCACCTTCACCAGTGACGAGGCGGTGATTTCGTGGAACAGCAGCCCGTAAGGGTTGATCAGAAAGTGATGATCCGGTCCGGGCACCCGGGCGGACAGGTGGGTGAAGATCAGATCGTCCCAGCCAAACAGGGCGACCAGCCGGTAGGCGGCGGCCAGTTCGGTCCGGACCTTCCATTCGGCTTTTCTCAGATCCTGTTCAGTCGACTGTTCGCTTGTTGTCATTGTTATGTCCCCATTCCCTGAATAACGGTGGTTTGCTGTTCACTGTAGCAGGGCAGCGTAACGCTCCAGGTGGAAGTCGTCATCGCCAAGCTGATGGTTGATCATCACCAGCCGCTTGGCGTAGTGCGCGAAGTTGTATTCCCAGGTCATGCCGATACCGCCATGGGACTGGATCCCCTGCTCGGAAATGAACTGGCCACTGCGGCCGATGACGTTCTTGGCCGCCGCCAGGGTCCGCCGCCGCTCGTTACTCTGGGGCTCGTCGGCCATGCTGGCCGCCAGGATGGCCATGGAGCGGGCCTGTTCCAGCTCCGACATCATGTCCACCATCCGGTGCTGAAGCACCTGGAACTTGCCGATGGGCACGCCGAACTGCTTGCGCTGTTTCAGGTAGTCCAGAGTCAGGTCGCAGGCCACTTCCATGACGCCCACGGCTTCGCCGCACAGAGCTGAAATGGCGCGCCCGGCCTGATACTCAATCACCTCGGAGGCCTTGCCTTCCTCGCCCAGCAGGGCGTCAGGGCTCAATTTGACGTTGTTCAGGCGCAGGTCGCAGCCCTTGCCGCCGTCAATGGTCGGGTAGGTGCGGCGCTCAAGGCCTTCGGCATCCGGGCTGACCAGGAACAGGCTGATACCCTCGGCATCCCGACTGTTGCCGGAAGTGCGGGCAGAAACCACCAGCACATCGGCACAGTGACCGCTGATGACCACGGCCTTGCGACCATTCAGCACATAGCCGTCACCGGATTTATCCGCCCGGGTTTCCACATCGTTCAGATTATAAAAGCTCTGGGGCTCCTGCAGGCCCACGGCCGCGCGCATTTCGCCACTGGCGATGCCGCCGAGCCATTGCTCGTGCTGCTGGTCGTTGCCGGCCTGGCTGATCAGCCCGCCACCAAGGACGATCGATTGCAGGTAGGGCTCAATGCACAGGCCGCGCCCCAGTTCGGTCATTACGCTCTGCACTTCAACACCGGTGCCGCCAAAACCACCCAGCTCTTCCGGGAAGGGCACGGCAGTCAGGCCCAGCTCACCCAGCTGTTTCCAGAAATCGGCGCTGAAGCCCAGCTCCGATTCGCTGTATTCCAGGCGCTTTTCAAAACTGTATTCACCGCGCACCAGGCGGGCCACGGTGTCCTGCAGCATCTGCTGCTCTTCGTTCAATCGGAAATCCATGGTCGCCTCCTTAAAGCCCGAGAATCATTTTCGACACGATGTTCTTCTGGATCTCGTTGGATCCGCCGAAAATCGACAGCTTGCGGTTGTTGAAGTACTGGGCAGCCAGCGGTGCGGCGTTCTCGTCGGAGAGGAAGTCGCCGTCGTAGTCCAGGTCCAGTTCCTCTTCCACAAACGGAATGGCATAGGGGCCAATGGCCCGGCGGGCCAGGTCGTTGATGGTCTGGCGGATCTCGGTACCACGGACCTTGAGCATGGAGCTCTCCGCGCCGGGCATGCCGCCGCCTTCCACCGACGCAATAATGCGCAGGTTGCTGATGCCGGCCGCCATCAGGTCAATTTCCACCCTGGCAATACGCTGGCTGAAGGCGGCATCCTCAATCAGCGGTTTGCCGTTTTTCAGACGGCGGGCGGCCAGTTGCTTGAGGTGCGACAGGGCCGCCTTGGACAGGCCGATGCCGGCGAGACCGGTGCGTTCGTAGGTCAGCAGATACTTGGCGTAGGTCCAGCCCTTGTCTTCTTCGCCCACCAGGTTCTCCATGGGGACTTTGACGTCCTCGAAGAACACCTCGTTCACTTCATGCTCGCCATCAAGGGTGATGATCGGGCGCACGGTGATGCCCGGGGTGTTCATGTCGATCAGCAGGAAGGAAATGCCTTCCTGGGCTTTCACCTCGGTGTTGGTGCGTACCAGGCAGAAAATCATGTTGGCGTGCTGGCCCAGGGTGGTCCAGGTCTTCTGGCCGTTGACGACGTAATGGTCACCCTCGCGCACGGCGCGGGTTTTCAGGGAGGCGAGATCCGAGCCGGCGCCTGGTTCGGAGTAGCCCTGGCACCACCAGTCTTCCCCGCTCAGGATCCGGGGCAGGTATTTCTGCTTCTGCTCCTCGTTACCGAACTTGATGATGACCGGTGCCACCATGTTCACCCCGAAAGGAACGGACCGCGGCACGCCATACCGGCAGGACTCTTCGTCCCAGATGTGCTTCTGGACCGGCGTCCAGTTCACGCCGCCGTATTGTTCTGGCCAGTGGGTGGCGTACCAGCCCTGCGCACCGAGGATCTTTTGCCAGCGCTGATGGTCGGCCTTGGACAGGCGACGGAACCCTTTTACCTTGGCGGCAAGGTCCGCCGGCAGTTTGTCATCCAGGAACGCGCGGACTTCGTCACGGAAGGCGAGTTCCTCGGCGGTGTAGTTCAAGTTCATTGGGTAACCTCTCTTGCTCTATAGCGAAAACGTATACCGCATAGCAGAATTCCCTAATGATCGAAGATTGGACCGGTGTATGTCAATAAAAATGGAACAAGCGAGGAGTTAAGCAGAAAAAATGTCATTCCAGATGTTTGTTGAGCGGAGTATGCAGGGAAAGATTTGCTTAATTGCAAACATTGGTACCGCTCTGCAAAACTGTAGACATGAAAGAATATATCGGTAACGGGTTGCGGTGGCATCTCCGGCCCGGACGCTTTCCGCGGGCAGAGCAACCGGCTCCATTGCACACTTTTAAGATTATTCAGCCTTGCATCGGGCTCAAAAGACTATATGTTGGTAATAGACGAGCCGTTCAAATAACGATAGCCGATACTTTCTATGCCGAGTTGTACCATCAACAGAAGTAACCTGAAGCTCAGCCTGCTGGCGTTGCTGGTTACCGGCCTGCTGGTGCTGTTTGTAAATGGCTCGTCCCACCCGGCACTCGACCCCCAGATTGATGACCACCTAACCCCGACACTGGTTTCGATTGACGGGTCGGGGGACTCCTCTTCGCCGGACGCCTCTGTCGCCCTGACATCACTGCTTCTGTTTCCGGGCGGGGATTTCCGGGCGGTATTTTCTGTCGGTCTTGATTTCATCCAGCCACCAACAAGGTTGCTGAGTTACCCGGTTCTGCCCCAAGCGCCTCCACACCTCGCCTGATTCTGACAACCGTCTGACATTAACGGGATTGCTCATGCCTGAGCTGGGCATTCCAACCTGAATTCAGATTCACGAGGTTTACCATGAACAATGTATTCAACGCCTTGCCCGTGCGGGACCTGGCACGCACCGGCACCTTGCCGACCGCCAAACCGCTGTCGCATATTACTAGTGAAGATTCTGCCGTCCACCTGCTCACCGATTTTGCCGATCGAAAGCTGTCGATGCTGAATTCCGACATGTCTGTCTCTGAGGCGAGACTCTGGATGAAGCTTGGTGACACCCCCTTCAAGGTTGTGGAGAACCAGGCAGGCGACTGCCTGGGGATACTGGCCATCGAGGACGTGAACGGTGAGAAAGCCATGAGTATGGCCCATCGTCAGGGCGTGACCCTGAAAGACTTGCGGGTGCGGGACATTTTCCGGCCCGTCAGCGAGTTGCCGGCCATTCATTACCGTGACCTGCGGGCGGCGACCGTGGGAGATCTGGTGAGCACGTTCCGTGAGGTTCATGAGGAATATCTGCTGGTGCTGGATGATAACCGGCACGAGCCGGGCCACGCCTATCTCAGGGGCCTTGTGTGTGCCCGGGAGTTGGTGCAACGGCTGGATATGACGATCGATCTGGATCACCGTGCAACCAAGTTCTACGAAATTGTGAATGTGGTGCAGGGGGGCTTTTAAGGAAGGATTGGCTTCGATAACAGGGAGTGTCGAAGCCAAATTCATCGGAAAAGACGATGCATAGGATCGAATAAACGGTATTGAACTAAAGTTGTAATGCCGTGACACTACGGCCGACTTTTGTCATTCCGAAGGACGCCCATGCAGGACGCCCACCAACACATCAGTCTTCTGGTGCTCCGCGTTGTCATTATGCTGGCACTTGGGCTGACTCCCTTGTTTTCCCCGGCCGCTGACAATAATCTCATGCCCATGGCCTGCGAAGGTGCTTCGTGCGTTCCGCCCACCGATACCCAGGGCGACACCGGTCAGGACGGAGAGGCCCCGGGGGCGACCCGGCCATATGAAGATGAACGGTACCCCAGCCTTGATCCCTCCGGCATCCCTGGCTTCACCGGATTTGTGCACTGCGCCAGTTTTCCGGTTTTACCCCAGGCGCCGCCCGTGAGCTGAGGGCCATTTATCAGAGCGGCGTGGCAGCCGTTCAACACGTTTTGATTCAAATGACTTCCACCACCTGGAGGAATTTCAATGGCTATACGGAAGCTGCTGATCGCCAATCGCGGAGAGATTGCGGTCAGGATTGCCCGGGCCTGTAGCGAGCTGGGTATCCGCTCAGTCGCCATCCACTCGGAGGCTGACGACTACTCCCTGCACGTCAAGAAGGCCGATGAGGCCTATCAGATCAGCAAGGATCCGCTTTCGGGCTATCTGAATCCGCACCACATCGTCAATATGGCGGTGGAAACGGGTTGTGATGCGCTGCATCCCGGTTATGGTTTTCTTTCAGAGAACGCGGAGCTTGCTGCCATCTGTGAGCAGCGGGGCATTACCTTCGTTGGGCCCTCTGCTGATGCCATCGCATCCATGGGCGACAAGACCCAGGCCAGGCAGACCGCCCTGGCGGCCGGTGTGCCGGTAACCCCGGGTTCGGAAGGCAACCTCCAGGACGTGGAAGACGCGGTGAAGCAGGCCGCCGACATTGGCTACCCGGTGATGCTGAAAGCCACCTCCGGTGGTGGCGGGCGCGGCATTCGCCGCTGCGATAACGAAAAGGAACTGCGCCAGAACTATGAGCGGGTGATTTCCGAGGCCACCAAGGCCTTCGGCAGCGCCGAGGTGTTCCTGGAGAAGTGCATCATCGAGCCCCGGCACATCGAGGTTCAGATTCTTGCCGATACCTACGGCAACGTCGTGCATCTTTATGAGCGTGACTGTTCCATCCAGCGTCGTAACCAGAAACTGATCGAGCTGGCGCCGTCGCCGCAACTGGAAGAAAGCCAGCGTGAATACATTGGTGATCTTGCCAAGCGAGTCGCCAGGCAGTGTGGCTACGTCAATGCAGGCACCGTGGAATTCCTGCTGGATCACGATGGCAGCTTCTACTTCATGGAGATGAATACCCGGGTGCAGGTGGAACACACCATCACCGAGGAAATCACCGGGGTCGATATCATCAAGGCCCAGATTCGTATTGCGGCCGGCGAGCCCCTTGGGCTGAAGCAGGAGGACATCTCCTATCGGGGCTTTGCCGCCCAGTTCCGGATCAACGCCGAGGACCCGAAGAACGGCTTCCTGCCCAGTTTTGGCCGGATCAGCCGTTATTATTCGGCCGGCGGCCCGGGTGTCCGTACCGACGCCAACATGTACACCGGCTATGAGATTCCGCCGTACTACGACTCCATGTGCGCCAAGCTGATTGTCTGGGCCATGGACTGGCCAGAGCTGATCGCCCGTTCCCGCCGTGCCCTGAGGGACATGGGTATTTATGGTGTGCAGACCACCATTCCCTATTACAAACAGATTCTGGAGCATCCGGATTTTCAGTCGGCGAATTTCAACACCGGCTTTGTTGAACGGAATCCCCAGTTGCTGGAATACAGCAGCAAGACCCGCCCTGAATCCATAGCCACTGCCATAGCTGCCGCCATCGCGGCCCAGGCGGGCCTGTAAAAGCATATCGGAGAGATCCCATGACCAAGCGCAAGATTCATGTTACCGACGTTATCCTGCGGGACGCCCATCAGTCCCTGATTGCCACACGCATGCGCACCGAAGATATGTTGCCGGCCTGTGAGTGGCTGGACCAGGCTGGTTACTGGTCCCTGGAATGCTGGGGCGGCGCCACCTTCGATGCCTGTGTGCGGTTTCTGAAGGAAGATCCCTGGGAGCGCCTGCGCACCCTGCGCCAGGCATTGCCCAATACCCGCCTGCAGATGCTGTTGCGGGGTCAGAATTTGTTGGGTTACCGGCATTACGGGGATGATGTGGTTGAAGCCTTCGTCGCCAAGGCCGCGGAAAATGGCATGGACGTGTTCCGCATCTTCGATGCCCTGAACGATGTCCGTAATCTGGAAACCAGCATCAAGGCCGTAAAGAAGGCCGGCAAGCACGCCCAGGGCACCATCTGCTACACCGTGAGCCCGGTACACAACACCGAGGCCTACCTCGATCAGGCCCGTGCCATGGCGGATATGGGCGTCGACAGCATTGCTATCAAGGACATGGCCGGCCTGCTGACTCCGGCGGTGACGGCAGATCTGGTGGGTAAACTGAAGAAGAACTTCAATCTGCCCGTGTTCCTGCACTCCCACGCCACCTCCGGCATGGCGCCGATGTGCCAGTGGGCCGCCATGGAAGCCGGTGTCGACCATATTGATACCGCGCTGTCTGCCTTTGCCGGTGGCACCAGCCATCCGCCCACAGAGTCCCTGGTGGCGGCGCTGCACGATGCCGGGTACGACACCGGTCTGAATCTTGAGCTGCTGGACCAGGCCACCAGGTACTTCCGCGAAGTGCGCAAGAAGTATCATCAGTTCGAGAGTGCCTACAACGGCGTCGATACCTCGGTACTGCTGTCACAGGTGCCGGGCGGCATGATGTCCAACCTCGCCAACCAGTTGAAGGAGCAGGGTGCGCTTGACCGCATTCAGGATGTGTTCGAGGAGATCCCGAGGGTACGCAAGGACCTGGGCTACCCGCCGCTGGTGACTCCCACCTCCCAGATCGTCGGCACCCAGGCGGTGATCAACGTGCTTGGCGGCAAGCGCTACGATTCCATCACCAACGAGGTGAAAAAGTATCTGCAGGGTTGGTATGGCAAGGCGCCTGCCGAGGTGGATAAGGAACTCCAGCGCCGCGCGGTGGGTAAGGAAGATCTGGTGGATGAACGCCCGGCCAACCTGATCCCCCGTGAACTCGACGAACTGCGCAAACAGGTAGGCGACCTGGCCACGAGTGAAGAAGATGTGCTCACCTACGCCATGTTCCCGGATCAGGCCCGCGCCTATCTGGAGCAGCGCCGCGATGGTACCCTGCAGCCGGAGCCGCTGGAGCCGGTTCCTGCGAAAGGCAGTGGCGGGCCGGTGGCCACCCGGTTCAAGATAACCGTCCATGGCGAGAGTTATGATATTCATGTAACCGGCGCCAACCCGGTCAGCGAAAACGAGCGGCGCTTTTTCATGACCGTGGACGGGGTGCCCGAGGAAATCCACCTGGCCTCGGAAGGTGATGACAGCCAGTCTGGCGGCAAGAGCGGCGGCCGCGCCAGCGCCAGCAAGGAAGGCCACGTCACCACCAGTATGCCGGGTAACATCGTCGATGTGCTGGTCAAGGAAGGCGACAAGGTTGAGGCCGGCGACCCGGTGCTGATCATCGAGGCCATGAAGATGGAAACCGAGGTGAAGGCGACCATCGGCGGGTCGGTGAAAGGCGTGTTTATTGCCAAGGGTGACCGGGTGGTACCCGGCGAGGTGCTGATGGAAATTGAATAACCGCGCCAGCGTCTGAACTGAAACAGCCCCTCACGATGAGGGGCTGTTTCGTTGTCGGGCAGTGATTTCCCGGGGATCAGCTAAAGGCAGCGATTCCGGTCTGGCCACGGCCCAGGATCAGGGCGTGAACATCGTGGGTGCCTTCGTAGGTGTTCACCGCTTCCAGGTTCATCACGTGACGGATCACATGGTACTCGTCGGCAATGCCGTTGCCGCCGTGCATGTCGCGGGCCACCCGCGCAATGTCCAGGGCCTTGCCGCAGTTGTTGCGCTTGAGCAGGGAAATGGCATCCGGCGTGGCGGTGCCGGCGTCCAACATGCGGCCCAGTTGCAGAACCGCTTGCAGGCCAATGGTGATCTCGGTCTGCATGTCCACCAGTTTTTTCTGGATCAACTGGTTCGCCGCCAACGGCTTGCCGAACTGCATGCGCTCCAGGGTGTAGTTGCGGGCCGCGTGCCAGCAGAACTCTGCAGCACCCAGGGAACCCCAGCTGATGCCGAAGCGGGCCTTGTTCAGGCAACTGAACGGGCCTTTCAGGCCCTCGACGTCAAGCCTGTTCTCATCCGGTACGAACACCTCGTCCATGAAGATGGAGCCGGTTTCCGAGGCGCGCAGGGAGAACTTGCCGGGAATCTTCGGGGTGTCCAGGCCTTTGGCGCCGGCGCGTTCGATGACAAAGCCGTTCACCTTGCCGTCCAGCTTGGCCCAGACCACGCAGACATCGGCAATGGGGGCGTTGGTGATCCAGGTCTTGGAGCCGCTGAGCAGGTATCCGCCGTCGACCTTTTTGGCCCGGGTTTCCATGCCGGCCGGGTCGGAACCGTGGTTGGGTTCGGTCAGGCCAAAACAGCCCACCAGTTCACCGGAAGCCAGCTTCGGCAGCAGGCGCTGTTTCAGGGCTTCCTGCCCGAAGGCGTGAATCGGGTGCATTACCAGAGAGGACTGCACGCTCAGGGCTGAGCGGTAGGCGGAATCCACTCGCTCCACTTCCCGGGCAATCAGGCCATAGCAGACATGGTTCAGGCCGGGGCCGCCATATTCTTCCGGCAGGGTGGCACCCAGCATGCCCAGTTCGCCCATCTCATTGAAGATGTTGCGGTCGAACTTTTCGTGCCGGTTGGCTTCGACGATGCCGGGCATCAAGCGATCGTCGCAAAAGCTGCGGATGCTGTCGCGAACCTGACGCTCGGTTTCGTCCAGCTGAGTGTCGAGACCCAGAAGGTCGTTCCAGGGTGCTGAAGCCATTTTTAATCTCCTGAAAGCGATTATCGGGCGTCTCCGTCATGGGGAATCCCGGATAAATTGTGCTAACTTTGTGTTAACATGGTTTCATTAAGCGAAACACAGTTTTGTAATTGCGCCTTGAAAGACTAATCCGGGTATAGTGGAAATGCAAGCAGTGTTCAAACCTGATCGGCCGGGCCACTCATGAACGGTACTCTGCAATGGCTTGTCTCCCTGGCCGTGGTAACAGAGCTGGTGGCCATCTGCCTGGCGCTTCGGGAGCTCAGTGCGCTCGCCGGGGTTATGTTCATCTGCGCCTTCCTGGCCGGCGCCGGGCGTTTGCAGGGCTACGCCCGGATGCTGTTGGTGATTGCCCTGGTGGTGCTGGTCCTCCTTGCCGCCCGCGGTGCGCTGGATAGCGCGCAGATTGTGAAGGCGGCTTCGGATGCGGCCTTCTATTCAGCCTTCCTGGGCAGCCTGGGAATGATGCAGTGTCTGGTGCGTCGTTTCGAGGTGCTGCGCCGGATTCACGATGTGCTGCTGGGCGGAAAACCTTTCCTGCTTTACCCCAAGTACGCGCTGGTCAGTTGCGGGATGGCGTCGGTGCTGAGTTTCGGCATGATGAGCCTGCTCTGCGGCACCCTCGCGGAGACCCTGCGGGAGCGTGGTATTACCGGCGACTCCCGGCTGCAGTGGCTGCGCAGCGTTCTGATCAGTGCCCTTCGGGGCTTTGCCCTGGTGCCACTGGTGGCACCCACCAGTGTGGCGGTGGCCATTCTCACCCGGGAGCTGCCCCAGCTGAGCTGGTCCCGGCTGTTGCCCTATGGTCTGGTGGCCGCCCTGCTGATGGTGTTGATTGGCTGGGTGCTGGAGCAGCGCAGGTTTCGCAGGGTGAGCAGTGAACGCCTGGTTGTCGAGGGCTGGCTGCCTGGCACCGAGCGCCTGTTGGGCCTGATTCTGGTGGTGTTCGCGGTGATGGCGGCCCTGGTGGCAGCAACCGGATTCAAAGTATCGGTGGCGGCCATGCTGGCGGTCCCGAGCGTGACCCTGCTGTACATGTTCTGGCAGGAACGCAGGCTGATACCGGTGCTGCGGGAAGGTGCGCGGCAGGTGTGGAGCATGCAGAATGAAATGGCCATCTTTGCCGCCTCCGCCATCCTCGGGGTGGCCCTGGCCGCCGTGATCCCTGCCGATGCGCTGGCCGGCCTGGCAGCAACCGGCAGTGGCGTTTTCCTGATGGCGGTCCTGGGCATGCTGATGATGCCCATGTTCTCCATGATCGGGATCATTCCCATCACGGTCCTGAGTGTTCAGGCCGGCCTGTTGCCCCAATTGGTGGCCGGGGGAATGGACCTTCTGCCGGTCGCCGTGGCCCTGGTGATCGGCTTCTCCCTGGCCATGATGCTCTCGCCGTTCGGGCCCTCGGTGATGTTGCTGGCCCGATTCGGGCAGGTCTCCCGATGGGTGGTTGCGTTCCGCTGGAACGGTCTGTTCGTGCTGATCGCCCTGCCTCTGCTGCTGGTGCTGACAGCGATGGTGGCGTGGCTGGCGCCGACCCTGAACTGATCGGTGCCAGCCTGTGTCTGGTAGCACTTTGCCTCTGCCAGGCTACCGGAATCAGTAACCCCGGCTGGTATCGACAATCCCGCTGACGGGCAGTCCCTGGGCATGGTCCCGGATCTTGCCGGTGATCTGCTCCAGGGTGGCATCCCGCAGGGTGCGGGCGGAGATGTGCGGGGTGATGGTGATTTCCCGGCGCTGCCAGAACGGATGACCTGCGGGCAGCGGCTCCTTGCGGAACACATCCAGTGACGCCCTCAAAAGCCTGCCCTCGTCCAGGGCCCGGAGCAGGTCGTTTTCCACCAGATGCTCGCCACGGCCAACGTTGATCAGCACGGCGCCGGGTTGCAGCCTGCTCAGCAGGTCATAGTCAATAATGTCCCGGGTCGCGTCGGTCAGGGGCAGGGTGTTGACCAGCACCCGGGTGCTGTTGAGAAACTCGCCGAGCTGATCCGGCCCGGCATAGGTGGTCACATTCTCCAGGCTATGCTGCCCCCGCGCCCAGCCACTTACCCGATAATCCAGGTCCGCCAGGGTGCGGGCCACCCGCTTGCCGATGTGCCCCAGGCCCATGACCCCGATGGGCCATTCGCTGCGCTTGATGGGGCGATGGATCTTCCAGACGCCCTGGCGCTGCTGCTCCCGGTAGGTCTCCATCTCACGGCTGGCTTCCAGTAGCTGGTGCAGCACGTACTCGGCCATCTGTGCCGACATGCCAGCATCTTCAAGCCTTACCACCGTCAGATCCTTCGGCAGGTTGGGCACCTTCAGCAACCCGTCGATGCCGGCTCCGAGGTTGAACACCGCCTTCAGGTTCTTCTCGCGTTCGAACAGGGCCTCAGGGGGTTGCCAGACGATGGCGTAATCGGCATTAACGGCGGGGCCTTCCGGATCCCAGACATAAACCTCCGCATCCGGCACCAGCTCCCGGATGGGAACCGTCCAGCGTTCCGGTTTTGGGTCGCCTGCCACAAAAAGAATCTTCATTTCGCCTCCGGGGTCGCCACGGGATTGGTTGGCTGCTAATTTGTTCTGCAATGCAGAATAAATTATCGAATAAATCGGGTAAAGACGGTATCAGATACCGCTCTGCGAGTTTTATTTTGATGCATAACCCGTGAGTGTTTCATATTTGGTACGGTTTTTGAAAAGACTTTCTGGTACTTGATTTCTGCAGCGATTAAAATAGCGCATCTTTGGTTATTCATCAGATTAATACCCCGGCACCGGAGCAGGCGACGCGGTTGGAGGACGTCCCATTATGGCAAGAGCAAAACAGAGTTCACCGGAACTGAAAGTGGCATCCACTGACGGTGAGCCCGTAAAGCCGGAGAAAGACCGCAAGTTTGTCGAGGCGCTGTCCCGCGGCCTGGATGTGCTCCGGGCGTTCAGCCAGGGCTCGGTCATCCTGGGCAACCAGGACATCGCTCGCATCACCGGGTTGCCCAAGCCGACGGTGTCGCGGATGACCTACACTCTCACCAAACTGGGTTACCTGAGCTACAACACTCAACTGGAGAAATACCAGCTCAGCTCCGGGGTGCTGGCACTGGGCTATGCCTATGTCTCCAACCTCAAGGTGCGCCAGCTCGCCAAGCCCTACATGGACGAGTTCGCCCGCCAGACCAATATGTCGGTCGGCCTCACCTGCCGGGACCGCTTGCACATGATCTACGTGGAAAACCGCTTGCCGCCGGAAGCCTCCCTGCTGCGCATGGATATCGGCCTGAAACTGCCCATGGCGACCACCTCCGCCGGCCGCGCCTATTACTGCGCGATCAGCGACAAGGCCCGTCTCGTTATTGATGATGCCATGTCCGCGAAATACGGCGATGCCTGGCATGAGAAGAAGGAAGGCCTTGAGCAGGCCATGAAGGACTATAAGGAGCACGGCTTCTGCCTGTCCATCGGCGAATGGGACCGGAACATCAACTCCGCCGGCGTGCCCATCCACCTGCAGGACGGCACCATCATGGCTTTGACCTGCGCCGCGCCGTCTTACCTGGTGCCGGCTGAAAAGCTTCGGGGTTCCATTGCCCACCAGTTGGCGATGCTGGCTGGCGATATTGAATCATTGGGAGTCTGATTTTCGCAACTTGAGTAAGAGCCGTCGGGCAGGTCATTCCGAAACACGCTGTGAATACGTCCCTGTACGCTCTGCTCCGCCATCCCTGGCTCCGCAAGGTTTCGGAATGACCTGCCCGACGGCTCCAATAGGTTAGCGGGAGCCTCATACAGACGAGCCCTCAATCAGAAAAACCGCAGAAGAACCACTGCGGTTTTTTTATACCTGTAGTTTAATGGGTGGTTGAAACTGTCACGGAACTTGTATTAAATCGTACGCATGTTTCGCTAGTTAAAACCATATTCCAGAAATAATGCGAGGAGAAATTATGTCTGAGGTCGTCAGCTATAACAGGGAAGGCAACATCGGCGTGATTACCGTGAATTACCCGCCGGTGAACGCCCTCGGCCAGGCTGTTCGCTCTGGCCTGCTCGCAGCCCTGGAACAGGGTCAGAAGGATGCCGGTGCCAAGGTGCTGCTGCTGGTCTGTGAAGGGCGCACTTTTATTGCGGGTGCCGACATCCGGGAATTTGGCAAGCCGATGCAGGAGCCGACTCTGCCGAACCTGGTGAATACCTTTGAGAACAGCGACAAGCCGCTGGTTGCGGCGATTCATGGCACCGCCCTCGGTGGCGGCCTGGAAACGGCACTGAGCTGCCATTACCGCGTCGCGGTGAGCAGTGCCAAGGTGGGGCTGCCAGAAGTGAAGCTGGGCCTGCTGCCCGGTGCAGGTGGTACCCAGCGGCTGCCGCGCCTGACCGGCGCCCGGAAGGCGCTGGAAATGATCACCACCGGTGAGTTTGTCGGTGCGAAGGATGCGCTGGCCCTCGGCATTCTCGATGCCGTGGAAGACGGCGACGATATCCACGCAGTGGGCATGGTCTATGCGCAGAAAGTGATCGACGAAGGCAAGCCGGTGCGTCGGGTTCGAGATATCACTGACAAAATCGAGGCAGACAAGGGCAGCGACGTCTTTGACCAGTTCCGCGAAGAGCTGAAGAAGCGGGCCCGGGGCCTGTTTTCCCCGTTCAAGTGTGTCGATGCCGTGGAAGCGGCCTTCAACCTGCCATTTGACGAAGGCATGAAGCGCGAGCGGGAACTGTTCATGGAATGCATGGAATCACCCCAGCGCGCCGGCCTGATCCATTCGTTCTTTGGCGAGCGAGAGGTCTCCAAGGTCAAGGGGCTGCCGAAGGATACGCCCGTTCGTGATGTGAAAAGTGTGGGCATCATTGGCGCCGGCACCATGGGTGGTGGTATTGCCATGAACTTCGTCAACGTGGGTATTCCGGTCACCATCGTCGAGGTAAAACAGGATGCGCTGGACAAGGGCCTGGCGATCATTCGCCGCAACTACGAGAACTCCGCGAAGAAAGGCAAGCTGACCCAGGAACAGGTCGAGCAGCGGATGGCGCTGATTACTCCGAGCCTGACCTACGACGATTTCCGGGACGTTGATCTGGTGATCGAGGCGGTGTTCGAGAACATGGCCATCAAGAAGGAAATCTTTGCCAAGCTGGATGAGGTCTGCAAGCCGGGGGCGATTCTGGCGTCCAATACCTCCACCCTGGATATCGACGAGATCGCCTCCGCCACCAGGCGTCCGGAAGACGTGGTCGGCATGCACTTCTTCAGCCCGGCCAACGTGATGAAGCTGCTGGAAAACGTGCGCGGCAGCAAGACCTCCGATGAGGTGAAAGCCAGCGTGATGGCGGTTGCCAAGAAGATCAAGAAAGTCGGTGTCATGGTGGGCAACTGCTATGGTTTCGTTGGTAACCGGATGCTGCACAAGCGCGGTACCGAAGCCATGTCGCTGGTGGACGAGGGTGCGACTCCGCAGCAGGTCGACAAGGTGCTGACCGATCTTGGCTTCCCCATGGGCCAGTTTGCCATGTCTGACCTGGCCGGTATCGACGTGGGCTATCGCATCCGCGAAGAACGCCGCAAGGCCGGCCAGGACATTCCGGCGAGCTGGCTGGACAAGCTCGCAGAGCAGGGTCGCCTTGGCCAGAAGACCCAGGCGGGTGTCTACAAGTATGAGGAGGGCAGCCGTAAGCCGGTTCCGGATCCGGAAGTGGAGCAGTTGATTGAGCAGTTCCGCAAGGAGCAGGGCATTACGCCGCGGGAGATTACCGACCAGGAAATCCTCGAGCGCTGTGTGTATGTGATGATCAACGAGGGTGCCAAGATCCTGGAGGAGGGCATCGCCGATCGCCCGCTGGATATCGACATCGTCTGGATCTATGGCTACGGCTTCCCGGCCTATCGCGGTGGCCCCATGTTCTGGGCCGATCAGGAAGGTCTGGATACCATTCTTGCAGCGGTGAAGAAGTATCACAGCACCGTTGGTGGTGAGCAGTGGGAGCCGGCGGCTTTGCTTGAGAGGCTGGTTGGTGAAGGCAAGACATTCGGCGACCTTTAACTTATAGCCTGGGGCTGGTCGCGGGGCGGGTGTCTTTTCCTCTGGGAAAAGCAACTCGCTTCGCTCAGACACCTTTTCCCGGCGGAAAAGACACCCGGCCCCACGACCGGTTCAGTTAGTACTTTGGACCTGTAGGTCGGATTAGGCGAAGCCGTAATCCGACATCGAGTTGACCGTTAACCTATCGAGTTGACCGTTAACCTCAGGTTGTCGGATTACGGCTTCGCCTAATCCGACCTACATCTTTCGAAAATTGAGGGCATTGTTATGTCTGATGCAGTCATCGTTTCCACCGCACGCACCGGCCTGGGTAAGTCCTACCGGGGCTCTTTGAATAACACCCACAGTGTCGATCTGGCGGGGCACGTGATCAAGCATGCCGTCGAGCGGGCCGGTATTGATCCGGCCATTGTTGAAGATGTTATCATGGGTGCGGCCTTCCAGGAGGGCGCCCAGGGCCGGAATATTGCCCGTCTGGCGGCCATCCGCGCGGGCCTTCCGGTAACCACCGCCGGATTTTCCATCAACCGGTTCTGCAGCTCGGGTCTGCAGTCCATTGCCCTGGCGGCCCAGCGGGTTGTGTCCGAGAAGGTACCGGCCATGGTGGCCGGGGGCGTTGAGTCCATTTCCCTGGTGCAGAACGAGAAGATCAACAGCTTCCATGCCACCAACGAGTGGCTGATGAAGCACAAGCCCGAGCTGTACCTTTCGATGATCGAGACGGCGGACATCGTGGCCCAGCGCTACAAGGTCAGCCGTGAAGCCCAGGATGAGTATTCCCTGATTTCCCAACAGCGCACGGCAGCGGCACAGCAGGCGGGCAGGTTCGATGATGAGATCGTGCCTTTCGACGCCACCATGCTGGTCAAGGACAAGGAAACCGGTGAGGTCAGTGAAAAGCAGGTAACCCTGACCAGCGACGAGTGCAACCGCCCGAACACCACCCTCGATGGGCTGGCTGGCCTGGAACCGGTGCGTGGGCCGAACCAGTTCATCACCGCCGGCAATGCCAGCCAGCTGTCGGATGGTGCTTCCGTGTGCACGGTGATGAACAGCACCTACGCCGAGAAGCACAATATCGAGCCCATGGGGATTTTCCGTGGCTTTGCCGTAGCCGGTTGTGAGCCGGACGAAATGGGCATCGGCCCTGTTTTCGCCGTTCCCCGGCTGCTTGAGCGAGCCGGCCTGACCATGGACGACATTGATCTGTGGGAGCTCAACGAAGCCTTTGCCTCCCAGGTGATTTACTGCCGTGATCGTCTCGGTATCCCCATGGAGAAGCTGAACGTAAACGGTGGCTCCATTTCCATCGGCCACCCCTTCGGTGTGACCGGCTCTCGCCAGACAGGCCATGCCCTGATCGAAGGCAAGCGTCGTGGTGCGAAATACGTGGTGGTAACCATGTGCATCGGTGGTGGCCAGGGTGCGGCAGGCCTGTTTGAAGTAGTATGAAATCGGGGTCAGTAAAATTGGGGTCAGAAGAAAGCGTTCTTCTGACCCCTGCTTGACGTGTGAGCCCGGAGTCATGAAGTCGGGGTCAGATGAAGGCCTTCATCTGACCCCTTGTTCACCAAATAGGGGATCAACATGGACAGACAAGCCAAAGCCGTCGTCTGCCGGGAATGGGGGCAGCCCGTTCAGGTGGAAACCATCACAGTGGAAGGCCCCAAACGGGATGAAATCACCATCAAGATCGCGGCCTGCGGCGTGTGCCACAGCGATCTGTCTGCCACCACGGGCAAGATTCCCTATCCGCCACCCCTTGTATTAGGCCATGAGGCCGCCGGGGTTGTCGTCGAGGTGGGCGAAGGGGTAACGGACTTCAAGGAAGGCGACCACGTGGTCAGCTCCTTCATCTCCATGTGCGGCAAGTGCCGCCAGTGTGTCCGTGGCCGGCCGGTGCTGTGCGAGAACGCCCGCAAGGCCATGTTCAACCTGCCCGATGGCACCGTCAGAACCAAGGGTGCCGACGGCGAGCCCCTGAACGTCTTTGGCGCCTGTGGCGTGATGGCCGAGTTTGCCACCCTGCATGTGGACAATTGCGTCAAGGTGGATGACACCGTACCCATGCAGAACGCGGCGCTGGTAAGCTGCGCGGTGATGACCGGTGTGGGCGCCGTGTTCAATACCGCCAGGCTTGAACCCGGCTCCCGCGCCGCCGTGTTTGGCATCGGCGGCGTTGGCCTCAACGCCATCCAGGGCTGTGTCACCGCCGGCGCCGAGATGATCGTGGCGGTGGATAACAATCCCAGGAAGCTGGAGATGGCGAAAGAATTCGGCGCCACCCACACCGTGAATATCAACGAGGTGGAAGACGCAGCCAAAGCCGTGAAGAAACTTACCGGCGGTGTCGACTACGCCTTTGAATGTGTGGGTGCCGGGCCGGTGGTTGAGCAGGCCTACAAGAGCCTGGGGCGCGGGGGTACCGCGGTCGTTGTAGGTGTGGCCGATCCGAAGGACAAGACCTCGCTGACCACCCTCTCGTTACCCGCCGATGAGCGCACCCTGAAAGGCAGCTGGCTGGGCTCGGCCCGGCCGCAGCACGATTTCCCCAGAATCCTGGGTCTTTACAAGGCTGGTAAACTCAAGCTGGACGAACTGGTTACCCGGACCTACCCCATAGAAGAAGCCGCGCAGGCTTTCGATGATATGGTGGCAGGCAAGAACGCCCGTGGCGTTATCGTATTTGAAACGCCCGTGGCGTGATCAGATGTAAATAAGGGGGAAGCATGAACGAGCTGAACAGGAACTACATCAACGGCCAATGGGTTAGCTGGGCCGGTGACATGATTGACGTTCACGAAGCTGGCACCGGTGACGTGATTGCCCGGGTGCCCGCCTCCGGCCGGGAGGAAATGGAGCAGGCCATCGAGGCCGCGGATGCCGCCTTTGAAAGCTGGTCTGAAAGCACCCTTGAGCAGCGTCTGAAAGTCCTGGAACAACTACACGCGGGTCTGAAAGAACGGGGTTCGGAAATCGCCGAGACGGTTAGCCGGGAAGTGGGCATGCCGATCAAACTGGCCACGCCAATCCAGGCGGGTATGCCGGCGGCGGTGACCAAGAGCTACCTGAAACTGCTGCCGGACTTCCCGTTCACCGAACAGTCCGGCAACTCGGAGGTGCAATACGCGCCAGTGGGCGTGGTGGGCTGTATTACGCCCTGGAACTACCCGTTGCACCAGGTGATCCTGAAGATCGTTCCGGCCATCGCGGCCGGTTGCACCGTGGTGCTCAAACCTTCGGAAATCGCGCCCCAGACGGCGTTTATTCTCGCCGAGATTCTCGACGGTACCGACCTGCCCAAAGGCGTGTTCAACATGGTGTGCGGCTACGGCCAGACCGTGGGCGATACCCTGATCAAGCATCCGGATGTGCGCATGGTGTCCTTCACCGGCTCCACCCGCACCGGCAACCTGATCGCCCACGCCGCGGCGGACGACTTCAAGCGGTTTGCCCTGGAAATGGGTGGCAAATCCGCCTCCGTCATCCTCCCGGATGCCGACCTGGCGGCCGCCGTGAAAGGCACCGTGAACAACTGCCTGCTGAACTCAGGCCAGACCTGCACCGCACTCACCCGCATGCTGGTGCCGGCCGACAAGCACGATGAGGCCTGCGAACTGGCCGCCGCTGCCGTAGCCAAGATGACGCCGGGTAACCCGCTGGAAGAAACCACCCGCCTGGGCCCGCTGTCCTCTGCCCAGCAGCGTGACAAGGTGATCGATTACATCAAGCTGGGTATCGAGGAAGGCGCCACCCTGATTACCGGCGGGCCGGAAGCACCCGAAGGCTGCGACAAGGGTTACTTCGTGAAAGCCACCGTGTTCGGCAACGTGAAGCCGGATAGCCGAATCGCCCAGGAAGAAATCTTCGGGCCGGTGCTGTGCGTGATCCCCTACAACGACGAAGCCGAGGCGGTGAAAATCGCCAATGGTACCCAGTATGGCCTTTCCGGTGCTGTCTGGTCGGCAGACGACGCCAGGGCGAAGAAAATCGCCGGCAAGCTGCGTACCGGCCAGGTGTTCGTCAATGGCGGCGCGTTCAACCCCATGGCCCCGTTTGGTGGTTTCGGTCACTCCGGTATCGGCCGGGAGTTTGGTAAGTGGGGGCTGGAGGAGTTTCTGGAAGTGCGGTCGCTGCAGCTGTAGTGCCTGAACATGGGGTCAGATGAAGACCTTCATCTGACCCCGGAGTTTCTGTGTCGGGTTACGGCTTCGCCTAACCCGACCTACGCCAAGGTTCAGTATGTAGGTCGGATTAGGCGAAGCCGTAATCCGACAGATGCTCGAAAGTACGATCGGTCTCGGGGTGGGGTGTCTTTTCTTCTGGGGAAAAAATGTCTGAGCGAAGCGAGTTGTTTTTCCCAGAAGAAAAGACACCCCACCCCGGGACCAGCCACCCAGTCTCAGGCTTTCCCTCCAAGCAGAATCCGAACCGCCGTACAGGCATCCTCCAATTCAGCTTCTCTTGGCTCGCGCCCGGCGATAATGTCGCTGTACAGGCAGGATTCTGCCAGTCGAATCATGAAGTAAGACAGGCTGAAGATATTCATGGGTGGCTTGATGTGACCGGCCGCTACCTGGTCTTTCAGCATCCGTGTGTTGGTCTCCACCGTTCGAGTGTGAAGAATTGATTGCGACGAGGTGAGGATCTTCAGGGCGTATTCCGGATCCTGGTTGATGAATCGCCGAAGCGGCTCGAAGTGCAGGATGGTGGAGTTGGTACGCCGGTAGACACCGACGATATAGTCCACGCCCGTACCGGGGGTTTCTGCCATCGCCTGTCGCCAGAGCGGCTCATAGAGGGACCAGAGAATCTCCCCGATCAGCAGGTCCTTGTTGCCCACCCAGCGAAACAGAGTGGCCCGGCCAATTCCGAGTTCATCAGCCAGCGGCGCCAGGTGAATGCGCTCGCCCTTGAGCCACATGCGACGGGCCCGCTTGAACGCGTCAGCCGGTGTTGCCCTGGTTATGGTTTTGTCGGCCACTGAAACCTCAGTCTCGGAATTTGAATGCATTCTAACGACTAATTCTCGCAGCCGCTATGCAGGCCAGGTGCTGCCCGTGATGGTTTTGTGAACATTTCGGCCTACACTCGGTCATGACGGTGAGAGGGCCCGAGCCTCCAGCCAACGAGGACTCTCCCGAAGCCCGCAACACATGCAGGAGCCCGCGACCCATGACCAGAACGGTACTGATTATCGAGGACAATCCCGGCATCGGTGAGCTGGTACGTATGCAGGTGTCAGATCTTGGTATGAAGGCCGTTCTGATGGATCGGGGTGATACCGGTCTGGGACGGTTCCGCGAGGGCGGCATCGATCTGGTGATTCTGGATCTGATGCTGCCCGGGCTCGATGGCCTGTCGGTTTGCCGGGAGATACGATCATCTCCGGGCTATGTTCCTGTTTTAATGCTGACGGCAAAAAGCACAGAGCTGGATCGGGTTCTGGGCCTGGAAATGGGGGCGGACGATTACCTCACCAAGCCCTTCAGCGTGGCGGAGCTGTCGGCCCGCATCAAGGCCCTGTTTCGGCGCGTGGACGCGCTTTCCGCCCGGGGGGCTGGCGGCGATGAAGCCGGGGAAATCGAAGTGGACGGGTTGCGCATCGATCCTGTCCGCAGGCGGGTCTTCGTGCAGTCGGAGGAAGTAGAACTGACCGCCCGGGAATTCGACCTGCTCTGGCACTTTGCCAGTCACCGGGGCCGCGTGTTCAGCCGGGCGCAACTGCTGGATGCGGTCTGGGGCTACAACCACGAAGGCTATGAACATACCGTGAATACCCACATCAACCGCCTGCGCAACAAGATCGAAACCGACCCCGCCGACCCCCATTATGTGCAGACGGTCTGGGGCGTTGGCTACCGGTTTATGGATTAACCATGGCTCTGTCTGTGTTCCGAACCCTCTATGCCCGGCTGGCCATAGGCCTGTTTCTTCTGCTGCTGGTGGTGGGTGGCCTGTTTACCTTCCTGAGCCTGGCCTCGGTGCGGGAATACTCCGCCGCTGTGAGCCAGCAGCTCAACCGGGATCTCGCCCGCAACCTGGTGTCGGACCGGAACCTGGTGACCGATGGCAAGCTCAACCGCGATGCCCTCAAGCACCTGTTCGAGCTTTACATGAACATCAATCCCAGCATCGAAATCTATCTGCTGGATCGGGACGGGCGCATCCTGTCGTATTCCGCAGACCCGGACAAAATCAAGCGCAACCGGGTGTCCCTGGCGCCGATCCGGGCCCTGCTGGAAAACCCGGAGGCCTACCCGCTGCCCGGTGACGACCCCCGCAGCCACGACCGGCGCAAGGTCTTTTCCGTGACGCCGGTGCCCTCGGCCGACAACCCCACCGGCTACCTGTATGTGGTGCTTCGGGGCGAGGAATACGATCTGGCGGAAAACCTGGTGCACAGCGACCGGCTACTGCAGATGGGGGCCGGCGCCCTGGCGGTGAGCCTGTGTGTCGGGCTGCTGGCCGGACTGGTGTTTTTCCGGCTGCTGACTCGTCGGTTATCCCGCCTGACCGAGCGGGTGGATGCCTTTGACAGCGGCATGTCGCCGGGGCAGTCGCCGGTGCTGGTCGGCAAAGGCGACGATATTGATTACCTAACTGCCCGTTTCGACCAGATGGCCGGGCGGATTGCCGCGCAGCTTGACCTGCTGAAAGACAAGGACGCCCAGCGCCGCCAGCTGGTCGCCCAGGTGTCCCACGATCTTCGCACGCCCCTGGCGTCGATCCAGGGCTATCTCGAGGCGTTGCGCCTGAAACACGACAGCCTCAGTGACGATGAACGGGCACGGTTCCTGGGAGTCGCCCTGGCGGAAACGCACCGGCTCGGGCGGCTGGTGGAGGAGTTGTTCGAACTGGCGGCCCTCGATGCCCGGGAAAAACAGCCCACTGCCGAGCCGTTCGTGGTTGCCGAGCTGCTGCACGACGTGGTGCAGAAACACCGTCCGGAAGCCGAGCGGGCCGGTGTGTCGCTGGCCATTGTGGACGTCTCGCCGGTGCGGGTGGTGGCGGACATCGCCATGACAGAACGGGTTCTGGACAACCTGATCAGCAATGCCATCGACCATTCGCCCGGAGGCAGCGAAGTAACACTCAGGGTAGCTGGCCGAGACGAGGGCGCGGAAATCACCGTGGCGGATGCCGGGCCGGGCATTGCGGCGGCCGATATGAACCATCTGTTCGAACCCTTCTACCAGGCTCCCGGCGCCTCGCGTCCCGGCCACGCCGGGCTTGGTCTGGCCATTGCCCAGCGGATGGTCTCCCTGCAGAGTGGCCGGCTATCGGTACGCAATGACCAGGGCGCGGTGTTTTCTGTCTGGCTTCCGGGGGCATCGGAAGCGGCCGGCGGCGCCGGTAATGAATCCACCGCGTTATAGATTCGTAATCACTACCGAATGGTTTCGTGAATCCCGGACGGTACGCTGTCAGCATGGAACCACGCAGAGGAGAGTTTTTATGAAACGCACGATGACAGGTTTGGTCGCCGCCCTGGCAGTTTTATTTGCCGGTGGCCTGTATACCGCCTACGCCACCGCCGACAAGCACGACAGCAAAGACACGGAATTCGCGCCGGATGACCCCGGGCTGGCCGTGGCCACCTTTGCCGGCGGCTGCTTCTGGTGTGTTGAGGCCGGTTACGAAAAGATCCCCGGCGTGGTAGAGGCGGTGTCCGGTTATGCCGGCGGCGATGAGCCGAACCCCACCTACCAGCAGGTCTCATCCGGCCGCACCGGCTACACTGAGGCGGTCCAGGTGTATTACGACCCGAAAAAAATGACCTATGAGGGGTTGCTTGCCGGCCTGTGGCGGATGATGAACCCCACCGATATCAAGGGCCAGTTCGTGGACCGGGGCACGCAGTACCGTCCGGCGATTTTCTACCACAACGCCGAGCAGAAGCGGCTGGCCGAGGCGGCCAAGCAGGAGCTGGAAGCCTCCGGCGTGTACGAGCACCCGGTGCTGATCGAAATTGTACCGCTGAAAAACTTCTATCCGGCGGAGCAGTACCACCAGGACTATTACCTGAAAAATCCGGTGCGCTACAAGATCTACACGTTCAATTCCGGCCGCTACCAGTTTATCGAGAAGGTGTATGGCGAAGACTACGAGCTGGACTTTTCCCGGTTCCGGCCGGCGGTGGAAAACACCGGCGAGGCCGATGCGGGTTTTGACCCCCAGAGTTTCGTGAAGCCGGATAAGCAGACACTGAAAAAGCGGCTGAACGACATCCAGTACGAAGTCACCCAGCAGGACGGGACCGAGCCGGCGTTCGATAACCCGTACTGGGACAACAAGCGTGCTGGCCTGTATGTGGATATTGTCTCCGGAGAGCCGCTGTTTTCTTCCCGGGACAAATTCAAGTCCGGTACCGGCTGGCCAAGCTTTACCCGGCCTATCACCCCGGATGCGGTGGTCGAGCGGGAAGACAGTTCGTTCTTCATGACCCGGACGGAAATTCGCAGCCGCTACGCGGACTCCCACCTGGGCCACGTGTTCAATGACGGCCCGGAGCCCACGGGGCTGCGCTACTGCATGAACTCGGCCGCCCTGAAATTCATTCCCCTGGAGGACATGAAGGCGGCAGGCTATGGCGAGTGGCTCGACGAAGTCCGGGCATCTGAGTAGGTCGGATTAGCGCAGCGTAATCCGACAACCAGACTACAACCACAGATCCCCAACCGCCGTTTGCGGGCCGAAGTGATGCCACACTTGGGCCTGCAGCAACTCCGCCGTGGCAATGGCATCAATCAGCGCGTTATGGGCGGCATAGTGGGGCAGCCCGTAGCGCAAGCGGCTGTCTGCCAGGCGGATGGATACCGGCTTCTTGCCCATGAGCTTCTGCCAGCGCGAGGGGTGGCGATCCGGATGCAGGTGGGCCTCGATGGCCATGGTATCGAGCACCGGAAACCGGATGCCCTCACCCAGGCGCCACTTCAGGGCCACATCCAGAAACGGGCGTTCAATGTCCCGGTAGTGCACTACCGGGATGCGGCCCTTCAGGCAGGCAAACAGGTCGCCAAGTATCTCTTCCAGATCCGGTGCCTTGTCGATGTCGCTGTGGGTGATGCCGTGGATGGTGATGGAGGTCTGGTGCAGGGGCAGCTTGGGGCGCACGATCCAGTGCTTTGCCTGGGAAAGCTGTATGCCCTCCAGGGTGAAGGGCACCAGGCCAATGCTGACAATGGAGTGCTGGTTGGCATCCAGGCCGGTAGTCTCAAAGTCCACCGCCACCATCGGAACCTCCGACAGCGGCGTATCCGGCGCTACGCAACCGCTCTGGTAGAACGCTTTAAGCAGCGGTGATTTGCTCTGCCCGGCCAGGGCCTGGTATTGCTCGGGCCAGGGCAGGCGGGTGACGGAGTGCTCGCCGTTTGCGCCATCAGACATTGCGGGTTGCCTGGGTGTTGTAGCGGAATCTGAGGAATTTCTGGGCATTGCTGACCACCTGGAAGGCATCCTTCAGATGGCTGCGTTCAAAGGGCGACAGGTCTTCCGGGCGGACATTGTTGTCCGGCTCCCGCCCGGCTTCGATCGCCAGGGCCTGGTGCCGGATCCGGACGATGGAAATGAACTCCAGCGCATCCCGGAGGTTGCCCAGGTCATCGTCCAGCAGCAGCTTGGTGTTGCCGATGGCTTTCAGCCGCTCAAAGGAGTTCTGGGCCCGGGAGCCGCAGGCCAGGGCATGAACCCGGATCAGGTCAGACAGGGGCGCCGTGCCCCGGCGCTTGAGGTTGAAGGTTTTCTGGTGCTTGCCGTCCTCCTCCAGCACGAAGGTGCGGAAGAACCCGATCGGCGGTGTGCGGTTGAGAGCATTGCGGGCAAGCATGGCCAGGAACCTCGGGCTGTTGCTGGCCTTGTTGGCAACCAGGGTTTTCAGTTGCTCGGCAAACCCGGTCTCGCCATGGATACCGTCCAGATCGAAGAAAATGTTGCTGTTGAGCAAGGCCTGGGCCTTGGGGTTATCAATCCAGTCGGCGAAATAGTCCTTCCAGACCCGCAGCGGCTGGCGCCATTTCTGATTGGTGGCCATGATATCCCCGGTACAGTAGGTGTAGCCGCACTGGGCCAGACCATCGCTGACATATTTCGCCAGCGCCAGGAAATAGCCATCGTGCTCTTCGGGAACAAAACAGTCGTCCAGGATCATGGCGTTGTCCTGGTCCGTGACCACCAGTTGCTCATCACGGGCCATGGAGCCGAGCGCCATGAAGCAGTAGGGAACCGGCGGTGGCCCGAGATGCTCCTCGCCCAGTTCCAGCAGCCTCTGGGTAAAGCTGCGCCCGATGCCCGCCATGGCGCTGCCGATCATGTGGGAATTGGCGTCTTCGTTCACCATCCGCACGAAACTGTCACGGACATCCAGGCTGACCTTTTTCAGCCCTTTGAGGTTCTGCTGGTGGTAGATGTTGCTGACCAGGTAAAGACTGCTCTGGCTCTCGTACTTCACGATGTCGGAAAGGGCGATGACGCCCCGGACGTCGTCCCGGTCCATTACCGGAAGGTGGTGTACGTTGTTGTGCAGCATGGTCAGCATGGTCTCGAAAATGAACATGCTGGAGGGAATGGTGATCAGGTCTTTAGACATGATGTCGCTGATCGGCGTTTCCGAGGGCAAGGCCTCGGTGAGGGCCCGGGTGCGCAGGTCCCGGTCGGTAATGATGCCGCGCAGCAGGGGCCGTTCGCCCTCTTCATCCATCAGCAGTAAAGCGGAAACGCCGTTGTCGGTCATGATCCGGGCGGCTTCCTGGAGCCTCACGGTGGAGGGTGCCGATACCGGTGGCCGGGAAATCAGCCGGGTGACCTTGGCGGTCATCAGTTCGTTGGACTTTTCCCGGCGGGAAAGCGCAGAGCGCAAACGGCTGCGGTCCTCGATTTCCACAAAGTCGGCGAAGTTATCGTCGCTTTCCCACAGGAACTGGAAGGTCTCACCGGGGATCTTGTAGAGCAGCGTGTCTTCCAGGGCTTTTGCCGGAAACCGCACGCGCTTGTTCATCAGCAGGCCGAACTGGCCGAACATCTCGCCCTCGCCGATCCGGTTGTACAGCTCGCCGGACCGGCGATAGATCTCCACGGCCCCGGTGCGCACATAGTAGAGCCAGTTGTTCTGGTCACCGACCCCGAGGATCTGGGTGCCGGCCTTGAAGTACACCACCTCGATGCCGCCCACCACCTTGTCGAGCAGCGCCTCGTCCATCTCGTCAAACGGCGGGTACTGTGCCATGTGATTGCGGATGTCGATAAGCTCGGCCTGCATAAAACTCCCTGTTTTCGCGGGGGAAACTGGTTCTCAGACTGGCAATATAGCAGCGGGAGGGGGCAGCGGCCATGTCGACCTTTGATGGATCTCATTGACCGCTTTGCCCGGTATTGCTAGCCTTGCCACACTTTTTTCAGGTGTCCGTCGCAAAGCGCGACGGGTGAAACGGGAAATCGGTGAGTCTGGCCCCCAGCCAGTACAAGTCCGATGCTGCCCCCGCAACGGTAAGCAGGATAACGGCAATCTGATGCGCCACTGTGTCGCCAAGACATGGGAAGGTGATTGCCCGGGAACCTTGGTTCCGCCTGCCAGCCCGGAGACCGGCCTGGAAAAACACCCGAAGTTGCGGTGGGCGACCTGGGTGGGTGTAATCCGGTTCCGCGTTCCTGCCACCTGATGCCCACCTGCCCTTTCTGTCCGTTCCGTAGCATAAAACCTGACCCCCGTGCGGGCGAGCGCGGATTGCGGAGCGAAAAAGAATGCCTTTGAAACCCTCCTTACCTGTTGTAGTGGCGGCAACGTCAGTTTTGATCCTGCCTGGTCTGGCGTTCGGCCAGAGTGATACGAATGAGGAAGCCCTTGATCCGATTGTTGTCACGGCGACCCTGGGGCCGAAAACCGTGGGGGAAAGTCTTTCATCGGTAACCGTCATTGAACAAGATGACATCCGGCGTCAGCAGCCGGCCGAATTCACGGACCTGTTGCATGCCCAGCCAGGTGTCAACGTGGTGTCCGATGGCAGTTACGGTAAAACCACCAGTGTCTTCCTGCGCGGTGCGGGCAGTTCCGGCACTGTTCTGCTGTTGGACGGTATCCGCCTGCGCTCCGCCACTGCCGGCATCCCGCCCTGGCAGTTTCTGCCGCCGGAGCTGATGGAACGGGTGGAACTGGTGCGCGGCGCGAAAAGCTCGCTGTACGGGGCCGATGCGGTGGGCGGTGTCATCCAGGTTTTCTCCCTTGAGCCGGAGGCGGGCCGCCAGGGCTGGACCGAACTGTCGGGCGGCTCCCACGAGACACTGGAAACCACGGCAGGTGTGGCCGGGCGGGAAGGGCGCAACGCCTTTCTGGTCGGCGGTGTCTATTCCGATACCGAGGGCACCAACCTGCGCGCCGGGGGCGAAGACAAGGGGTTCCGCAACGCCGGCGGCCTGGCCAAAGTCAGTCACCAGTTTGATCAGGGGGGCGGCGCCGGCGTTACAGTGTTCCAGTCCGAAGGCAATACCGAGTTTGAGGGTGGCGACACCGACTTCCAGATCCGTGCCATGGGGCTTTATCTGGAAGCCGTGGCCAGTGACTACTGGCGCACCCGCATCCAGTTCTCCGAATCCCGGGACGAACAGGAGACGTTCGGTTCCTACCCCAGTGTGTTCAATACGCTGCATCGGTCGGCCCGCTGGGAAAACACCCTGACTGCGGGGGTCCATGAATTTGTGATCGGCTCGGAAGTCATGGTGGACGAGGTGGCGGGCACCAGCGAATTCACCGAAGACAGCCGGACCAACACGGCGGTCTTTGGCCAGGCCCGACTCAATTTCGGTGCCACGGATCTTATGGCCAGTGCCCGCCTCGACGACAACGAAGCCTACGGCAAGGAAGAAACCGGCGGTATCGCCCTGGGGCACGAGCTCGACCGGGTCCACCGTGTGCGGGTGAGTTACGCCACCTCGTTCCGGGCACCTACCTTCAACGACCTGTACCTGACCGTGCCCTACTACACCGGCAACCCGAACCTCGAGCCGGAAGAGGGTAAAATGATGGAGGCCGGAATAACCGGTCGCTACGACACCTGGTTCTGGGATGTCGCGGTTTATCAGAACGACGTTGAAGACCTGATCACCTACGTGTCTGACCCGGTCACGTTCGAGGGCACAGTCGAGAACGTCCAATCCGCCCGTATTCGTGGCATAGAGTTGTCCTCCGGTTTTAAAACCACTAACTGGGACCTGAACGCGGCGCTGACCTGGGCCGACAGTGAGAACCTCGATTCCGGCGCACGCCTGCCCCGGCGGGCGGAAAAGAACCTTCGCCTGGATGTTGATCGTCTGTTTGACAAATGGTCGGTGGGCGCCAGCTTTATCGCCGAAAGTGATCGGTATAACGATGCCGCCAACAACAGCCTGTTACCTGGCTACGGTACGGTTGATATAAGGGCGGCCTGGAATTTCCTGCCGGGCTGGTCGGCCAGCTTCAAGGTGGATAATGTGCTGGATCGCCGCTATGCCACCAGTCTGGGCAACGACAGCGTGACTTTCGAACCCTTTGACTATCTGGCTGCGGGTCGGACCTATATGGCCTCGGTGCGTTATGATTTTCGACAGTAGGCTCAGTTTCTGGCCGGTGACGTAATCCCATGATCCAACGCAGGCTTGTTCTGATATTGGTGCTGTTCGCCCTGATGCCCGCAGCGGCATTGGCAGATCCGCCCTGCGTGAAGGACGCCCTGAGTCGTGAGATGTGTCTTCAGGCACCGGCGAAGCGGATTGTTTCTCTCTCCCCCGGTGCCACCGAACTGCTCTTCTCGGCCGGCGCCGGAGACAGTGTGGTGGCTGTCAGTGCCTGGAGTGATTTTCCAGCCGAAGCGGCGGCGTTGCCACAGGTGGGCGATAGCAACCGGCTGGATCTGGAGGCGATCGTTTCGCTGGCACCGGATCTGGTGGTGGCCTGGGTGGATGGCAACTCCCGCAGCCAGCTGGAACGGGTCGCGGCGCTTGGTATCCCGGTATTCTGGCTGGCCCCGCGCACGTTCGCGGATATTGCCCGGGCGGTTGAGGATCTTGCACAGCTAACGGGGCATTCCACTGTGGGGCAGGCACGAGCGGAATCTTTCCGCCAGGAAATCGCCAGCCTGGAGGCCGAGTATGCCAGTGCGCAGCAGCTCCGGGTGTTCTATCAGATCTGGGACCAGCCACTGATGACCGTGAACCGGGAGGAGCTGATCAGCAAGGCCATCGAGCTGTGTGGCGGCGTCAACGTATTCGGCCAGTTGCCGAGGCTGGTGCCCCGGATCAGCCGGGAAGCGGTGCTGGCTGCCAATCCGGGGGTAATTGTTACCGCCGGAGAAGCGCGCAATAACCAGTGGTTGGAGGGCTGGCAGCAGTTCCCTGGCCTTACCGCAGTGTCGGCCGGTAACCTGTTCCTGGAACCGCCGGATCTGCTGGCCCGGCCCACGCTGCGTATCGTGAAAGGCGCCAGACATCTATGCCAGACCCTGGAGCAGGCCCGTGCCAATCTCTAACCCCGCTGCAATCTCCAGCCCCTTGAAGCCCATGCTGATCCTGGTGCTGGCGAGCCTGGTGGCTGGCTTGTTGTCGGTCAGCATCGGCAGTAGCGGTGCCGGGATCAACGACACCCTGAGGGTGCTGGCCGGCAGCGGCACTGACCTTCAGCAAGCGGTGATCCTCGAACTGAGGCTGCCACGCACCTTGAGCGCCTTCGCCACCGGCGGCCTGCTGGCAGTGGCGGGTGCGCTGATGCAGGTGCTGCTGCGTAACCCGCTTGCAGACCCCTATGTCCTTGGTTTATCCGGCGGCGCGGCGGTTGGCGCCTTGTTGGCCATGCTGGCCGGCGTTGCCGGTTTTCTGGTATCCGGTTCCGCCTTTGCCGGCGCCATGCTGGCGACTCTGCTGGTGTTTGGCCTTGCCCATGGCAGTGGAAGCTGGACCCCCTCCCGCCTGCTACTCACCGGGGTAGTGGTGGCCGCTGGCTGGGGAGCAGTGATCACGCTTATCCTTTCGATGACTCCGGCCCGCCGGCTCCCGGGCATGTTGTACTGGCTGATGGGAGACCTGTCCCATGCCGGCTCACCCTGGCCCGGGCTGATCATTCTGGCCCTGGTCTGCCTGTTGGTATTCCCCCTGGGGCGGGTTTTGAATGTGCTGGCCCGGGGCTCCCTGCAGGCCGCGGCGTTGGGCGTCTCGGTGCGCCCCCTGGAGTGGCTGATCTACCTGATCGCCAGCCTGCTTACGGCGACCGCAGTGACCATGGCCGGCGCTGTCGGCTTTGTCGGCCTGGTGGTGCCGCACATGCTGCGGCTGGTGTTGGGCAATGATCAGCGGCTGATTCTGCCCGCCTGTGCGCTGGCAGGCGGAACCCTGCTGGTACTGGCCGATACGCTGGCCCGGGTAGTGATTGCGCCGGAACAGCTACCGGTGGGTGTGATCACCGCGCTGATCGGCGTACCTGTGTTCCTGTATCTGCTTTACCGGAGTCAATAATGGCCATACTGACTGCCGAAGAGCTGATTATCGACATTCCCGGGCGTGACGCCGGCGTGCCACTGAGCCTGTCCCTGCAGCCGGGCCAGGTTTGGGGCGTTCTCGGCCCCAACGGCGTGGGCAAGACCACACTGCTGCATACGCTGGCCGGCCTTCGCGAGCCTTGCAGTGGCCAGCTTCTGCTGGACGGAAATCCGTTGGCGAAAATCCGCCGCAAGCTCGTCTCGCAACAGATGGGCCTGGTGTTCCAGGACCGGCAGGATGGTTTCCCGGCAACCGTGCTGGAAACTGCCCTGATCGGGCGCCACCCCTGGTTGTCACCCTGGCAGATGGAAACGGCTGAAGACCTGGTGATTGCCGAGCGGGCACTGGTAGTACTTGATGTGATGCACCTGAGGGACCGGCTGGTTAACACGCTGTCCGGAGGCGAGCGGCAGAGGGTGGCCATTGCCACACTGATGACTCAGGCACCGGGCATCTGGCTACTGGATGAACCCACCAACCATCTCGACCTGCAACACCAGACCTCCGTGATGAAACTGCTGCGCAGCCAGGCCGCATCCGGCCAGGCGGTATTCATGTGCCTGCACGACCTGAACCTGGCCGCCCGCTGGTGTGACCAGATCCTGCTGATGTTCCCCGACGGCCAGGCCTGCTGGGGCCCCGCCCGGGACATGCTGGTTACCCCGGCGCTTGAGAGACTGTTCGGCCAGCGCCTGCTTTCTACCGAGCTTGATGGGTTTCCCGTCTTTGTGCCTGGTTAGCCAGGAAGCCATTTTCAAACATCCAGCGGGCTGCTGATGCCTCGCTGGTGAGTTCCGATGACATGGGTATAAATCTGTGTTGTAGAGATATCATTGTGGCCCAGCAACTCCTGAGTACTGCGGATGTCGGTGCCGACGAACTCCTGAGCGCGGATCAACAGACAGCCGCTGTGCTGGAAATACATACTGCCAGGCCGGACTACGTGCCGCAGGCACTGGGGCAAAATTTCCGCCGTGCTCCAATTTTGCCCGTGCTGCGGGCGTTAGCAGCTACAGCGTCCTTCCAGACCTTGTGAGTTGAGTAAAAATGGAATAATTTATACTCATGGATGAATTTGAATTCGACGAAGCCAAAAGCCAGGCCAATCTGGATAAGCACGGTATCGATTTCGTTGCTGCCCAAATGTTGTGGAAAGATCCATACCTGCTGGAGATCCGGGCGAAATCCGAGGATGAGCAGAGGTTTTTGCTGATAGGCAAGATTGGTGAAAAGCACTGGTCGGCTGTCGTCACATACAGGGATGCTCGTATTCGTCTGATTTCAGTCAGGCGTTCCCGCAAGAAGGAGGTTGAGCTCTATGAAAGCTAAAGACTTCGACAAGAAATTTGAGGAAGGTCAGGAGGATATTGTCGATGACCTGGACATGTCCTCTGCTCGCCGCGTTAATCAGGAACAAAAGCGAATCAACGTTGATTTCCCGGCTTGGGTTGTGGAGTCGCTGGATCGCGAGGCTGCGCGCATTGGCGTTACCCGCCAATCGATCATCAAGGTGTGGCTGGTGGAGCGTCTTCAGGCAGAATCTGCTAACAAGCCGCTCAAGGGTGACGCCGCAGGCGGCGCACATTAGCGGAGCGTGTGCCGGGCAGGGCACGTGACCGCTCCCGCCCTCTGGGTATCCCGACGGTGCTGGATCGCTTCATCCAGCAGGCGATTGCCCAGGTTATCCAGGAAGCGGGGTGTCTCGGTCCGATTGGCCTGGAACACCGCCAAATCGGCCCACGGCCCGTGGCGGCTGAGTCATTCACCGGCACTGCAGCACGCCTTACCGGCCCCGTTGTTCCGGAGCTATGGACTGCCGGAATTGGCAGTACGGTAAAGGGTTGAATCAAGTCACTGATCCGGCCTTGACGCATGTACGGCAATGTTATTCATCGAAACTTCAACGTTCACCAAGCTATTGCCGAACTACCTCACGGATGAGGAATGCCGTGGGCTTCAAACCTACCGTTTGCAGAAACCGGATGCCGGGGATCTGATCAAAGGCTCGGGTGGCGCTCGTAAAGTTCGATGGGCACCAGCGGGTTCGGGAAAGACCGGTGGTATCAGAGCCATTTACTACTGGAAGAAATCTGACCACGAGATATGGATGCTCACGCTGTACAGTAAATCAGAGCGCGCCAGCATTCCTGGCCATACGCTCAAGCAGATAGCGGAGGCAATCAAAAATGGGTGACAGGAACCTAGGGGCAGAGATTCTTGACGGTATCAATGAAATCAAGCAGTTCAAGAAGGGCAAATTGGCTCTACGAACGCATGAGCTGTCAGAGCCCTCACCGCCCAAAGAGATCAGGCTGAAACTGCACATGTCGCAGTCAGCGTTTGCTGGTCTTATGGGCGTGAGTGTGCGAACCCTTCAGGATTGGGAACAGGGTCGGCGCGAGCCGCAGGGGCCTGCGGTTGCGCTTCTGCGCATTGCTGAGCAACACCCGGAAGTTTTCAATCAGCTTCACCAGAGCACGGCGTATCGATTAGGCTGGATAAGAATCATGTAGGGCGTGAAAATTTCGTATGGTGCCTGTTTGTAGAAAGGCAAGCGACGGAAGATGATTTAGAGGAGAACCATCATCTTGACGAGATTGGTGAGACGATTTGGACTACGGTTGTTGAGGTTGGGTTCTGCCCGTATTGCGGGCAAGAGCTTGCCGTCGCTCCAGGCAGTAACGATCCAGCTGATTTCGGTCGCTTCGCCCACATCGACTGCTCAGCCTGGACGAGCCGACGGTGCTGACCCCAATAAAACAATGCAATTCACGCGACAAGGGCGTGATTGCGGGCGTTAGCATGATGCCAATAGGCACACACTCTGCTAGACTCGTCTGATGAAGCAAATTAACTGGAATGCTGAAAAGAACCAGCAGTTGATGAGCGAGCGCGGAGCTTCCTTCGAAGACGTCCTGTTTGCTCTTCAGTCTGGTGGTTTACTTGATGATGGACCTCACCCCAACAGGGAAAAGTATCCGAATCAGCGTCTGTTTGTGGTACGGATTGATGATTACGCCTGGCTGGTACCGTACGTCGAGAATGATAAAGAAATCTTTCTCAAGACGATTATTCCCAGCCGCAAGGCCACCAAGAAATTTCTAGGGGGATAGCATGGCCAAGACCAAATTAGATCCTGAAGAGCAAGAGTTGCTTGAGGCATACGAGTCGGGGGAATTCGAATCGGATCTGGATGCCGATCGTCGGGAGTACCTCACTAAGGCAGCGGAAGAAACGTTCAAGAAAGACAGGCGAATCAACATCCGTATCTCCAGCCGGGATCTGGAGGCGCTGCAGCGTCGGGCTTTGGAAGAGGGGCTGCCGTACCAGTCTCTGGTTTCGAGTGTTCTGCACAAGTATGTCTCGGGCGGGCTCAAGGATATCTCTGCTAACAAGTCAGGCCAGCGGACGCGCTAACGCGCGCCGCTGCCTTCTGCGTGTGCCGGGCATGGCACAGAACTGGGGAGCGGAGCGCCGCCCGGAAGTAAGCCCAATCCAAAGCGGCGGGGCGACGAACAGGAACCCGATATGAGGTGTGGTACATCCGGGGCGGGCGGGCACGTGACCGCTCCCGCCCTCTGGGTATCCCGACGGTGCTGATTCGCTTCATCCAACAGGCGATTGCCCAGGTTATCCAGCAGAATTGGGAACACCGCCAAATCGGCCCACGGCCCGTGGCGGCTGAGTCATTCGCCGGCACTGCGGCGCGCCTTACCGGCCCCGTTGTTCCGGAGCTATGGACTGCCGGAATTGGCAGTACGGTAAAGGGTTGAATCAAGTCACTGAATCGCCGTGGTACGTGATCCGTATGCCCGGTGATGTGGGAGGAGGGGCATCGTGAGGTGCCTCCCTATCCCGATTAGGCACCAAATACCAAACGAATGAAACTCGGCGCCGTTGCGCAAGTCCCAAACTGGGACTAAACTAGGCTTATGCGTATTATTGCTCTGTCCACGTTGAAGACGTTCTGGTCAAGTTCGCCAGCTTACTCGGATTCCGTCGAGCCGGGGTTGGCTTGGTACCGGGAGCCGCTGAAGGCTGACTGGGCCAGCCCAAATGAGGTGAAGGCACAATTCTCGAACGCGAGTATTCTGAAGGATGGTCGCGTGGTCTTTAACATTGCCGGCAACAAGTACCGGTTGGTGGTCTGGATCAATTATGCCTATCGCGTCGTGTACATTCGATTCATAGGAACACACAAGCAATACGACGCGATTGATGCACATACAATATGAGGTGCTCTATGGACATTCGTCCCATCAAAACCGAAGCTGACTATCAGACAACGATGAAAGAGATTGAAGGTCTTATGTCAGCTGAAACCGGGTCAGCCGAGGGAGATCGACTGGATATTCTCGTAACCTTGGTCGAGGCCTATGAGCGGAATCATTATCCCATCGACTTCCCGGATCCGGTTGAGGCTATCAAATTTCGAATGGAGCAGCAGGGTCTCACCGTAGACGACCTCGTCCCGGTCATTGGCCGGAAGAACCGAGTGTACGAGATATTGGCTCGAAAGCGTCCTCTGACGCTTCGGATGATTGAGGGGCTTCATGAGGCATTCTCGATTCCAGCGGAAAGCTTGATTAAACACAATTCAAACCATGGCAACCATGCTGCATAACTCTGGAGAGTCAGTGCCTAACCAGGCCACGCACCGGATGCCAAACCCTCCACTTCGCTGCGGTTCTGTCACTGGTGATGGCGGGCGTTAGGGCGCCGCCTATTGGTGATAGGCCGGCTCATCACTGTGGCTGAATGTTTCAGACTGGTTGTGACGACGCTGCTACGGTCACGAGCTTTTCACATTACTTTGGAAGACGCATGCCTGATCTAACTTACCTGCGACCATTCGATCCCGAGCGTTTCAAGGTTCGCGGTCACCAACCGACGATGAAAGCGGTGGTGACCACTGGCAACGGCGGTTATGAGAAGCTCGACTACTGCGATGTCCCAATTCCTGTGCCGGGGCCGGGCGAGGTTTTGCTAAGGGTCTTAGCGGCCGGGGTCAATAACACGGAAATCAATACACGGCTTGGCTGGTATTCCTCATCGGTTCAAGGTGGCACTGAGCAATTATCTGAAAGGAACGATGAGCCAGAGATTGAGGACGGTGGCTGGAACGAATCAACACCGTTTCCATTGATTCAGGGGACAGACTGTTGTGGTGAAGTCGTTGCCTGGGGGCAGGGTACGAAAGGGCCGGATATTGGGAAGCGGGTTCTTGTCAGGGCCTGTATGCGTCTTAACGGGTTTGATTCTCTGGATAATCTCTGGATGGCATCGGATTTTGACGGAGCATTCGCTCAGTACGTGACCGTACCGGCCAGCGAGGTATTTGAAATCCAAAGCGACTGGAGCGATGTGGAACTCGCGACAATCCCCTGTGCTTATGGAACGGCTGAAAACATGTTGCATCGAGCAGGCGTTAACAGCGCTGACCGTGTGCTGGTTACCGGGGCGTCGGGCGGAGTCGGATCAGCGGTTGTCCAACTGGCCAAGCGCCGTGGTGCCTATGTTATCGCCGTAGCCGGCGAAAGTAAGCTGGATTCGGTCAGGGGCCTGGGGACCGACCAGGAGATTGCCCGGGGCCTGGACCTGTCGACTGAAATCGAGAACTCCTCAGTGGATGTTGTTATCGACAATGTCGCCGGTAAGCAGGTCGGCAAGCTGTTGAAGCTGATGGCTCGTGGTGGCCGGTATGCGTCGTCTGGCGCAATTGCCGGGCCTATCACCACCATCGATATGCGCGATTTTTATCTCAAGGACTTGACGCTGATTGGTTGCACAGCCTGGGACGAACCGATCTTTCCAAACCTCATCGGCTACATTGAAAAGGATGAGATACGTCCTCTGGTTGCAAAAACGTTCGCGCTGAAAGACATAGCGACTGCCCAACAGGAATTTCTCAAGAAGACGCATTTTGGAAACTTTGTACTGGTGCCGCCACTGTGAAAGCTTCTCCAAGAAGAAAGGGACATTGCTTTCGAGGATGTGGTTTTGCACATCTCGATTGGGGGCATCCTGGATACGCCCGATTGGATGGCAACTTCACCTTATGCCAAGGCCACGAAGTGATCAGCCGGCCTTCTTTGATGAAGCCCACCTGCTTTTTGACGATGCGCCGTCGTTAATCTCCGGTCACCGTGAGGTAGCACGGCTATACAGTCTGATCACGCCAACAAACTGCACGTGCAGCTTAACCAGGGCTGTTGCCGGGCTCGCAATTAATCCATGCAACAAAATTTTGCTGTTTCAGGCATTATGGTTCCTGGAGGTTGGCAAACTGGCCAACACTCAATCTGGAGAGCGCCATGAGCAAGAAACCTGAAAAAGCCACAATTACTACCGCCACGATCGAGGAGCAGACGGCTGCTTTTTTGAAGGCGGGTGGAGCCATTGAGTATGTCGGCAAGGGTAAAAGTGGGCAAATTGCCCCCGCAGGATCGAAACAGATAAGCCTGAAAGCCCGCTGATGGGTTCGGCACCTGGTGCCGAACCTCATCCACTCACGCCATGCGCTTCAAGGTCCGGTCTCCGAGCATGTACTGGTGCGCCAGTGCGGCGGCGACGTGCACGCCGATAGCCAGCCAGAGTACGTTTGCCAGGATTTCATGTAACTCCCCAATATTTTCTTCCAGCCATTCCACTTCCGGGCCGGCGGCAAAGACCGTCCATCCGAAGAACGATACCCGGTCTCCGTCGCCCAGTGCTGTCGCCAGCCCTGACAGGGGCATCAGGATCATCAGTGCATACAGAACAAGATGCCCCAGCTTGGCCATGGTGGCCCAGCGCTCAGGCGGTGCAAGACGCGACCAGTTGAGCCATCGCCACACGCCACGGAAAACCACCAGCCCGAATAACGCCAGCCCTACGCTCTGGTGCCAGGCCATCAGAGTGGCTTCGGAGAGGGTGTCCTCCAGGGCCTCGAACCACACCTCGCTGCCCAGCATGGCTAGCAGGAAAACTGCCATAACCCAGTGCAGGGAGCGGGAAACGCTACCGTAGCGACCTTCGGCGTCCATAAGTGTCATTGTCAATCTCCTTCAGAATCTCGGCGGCAGCCCTTTCCGGGCGCTCACTCAGGTGGTGTGGTGTCAGTACTGTTGAGTACCCCGAACCGGCGCGGCGTACTGGTCAAACTCCTGCTCCCGGATCAGGTTGCCCTCGGCATCCCGCAACTGCACCAGATAGCTGCCGTCTTTCGTTTCGTTGACAGAAACCTTCACCCCCGGACCAAGCCGGCGCAGGGCCTGGCCATAAGCCATGATTCGCATTTCATCGGTGCTGTACTGCTTGAGATCCGCGTTCATCTGCATGCCGTCACGGCGATGGTCGTAACGGTTGTTGTCACGGTCATCGTCATCGGCAGAGGCCCAAACGGGCACTGAACTGAGCAGAGCGGCGGCGGACAGGGCGGCAAACCTGGTGGTTTTTTTCATGACAGAACTCCTTGTTGAACGAAACCCATGATCAGAGGTCATTGCTGGTTGCGACCTATTTCATCAGGCAAACGTCGCACAATTGTCTCGGTTAGCGGCCAAATTTGTCGCAAATTGTCTCAAGCGTCTGAATAGGGATGATTTCTGACAACCACGTGCCCAAGTGGCCCGGCGAGTCCCCTATAATTGGGGCAGGAATGGCACAGACGGAGTGATGAGTGAGCACCCTTCCCATGATACTGGTGGTCGACGACCATCGAGAGATTCGCGACCTGGTCGGCCGCTATCTTCAGGGACACGGATTGCGCGTGCTCCTGGCCGATGGCGGCAATACCATGAAACGCCAGCTGAAAGACCACCCGGTAGACCTGGTGGTGCTGGATATCATGATGCCGGGAGACGATGGCCTGACGCTGTGCCGTTATCTGCGGGAACACACCGAGCTGCCCGTTATTCTTCTGACCGCCATGAGCGAGGAGACCGACCGCATTGTCGGCCTGGAAATGGGCGCCGACGATTACCTGACCAAACCGTTCAACCCGAGGGAGCTGCTGGCCCGCATCAAGGCGGTACTGCGCCGAACCGTCGCGCTACCGCCCCGGCGCAGCCCGATGGCGGGGCAATGCCTGTCTTTCGAGGGTTGGGCCCTGAACGTCGACCGTCATCAACTGGTTGATCCGGAGGGCGTCGAGGTGTCCCTGAGTACCGCCGAATACAGGCTGCTACTGGCATTTCTGGAGCACGCCGGCCGGGTGCTGTCGCGGGACCAGCTTATGGACCTGACCCTGGGCCGGGAAGCAGACGCCTTCGACCGCAGTATCGATAACCATGTCAGCCGGCTGCGCCGGAAAATCGATCCGGACGCCCGCAACCCCAGGCTGATCAAGACCATCTGGGGAGGCGGGTACCAATGGATTGCCAGCGTGGGAGGCACGGCGCAATGAGGTTGTGGCCCCGGCGTGCCGGAGGACAGCTGGCCCTGTTGCTGGTCCTGGTGCTGCTGGTGGCACAGATCATCACCATTGCGATTCTGGCCGGAGAGCGCCAGGGGGCCCTGCGCAGTGCCAGCCTTGAACATGTGCTGCAACGGGTCATGGATGCCTATACCCTGCTCGACACCACAGACCCGGAGCGGCAGGAGCGGATATTACGGGCGCTTTCAAGCCCCTCGCTCCAGCTTTCCATCGACCCCGTCTCTCTCCTGGCCAGCGACCGGTCGCCAAGGATGACGGAGCCGCTGGCCCGGGAGTTGGGCCTGCCGCTGGAGCAGGTGCGAACCGCCATGAAAGCCGGAGAAGAGGAAGAGTGTTTGCCGTGGCCTGCCGCAAACCTTAATACCGATGGTGAGCGCACGAAACACGACGAAGACGACGAGCATCAGGAAGAGGAGCGCCGGGAACACAGCCACGACAGCGCGGAGCAATGGCAGGAGTGCCCGCCCATCCTCAGCGTCTCCCTGGCATTGCCCTCCGGGCAGTGGGTCAATGCCCTTGCCCGGCCGCCTGCGCCGTCCTGGCTCTGGCTCAAGGCAACCCTAACCAGCGTTGGTATTACCGCGATATTGCTGGTGCTTACGCTGCTGTTGGCGATTCGCCATATTATGCGGCCGGTTAAGGAACTGAGTTTTGCGGCCCACGCCTTCGGGCGTGGAGAAAAGATCGTGATACCGGAGCGTGGCCCAGAAGATATTCGCGAGGTAACCCGTGCCTTCAACCAGATGCAGCAACAGGTTGGCCGGGCGCAGGAAGACCGGGGGCGACTGCTGGCTGCCCTTGCCCACGATCTGCGCACCCCCATTACTTCCATGCGGCTGCGGGTAGAAATGCTGCCGGGCGGTGACGACCGGGACCGCCTGCTTGAGAGTCTGAAGGAGATGCAGCACCTGGCCGAGGCCACTCTTGATTTCATCCGCGGCAGCACCACCGAGCCACACCGGCGTTACGATCTGGCGACCCTGTTGGACAGCCTGTGCGGTGACCTGCAGGACATGGGGCTGGCGGTGGCGTGTGAGGACAGCCCGAGGTGCGTGCTCCAGGGCCAGCCGGAGGCGGTCAAACGGGCGCTGCGAAACCTGATTGAGAACGCCGTGAATTACGGCCAGCGGGCCGAGGTGAAGCTGGACGCCGGAGTGAATGAGGCGGTCATCACCATCACCGACCAGGGGCCGGGTATTCCGGCAGCCGAGCGCGACCGGGTGTTCGAACCCTTTTACCGCCTGGAGCAATCCCGCAACCGGGATACCGGCGGCGCGGGTCTTGGTCTGGCCATCGCGCGTACCCTGATTCGGGGCATGGGGGGAGAGATCCGGCTGGAGGCCGGTCCGGAAGGCCGGGGTTTGCAGGTGTCGGTAACGCTGCCCAAACTGCCGGCCTCAGACTGATCGCGGCCGCCGGGCCGCGGCGAATGTTAGCCCGCCACCACCCCGAAGAGCGCGCCAACCCCCGCGGTCAGCGCCATGGCCAGGGCCCCCCAGAAGGTCACCCGCCCAGCGCCGGAGAGCACCGGTGCACCGCCGGCCCTGGCTGAAAGGCCACCGAGCAGCGCAAGGAACACAAGCGAACTGCCCGAAACCGTCCACATGACCAGGGCAATCGGAAACAGCACAACGGTCAGCAACGGTAACGCGGCGCCCACGGCGAAGGTGCCGGCCGAGGCAAAGGCCGCCTGTACCGGGCGTGCCGCCAGGGCTTCGGAAATGCCCAGTTCGTCTCGCGCATGGGCTCCTAGCGCATCGTGCTCCATCAGGCGAGTGGCAACGGTGGAGGCCAGTTCCGCATCCAGCCCGCGTTCGACGTAGATCGCCGTCAGTTCGGCGTGCTCAAACACCGGGTTGTCTTCCAGTTCCTGGCTTTCCCGGCGTAAATCGGCCCGCTCGGTATCGGCCTGGGAGCTGACGGAGACATACTCTCCGGCTGCCATCGACATGGCACCGGCAACCAGCCCTGCCACTCCCGCCACCAGGATACTCTCGGTGCTGGCCCCGGTAGCGGCAACCCCGAGAACCAGGCTCGCGGTAGAAACAATGCCGTCATTGGCACCGAGTACGGCGGCCCGAAGCCAGCCTGTTCGGTGGGTTTTATGGTGTTCCGTGTGTTTCATGGCAGCTTCCCTTCGTTCACTGGTTCTGTAATGGTCTCAGGCCGGGCGCAATTGAGACGAAGACTGGGCGGGAAGCCAGATGCTGACGCACAGCCCCGGCTGGCCATCCTTTCGGTCGGCGAGTGTTAACTGGCCGCCGTGCAGCTCGGCAATGCGTCGGGCGATGGCAAGCCCGAGCCCGGCGCCGGCCCCTTGGCGCTGGTCAAGGCGGGTGAAGCGGCTCAAGGCCCGTTCCCGGTCTTCCGGGGGGATGCCCGGGCCCTGGTCACAGATGTTGACGGTGAAGCCGCCCGCTTCTTCATACATGGTGGTCGCTATCCGGGTACCCGGCGCGCTGTACTGGATGGCGTTGGCCAGCAGGGAGCGCATCATGGTGTTGATCAGCGCGCTGTGACAACGAACCATGGCGAGCACGCACTGGTTATCCAGTTCTGGTTCGATCTGTTTTTTCAGGGCCAGTGGGGCGACATCGGCAATACTCTGTTCCACCAGCTCCGCCAGGTTCCGCGGCTCAGGGCGGAAATCGACGCCGGCATCGACCCGGTTTAACAGCAGTAGTTGCTCGACCAGGTGCACCATGCGGTCCACAGCGGCGGTTAGGTTTTCGAATTCGCCGGGATGGAGTTCAGCCTGCCGCTCCAGGTTCAAGCGCAGGGCGGTCAGCGGAGTCCGAAGTTCGTGCGCGGCATCGGCCGAGAACCGTCGCTCCCGCTCCAGTGCCTGGTGCAGTCGGCGCAGCAGGCCGTTCACTGCATGAACCAGCCCGGCGACCTCCCGGGGTGCCTGGCGATCATCCAGCGGGTGGATATTCTCAGGCGCCATGTTGCGAACCGGCTTTTCCAGTTTGCGCAGCGGCCGAAAACCCAACTGGATGGAACCCACCACGGCAAGCGCCAGCAGGGGAAGCGCAATCAGAAAGGGCAACACATTGCCCAGCGCGATTTCCTGGCTGAGTTCTTCCCGGACATCCTCCCGCTGGGCAGCTCTTATCCAGAAGCCGGTCAGCGGATCTTTCAGAGTGAAGGTACGCCACCGATAACCGGTTACTTCCTGCCACGCAAAGCCCGGCTCAAGCCCCCCGGTTTCGCTGGCTCGGAGGGTGTCCAGTATGGGCTGGTTGTCAGGGGACCACACCTCGAAGGCCAGCTTGCGCTCATACTTGTGGCCCGCGCCGCCAGGGAGAATCTCGTCTTCTTCTTCATCACCCCGGTAGGCGCTCTCGGGTATCTGAAGCGTTCGGGAGAGCGTTCTGGATAGCTGCTCGATCGACTGGGTTCCGGACAGGTGCTGGATCAGACCCTGGACGATTCGTGTGCTCTGGGCCAGTTCGGCATCAAACAGTTCTTCCATCTGATGGCCGCTGACGTAATACCCCCAGCCGGCCGCAATCACAGTGATGAAGAAGACGGTGCTGGTGACCAGAAGGGTGAGCTTGCGTGTCAGGCTCATTCCGG